>CAZZIA010000112.1:0-1529 GCA_964654075.1 uncultured archaeon | reverse complement strand
AAATTCAAAAATCTCCCATAATGCTCCCACTCCTAATGCAAAAAAGAAAGCGAATATAGCAACTATCAAGGGGCTTTTACCTATTTTCTTGCTTTCATATAGTCCATAGAGTATTATGAAGCCTATGAGGCTTAGAGCTATAGCTGCACCAGAATGCAATATCAAGTCCCACCACCAAAATTTAGTATAATACCCTTTTGCTTCCCCGAGAAATATTGATGCAAAGATAAAAAGAATCAAGGCTATCTCGAATTTCGCAGGTATTTTTATTTTGTACTTATTCTCAAGAAATCTTACTGAATAAGTCAACAAAAAGGCCAAAGCTGAGATAAAAACGATTATCCATTCCCTATATATTGCTGAACTTGCAAGAGCTACTAAGAGTATTATTCTTACTATAACTATCACTATATTGTGGACTTTCCAAAAAGACTCTTTTTTTCCTTGTTTAGGGATCATTTTTGCTAAGTTAAATATCAAAGTTTAACCAATCATTTTTGTTATTCAAAAATTTAACAAAATTAAAAATCAAGACTAAAAATATCGATGAGATGAATGCTATAATCCACCCTTCAAAATCCAAAGGAATAGTCTCAAAAACTTTGTTTAGAGGAGTATATATTATCAGCACGGTTGCAATTACAGAGAGCAGAGAGGCATAAAATAGATAGATATTTGCCTTGAATGATTGTGGCAAGACTAACCTTCTAAATGAAAGGAAGCTATATGCCCCCCCTAACTCTAAAAAGATTAGAGTCAATAAAGCAACTGTCCTTGAATAAACATGGTCGTGGTGCAGTATGTTGAATGAGACATAATAAACTAACAGAGTAAACAAAGCCATTGTCAAGCCTGCCAATACCATAAAAGTTATGATAGATTTGTTCAAAATGCTCCTGTTATTTCTGGGTTTTTCATCCATTATATCTTTTGAAGAAGGTGTGAGTGCAAGAGTTATTGCAGGAAGATCATCAGTAATAAGATTCATAAATAATATTTGAAGCGCCAAAAGAAGAGGGATTTGCCATCCTAAAAGTGGAGCAAGCAATACACCTGTTAAAATTATCGCAAGTTCTGCATAATTGCAAGATAATTGATATCCTATAAATTTCCTTATATTTTTGAAGATTGTTCTTCCTTCTCTTATAGCTGTGACAATTGTGGCAAAATTATCATCTTTAAGAGTAAGATCTGCAACCGATCTTGAAACATCTGTGCCTTTGATGCCCATTGCTATTCCTACGTGTGCAGTCTTTAATGAAGGAGCATCATTAACTCCATCTCCAGTCATTGCAACAACTTCTCCGCATTCTTTGAGTGCAGTTACTATTCGGAGTTTATGTTCAGGGTTTACCCTTGCAAATATTGAAATTTCTTTAACAATTTCTTTCAATTCTTTATCACTTAAGAGATCAAGCTCATAGCCTTCCATAACTTTTCCAGAAAGGCCCACTTCCTTAGATATTGAAATAGCAGTATCCTTATTATCTCCTGTAATCATTTTAACAGTTATTCCAGCGTTATTGCAT
>CAZZIA010000111.1:0-1543 GCA_964654075.1 uncultured archaeon | reverse complement strand
ATAAGATCATATTGCCTCTGAGTTACCCTAATATTGATAATACGCTGACTCATTTATCATACCTCACACTCAGGATCTTGGAAATAACATTAACTAAAAAAGAGATATTAAAAATATATGAATTAATTTCTTTAGAGATGAGTAATTTTTGATTTGTTAATTATTCAATCTATTATTCTTAAATTCTTCAAAAGCTCTCATCATGTCCGGATTCTTTGCCATTTCCATCATAAACTGCACTGTTTTATTTATTTCTGAATTCACAATTTCCTGATCCTGGATAACCGTCTCTACTTTTAGTGGCTTGAAACATTTAAAGCAATACCTTTCATTTGGATTATTTAAAGCACCACATATACACTTTATTGGCTTATCAGATTCATCTTCTTTTGGCTTTATTCCATTAAGGCTGAGCATAACATCTTCCAGCTGCTTAACCGACAAATGAGAATAAACCCTTACCTGTTCTGAGCCAATAGACCAACCCATATACTTGCAGAGCATGGCTTCTGTTATTTTAGGAGCAAGAATAGTTGCCCTGCTATGCCTGAACCAGTGAAGATTATGTTTCTTATTAATACCTGAACGCTCAAAGCATCTGTCAATAAGCCTTTGTGATCCTTTATACAATAAAGGTTCATTCTGATTATGGTTTGCTTCACTTAGCCATAAATAGCTTTGATTATTATTCTTATAGGGATGCACTTCGAGAAATCTAATTAAATTAGGTATAGATTTTGCAATAAATATTGTCCTTTTCCCTGTTTTGCCATCAACCCTAATCTCTGCATAGCTATCCTTAACTTGAATATCTCCAATCCTGATATTTAGAAATTCTCCTACCCTGCATCCAGACTCATGAAGTAGGGAAATAAATGCCTTTTCTCTGGCAGTTCTGCAGCCCTTTTCAACTATCTTTATACAATCTTCATCTGATATGATGGTATTTGGATCCGCTTCTTTTTTCTTATAGCTGGTCTTAACTTCATTTTCAAGGAATTTATAGAACTTCTGTGAATCTGCCCGGATATTAGGATCAGAAGATTCCAGCCTTGAATCCTCCTCCCTGAACCATCTGTAAAATTGCTTTAAGGCCCTTCTATAATCAGCTTTAGTTGCATCAGAAAGACTGTTATCCTTGCTGTAAAGGGCAATCAAATCCATTATGTCAGACTTATTCAACTTATCAAGGTCTTTCTTTAACTTTGGGCATATCCTTCTCATCTGGCTTGAAACTTTAGATACTCTCAATATTCCACAACCAGTAGAAAAAAGATAGTTATGGTACTTGGCTATAAGTTCCTTGTTTCTTGGACTTATCTTGCTACTATCCAAGCGGCTTAACTCCATCTCATAATTTTTTTCCCTGCCAGGGTATATATTTAGCTTTTGTTCATTCATTTTAGTTTATGTAAGAAATAGCAGATATATAAACGGAGTAACAAAAGCAACAAAACTTTTTGTTAGGTTTTGCGCCATGATACTCCTACGCCGAGGGGGGGACTTTCACCAGCTTTTGCAGTTAATTTGATTTTTGGCCTGA
>CAZZIA010000110.1:0-1577 GCA_964654075.1 uncultured archaeon | reverse complement strand
TTTAGCTAATGATGAAAAACAGGTTTTTGAAAAACTAATAGAAGCTGAAGGGACAATATTTCAATCAGATTTGGTTAACAAAACAAAATTCAGCAAAGTCAAAATTACAAGGATTCTTGACAAACTTGAAGGCAAAGGATTGATCGAGAGAAAAAGGAGAGGTATGACTAACGTTGTTATACTAAAGCATTGAAACTAGTTTCACAGAATTATTTATAAGCTGTTTCAAAATTCAATTCTAGTATGGAAAACCCAAACAGTATAAGATTACAAGAATTATCAGAAGAAAGTATAAGCATTAAAGGAATGCATTGTAAGAGTTGTGCGGATACTATTGAAGCAAAAGTAAAGGCATTAAAAGGAATAGAAACCATAAAAGTAAGCCTAGTTGAAAATAAGGCATTTATTCGCTTTCATCCGCAGAAGATTAACTTAGATAAAATTAAATCAGAAATCAACTCTTTAGGTTACTTTACTGATAATGATAAAAAAATTAATGAACGGAAAAAAAACAGAGGTTTTTTACAAGGCTTAGTTTATGGATTAGTTCCACACATAGGTTGTATGGCCTTCATTATTAGTTCAGTGTTAGGCGTAACAGTTGCCACCGAATTTTTTAAACCTCTCTTAATGAATCCGTATTTTTTCCACATACTTTTTTTGCTGTCTTTTGTATTTGCAACAATCTCTTCAGCAATATACCTGCGAAAAAACGGTCTTCTGTCACTAGCTGGAATAAAAAGGAAAAAGAAATATCTTTTAACCATGTATGGTTCAACTACAGGAATCAACCTCCTGCTTTTCATGGTAATCTTTCCACTTCTAGCAAACGTAACTCCCCCGTCAATAACAGGAGCCGCCATAGGTATCGGAACTGACCTGTATTCTACTAATTTGTCTTCTATAACATTACAAGTTGATATTCCATGTCCAGGCCATGCTCCGTTAATTTCAGGAGAACTTAGGACAATAAAAGGAGTCCAAGGCGTACAATTTAGTTTTCCTAATATTTTTGACGTAAAATATGATTCTACGAAAACATCAAAACAGAAAATACTCTCATTAGACGTCTTTAACACTTATAAAGCTACAGTTATTGATGAATCATCTGCAATTAGTGGATCATCTGCACTGCAGACAACGAATAAATCGATAAGTAGAAGAACTTCTTGTGGCTGTGGCGGTGGATGCGGCGGAAAAGGTTGTTGCGGAGGATAAACAAAAAAGTTTAATTAACCCCCAAAGTTTAATTAAAAATAAGTGTAAACTAAAAAAGCGTATTAAACGTGATTGTAATGAAAAAAACAATAATTTCAATTTCAGGCATGCACTGTGCTTCATGCGCGCAAAAAATAGAGTCAACCCTCAAAAAATTGAAAGGAATCACTAGTGTAAGCGTTAATTTTGCGTCAGAGAAAGCAATAGTTGAGTTTGAACCCAAAATAATAAGCATGGAAAAAATAAAGCAGAGTATTGAAGATATTGGCTATAAAGTAGAAGAAAAAGAAACTGAAAAACATATAAAAAGAAAATTATTTATTATCATAATAGGTTTAATATTAACTGTTCCAATTATT
>CAZZIA010000109.1:0-1620 GCA_964654075.1 uncultured archaeon | reverse complement strand
TCCAAAGTATTCGGGGCCTATTACTATTCTGTTAATCATAGGAAGGAAGCCTGTTGGTCCTCTGTATGAAAGTTCTGTTACTACAATTTCTGGCAATCTATAGTACTTTTTAGGTACGCCAAACTTTGCAGCCAACTTCTCTATTACTTTGTAGACGTCTGCTTTTATCGCTTTAATTTCTTCTGGTCTAAGAATGACTTCAGGCTCACGTGAATAATATCTGCCTTCCATTGCTCCCCAAATGATGTAATTACCAGCACTATCAACCATTAATATTTTATCAACGAATGCAAAAAATACTGCAATATCTCTTTTCGATGGTGCAAACAGTCCGCCACCAACCGCAGGATGTATTTCCTCTGGAACGAGTGGAAAGACGTGCTTGTGCACAATTCCAAGAAGCTGCTCACCTCTTGCCTTGATGTTGTCGATAGCAGCATTCCAGATAGTTAAAGCATCACCACTCCTGAAATGAACTCTTGTTACCTCACAGCACTCAGTTGGTATCCAGTAAACTTTACTAACAACATCATCTTTACCTGCCAGAAGACCGAGCATCTCAACCTCAGTTGGCTCAGCATAGTATTTTCCAGTTCTGCTATCAGTAAATCCTGCTCGCCGAGCTGTTCGAGCCATTTCTAAAATTTCATCCAAAACATCAACATATAGAGTAAGACCCATATTCTCACTAACAAAAGTTTGTGCGCAGAAATATATATTTTAATTGATTTACGAATGTACATTCTCACTTCATCAAGCCAATCTTGTGCAAATGAGCCTTAATAGTTTTATATCGCTCAAGGCTGAGCGGATAAATCCTTGTTGTCAGTTTATAGTCCTTAAGAACAAGTGAAAAAACTCTTTGGAGATCAACATGTTTATTGACCTTAACAAAATCTATATCCTTCCAAGTGGCATCTAACAGCGCAAGTATATCTGAAAGGTCCTTCTCGCCCTTTGCTGTGCCAAGTCTTTCCAAAGCTGTGAAAGCTTTTAGCATAAAAAGCGTGCCTGGTGATAGTATGCCTATTGTTTTGCTGTTTATTTTCTTTTTAACAGAGTCTTTCAGCAGCTCCTCTATGTCCCATTTGCCTATTCTTTTTGTGTAAACATCAATATCGATTTTATCGCTGTCCCACATCACTGCAAAGCCCCTTTTCTCAAGAACCTTTGCTGTTTCTCTGAATCCTAGGTCTAATAAGAATTTTTTTAACTTCCAGAAATCCTTTTCCTCAATGATTATGTCGATGTCCTTTGATTTCATATAGGGATTATAAACCCAAACTGCCCAGCCACCTATTAAATAAATTCTGAAGGCTAGCCTAGATTGCGCACCAGCAATTTTTTTCAGTACACCAAGTGATTTTTTGTATATGTCCATTTTCAAACACCTAACAAATTATACATCTTTGCAGTTTCAAGAGCAACTCGTACGCCACTACCACCAACCAACATCAGGTCAACATAATTTTGGGCTGGCGAGACTAACAGCAGGCCATGCATATGCTCTGTATTTATAAAAACATCCTTTTCAGCTGGCATTAATATTAAAGGTGTTGGATTTTTTGAAACTTTACCAAGTTTCTTAACAAAATGTTTTAATTTTTTTCTGAGCACATA
>CAZZIA010000108.1:0-1636 GCA_964654075.1 uncultured archaeon | reverse complement strand
TGTTGTAAACAGGAAAAAGCCAGATTTTGAAAAATTTAAGTCAGCACTAAAAAATTTACCAAATTCTGAGCAAAGGTTGCAGGCTGTTGAATCAGCTGGCCCTGTTTACTGGGTAAAATTAGATGGAAAGCGGATTTGCTTTCAATGTACTGGACTTAATATAAAAGAAGCAGAAAAAATAATAAAGCTGGCAACTATTCATTCCCTAATACCAGAGCCGCTGCGGGTTGCACATTTAATCGCAACAGGGATTGTACTTGGTGAATCTGTGGGGAGAGCATGAGAGAAAAAATAAAAAGGCTAAAAAATAAATGGGATGAGCTAACTGAGGGTTGGCTAGGAACTTTAATTTATATTGGGCTAGGATTTGTAATTGCTCTAGGATTTAATACTATACTTGGGATTTGTTTAAGTACAGATACACCTGTTGTTGCTGTTTTTTCTGAATCAATGGTACCAACATTTTACAAAGGCGATATGATAATTGTCCAAGGTATAGAAAATGTAAGTATAGGAGATATTATTGTTTTTGATGTGCTTGCATATAACTTTCCAATAATACACAGAGCGATAAACATTACAGATGGAAAAATCACTACAAAGGGTGATCATAATCTCATCCAAGATCCATGGTCTGTAGACAAAAGTGTAATTCACGGCAAAGCAGTTGTGCGAATACCGCTTTTGGGATGGGTAAAAATTACATTTTTTAGCCTTCTAGGTTTAGCGTAGCGATAGCTTTAAGTATTATAAGTTATCATTTATGGAAGGTGGTTCTCATCGAATTCTGTAAAAAATGCGGTGGGTTGCTGTTACCAAAGAAGTCTGGCAAAAAAGTTATATTAGTTTGCAGAGCTTGCGGTTGGAAAGGGGTTACAAAGCTAAAAAAAGAATTCAAACTTTCTGTTTTTGAACAAAAGCCAACCAAAGAAATACTTGTTGTTGATAAAAAGTCAAGGGTTGATGTTCTACCAAAGACGCAGGTTCAGTGTCCTAAATGTGAAAATAGGGAAGCTTTTTGGTGGATGCAGCAAACTAGGGCTGCTGACGAGCCTGCTACCCGCTTCTTCAGATGTACAAAATGCGGCTATACTTGGCGCGAGTATGAGTAGCAGTTTTAAATAAAATTCTATCAATTATAGAAGTATGTTAAAGATAGAGTTTCTATACTATGATAAAATTACTTGTAGAAGATGCATTTCTACAGACAGGTCTGTGGAATTGACTCTAAAAGAACTGAGAAAGATAATAAAGAATGCCAAAGTGAAGATTGATTTTAAAGAAAGGAAGCTGCCAAAATCAAAAATTCACTTTTCGCCATCTATTCTGATCAATGGCAGGGATGTTGAAAAGCTGGTGAATAAAAATTCAAAATTAAAATCAAATGCTTGCTTGGATTGCTGTCAATCAACCGGACATCCTGTGAACTGCAGGACTTTTAGTTATAGGGGCAGAAGTTATGATTACATACCAAAAGGAATGATTATGGAAGCTATAAAAATTGCTTTAAGATAACAGTTGTTAGCAAATCTTATGCAGGCACTGCTATTTTATGCTCTACTCTCTTAGATTTGAGTTTTTCCAGATAGCTGAAAGATAATTCTATGGCCGTTTTCATCAATACCTTTACTTTCGG
>CAZZIA010000107.1:0-1659 GCA_964654075.1 uncultured archaeon | reverse complement strand
CCGTCGTGTGGTATTCCTTGCTGTGGAGCTGGCATCTGTCCGATTGGCGTTATCCTTGCAGCTCCTAACTTACCCATTTCATCAGAGAATTTATATATTTTGTCTTCTGGTAGTGCAACACCAATTGATTGCAAATATTTGCTAATCGGTTTTACTAAATCTTTCACTTCATCTATATTATCAATAGGTTTAACCCTAATAACCCTGTTGCCACAAGTAGGGACAAACTCCTTGCTTCCTTCATAAATCACAGTCCAGTTAGTACTTTTTTCAGAATAACACAATTTAACATCTTCACCAGCTAGCTCTCTTATTTCATATCCACCTCTTAGCTGGTTAATTTTTCCTGCATCTTCTATGGGAATTTTTCCTCTAGGAATTCTTTTATCAAATTTCTCCATGCCTTCAGCTAGTAAATCTGTAAAGTGCTCAGGATTTATTTTGCCATCTTTCTCAACATACAAAACCTGCGCACTCAAGCAACCCCATTGATCATAAGCTGAAACATCAACAGCAGCTTTGTCAGCTATTTCTTTAGCTCGCTGTTCATCTTCCAGATATTCCTTTCCTATAACCCCAAAACCCATTTTATGACCATAGCCAATAAATTTCTTCTCAGCAGGAACTCTTTTCTTAATATTCCCTATTGATAACTCTCCTCCAAAAGCTACAATTGCATCTGCTTCTCCAAAAGCAGTATCCTCTATTTCTTTATCACCGCCTTGCCAATAGCAAATTGCTATTGTTTTCGCTAGTTCTGGCTCAACATCTTCTATCGATTTTGCATAAAGCGCTGGAAATAGAGGCTCTTCAGAAGCTGACTTACCTAAAGTAGCAGATTTTACTAACAAATCTCTGTTAATACTTAAAAGAGGCAAAGCTGGAACATTTCCAGCAAAAATATTTGTTACAAGCTCTGGCCCATATGCCTTTACCAAACCCCTAAAACCTTTTTTAGGCCTAAATTCATCTAGGTATTTTGGATCCTCTAGCTCTGCTTCGAGCATTTTTTTAGTATTTTCTTTATCAAACATCCCTACAATTCCGTCAATTGCAAGCTCAACCATTGGTCTTGAATATTTTGTAATTGTTGGCAGATTTTCCAAAGCTTCCTTTTTTAAATCATAATTATTGTTTTTCCAATTAGAAGTAACCTGATCAATTATATCAACAATTTCATCAGTTGATTTTTTTGCCAGATAGTTATTCCTAGCACTTTTTATGCTAGTTGCTACCTCTTTGATTATCTTAGAAGTAAGTTTTGGTACCTTTAGCTCAACTTTTTTATCCCTGCTTTCAAATTTTAATTCTGTATACTCAACTTGCTCAGAAATTCCGGGCAGATAATATGCCTCGATGGCATCCAAATCACTCACCACTTTTGGTTGCTTCAATCAGTTCTTCGATAGCCATTGAGCATCCTCTGGGCTCTGCTCCCACTGCTCTACCTAATATTTCAAATCCATTTCCAATTTCATATCCAATATCGTCTGTTTGAACTGCCAATACTGTACTTCTGTTTGCTAAATCATAATATCTTAAAATCCCTTTCTCGCCTTTTGGAAGTCTTTCTAAACTTTCTGGATCAACCGCAATTGTTCTTGTCCATGGGTGATTTGGCTTATAGCGCGGCTCAGATACTCCTCTGAGTTTGTTTCT
>CAZZIA010000106.1:0-1661 GCA_964654075.1 uncultured archaeon | reverse complement strand
TTGTCAAAAGACTTAGATAATGAATCTGCATGGTGATCTTTCCTATAAAATGCATCCAAAACTATTCTAAGAGGAGTCAAAGTTTGGTGAATTCCAGGAATTCTTACAATTTGGTCAGAAAGTAGTTTTATTATTATTTTCTCTCTTAATTTATGTAATTCTCTATATCTTTCGAGAGCATTATATAAGATTTCTTTGGAATCAGAATAATTCATTAAACTCCCTTTGTTATCAAGCTTGATAAGACCTACATTTCTTAATTTAATAAAATAAACAAACTCTGTATTCAATTCTTGGTCAAAAACCCTTTTAGGAACTAAAAAGTCCAAATATATTTGTATCTCATTCTTCAATTCAGTCATATCTTTACTTAAACTAATTCCATTCCAATATTTCTTTATGACTGTTTCTTTTGCTTTTTTTAATATTAGTTCTTGTTCCATTTTTATGTTAACCATTGATTAAGTAATTTCTTCTCACTCTTTTCTATTGGTTCAAACCAATAAGCCCTATTTAAAAATATGCTTGCGAACCTACTTAGAACATGATGAGGGGTTTTGATTCTTATGTTTTTCAAATTCAATACCTCTTTTTTATGGTTATAGATAAGATCAGGATCATATATATAAAAATGTTCCGAATCAAAACCATGTACAACTACTGCATGAAGATAATTTGGGTCTTCTCCCCTTACTTTAATTTTATAGGGGTTAGTCACTATACTCTCATTAATATACATTGGATTGATAAGTAAAATTGGATAAACCTTACTTCTAATCATTGATCTTATATCATCCAATGAAAAATCTACTTTAAAACGCAGAATAGTATTTGTTGTTTGTAAATTTTGGTTTAGTTTTATATGAAATTTGTCTAATTCAAAAACTCCATGATATATTTCTTTGAGCAAACGCAGATCTCTCCCATTTAATTTAGCCATTCGTTTTGCAATACTGTTTGGGTTATAATCTATCCAACTTCTGATGTTTCTATAAGTAATGTGTTTTAAGTTAACTCTTTTATCCTTTTTGAATTGATTTAATATAGTTACATATAAAGCGCAGGGTAAACATTGTTCATCTGTCTGCTTTCGGGGATTATTTATTTCCAATACTTCTTTTTCCATTTTAATTTAGTTTAAATTTTTCATTAAACATAATAATAAAATTGGATTTGCTCCATCATTAAAAAATGGCATATTCCAAACACACTAAAATATGCAATTGATATCTTCCTTTAATATAATCTTCAATACTCATAATATGATAAAATATTATATCGTTTATATATAATTTACTGTTTATAAAAGGCAAAGATGTTCTTTTTCAGAAAAAGAACCAAAAACAGCCCCCTCTCTTGTCCTACGGACATTTACTCTGCTTCGCAGAAATTAATAATAAAGTAAGTAAAAACTACGGCACCTATCTGATTTTTGGCAGTAAGAAAACTTCTTCGTCGCTTCGCTCCTCGACCACATTGCATTCTCGGGCTAAAGCCCTCGGGTCGGCTAACAGGAATTTAACGGAAATCTCGTTGCACTTCGATTTCCCAAATTTTGCTCACGAGGAGTTAGCTCATTTCATTCACTAACTCAGCTCTGTTCGCAAAACTTCGTTAAATTCCGATGTTAAGTGAAATTGCTGATTTTTTGCTCATATAGA
>CAZZIA010000105.1:0-1662 GCA_964654075.1 uncultured archaeon | reverse complement strand
TTCGTGATATTCTGGATTTATTATTTCAGGAAGTTTGCTCATATTTTTTAGTTGAATTTTTTCCATTTGCCCTCTGAGATAACTTCAACTTTATTATCATTAATCAAGACTGCAGAATCGTCATCTATTGCATAAATTGATTCTGGTATTTTTTTTGCTTCCTCTTGAAGATACTCAATTGTTACTTTAGGAAAAAATTCTGAATTAAGATGTGGCCTTATGTGGAAATTAACAAAGCCCAATCCTTCGTCATTTATTAGTGGATAAACTTTTTCTGAATAGGACTTCTGAGAGGTGCTCATCCGCAAATTTACTGTTGCAACCATACTTCCAGCACTAATACCAACATAAACTCTGGTCTTTAATAGTTCTGGCAAAATTTTATCTAAACCTGATTTTTTCAACCAAGACATTAAATAAAATGTATTTCCGCCTCCGACAAAAATAACATTTGCTTGTTTAATTCTAGGTAACCAAATATCTTTTGGTAAAGCAGAAATATCAACAATATCAAGACACCCATAGTTTTCTTTTTTCAGATTATGGTAGTCGTCAATCAGCCACCCTTTATCTTCTTCTTCCACATTTGAAGCGGTTGGAATAAATGCAATGTGGACTTTATTATTAGGCAAACCGACCAAATTAGAAAAGGCTTTAACAATCGTTTTGTTACTTAATCCTTCTGATGTTAATAATAGTTTCATATCAATCTAATGGTATTGTAGCAAAAAACTTAAACTAAACACATCATAACTGATAAAATGAACTGTGACCAAATTATTTAAAAAATGGAGATTTTTTCTTCCTTTCCTGTTTTTATTCGTTTTAATACATTTTCTGAAAGATATAACCCAAGATTTTCTTAAAATACAAACACCGCTGGATATTTTTGGTGATGTAATAGAGGATTTATCAAATCTACCTACGGTTGCACAAAAATTATATCTTTATGGCTTGGGTGGATTATCTTTTATAGCTGAAGCCTTTTTGCTAATTTCTATCCCTATTGTTTGGAAAAGAAAAAAATTCTCAAAACTAGAAAAATATGTTGTGATAGCAATAGTTTTTCTCTTTATTTTCTTTCTGATAGCAACAATATTAGACCCAAGATATAAACAATTATGATTGAAATACACCCTTTTGGGGCATTTGCTCCTCCAAAAGCAAAATACTTAATTTTGGGAAGTTTCACTACCAAGGAGGCCTATGATGATAAGAAAAAAGAAGTTTATACTTGGTTCTACTCAAATGGCGGAAGAAATCAGTTTTGGCCAATATTAGAAGAAATTTATGGAACCAGATTACAAACTAGGGGAGAGATGCAAAAGCTATTTACCAAATTAGGCGTAGCCTTGGCTGACCTTATTTACCAGTGCGAAAGGAAAAAGAGTAGCAATCTTGACAAAAATCTAACAAATATTGTTTATGCGTTAGAAGATATCGCCAAAATCTTAAAAAACAATCCAATAACTAAAATCTTTTTTACCAGTCGCTTTGTTGAAAAGGAGTTTAGAAAGCGTTTCAAGGATATAGTTAAAGACCATCCTCATGTTGAGTTAATAACGCTTCCTTCGCCTTCTCCTCGTTATGTTTTGATGACCAAGGCTGAAAAAGCTAAAAAGTATAAAGAGCTACTCCCAAAGTCATAGTTTTATCGGGCTT
>CAZZIA010000104.1:0-1720 GCA_964654075.1 uncultured archaeon | reverse complement strand
GCTTTAGCTGTGGGTAGTTTACACGTAGTTTAATTTCAGTCCTCCAGCATTTACAACTCTCTATTGATTTTCTTTACAATTCGCTCTTAAACACAGATTTTCGACTTACAAAACACAGGAACCCGATAATTAAAATTACCACTGAAAATATAAGTAATAGAATTATATTTTCGACTATTGGTATATATTCAACAAAAGATTTAGTTGTGTAAAGTGCCACGCTTTGATATACAAGTATCAGTCTTGCTAATGGGTTTAAGAGATATACTCTCCTGTATATCGCCGGTATAAATTCTATCGTATACACCAATGGTGTAAGAAACATCAGAGCTTGGAATATGACATTCAATATATAATCCAAATCTCTAAGTTTCACATAATATGTGCACAGATAAAGACCTATGCCCAAAATCAAAAACAATTCGACCAAGTAAAGTATTGGAAAAAACAACAGAAAAGCAGTAGGTCTGACGCCCGCAATCATTATTATACCGAAAAACAATATCGATTCCAAGAAGAAGGATATTGAGTCTGAGAGAGTCATGGATATGGGCATTATAACGCTCGGTATGTTGACCCGATTAAGGATGTCCCTACTCTTAACAAGGGATTTGGTTGCGGATTTCACCCCCCTATCAAAAAACCTGAAAGGTATAAAGCCGGCAAGGAAAAATAGTACCCAGTCGTAAAATTTCACATGGAGTATCAAAGGGAAAACTAAAGAATAAACAGCTATCAATAAAAGGGGTTCTAGTATCGACCAAAGAAAACCAAGAGTAGACGAAGAGTACTTCAACTTCAAATCGCTTATAGTAAGAATCTTTATAGTGTCCTTATATTTCACTATTTCCTTTATTTCTTCTATTATGCTTTCCAATCTCACAAGAACTATTTAACCAACTAGTTTTATATCGTTTTATAGAACTTGCTTATAGAGCTTTTAGAAGTTCCATTGTTTACAATCGTATCTTTGATATGGCTGAAGGAACTAAAAATGCCTTAAATTTGGTAAGATGAATATGAGAAAGATTGTACAGAAGAGGCTATATTTCATATTGATAGTTATAATTTTAGCTTTTGTTTTGATTAGACTGGCCTTTATCCATCCAACCTTTTCTGACGAAACATTTTACTTCAATGCAGGAAAATATGCTTTGGGCGGAGCTGTGCCGTATAGAGATTTCTTTTTTGCGCACCCTCCTTTGCAGTTGTATGTGCTTGCTTTCGTCTTCAGAATTTTTGGAGCCAGTTTTTGGGCAGCAAAAGCTGTTTCACTATTATCAGCATCTTTATGCGTATTGCTCGTCTATTTGATATCAAAAGAATTAAGCATGGGGTCAAATGAAAAACCTGCCTTTTTACCATCCCTTATATCGCCCTTTATTTTTCTTGTGACCCCGGCTTTCATATCATTCTCTACAATGGGGTATGGTATGTGGGAGACAACGCTTTTAGTTCTACTTTCTATTTACATTTTAACCAAGCACAGCACCAGCGAAAAGAGCGAGTTTTCCGCCGCAATTATATTTGCACTTGCTATCTTTTTCAGATACATAGCTTTGTTATATCTCCCGTTTTTGATATTGTTGTTACGCACAAGAAAAGTAAAATTTAATAAATTCTTCTTCCTTACCTTTGCTTCTAAACTCATCCTATTCCTGCTTTGTCTGTCGCTATTCGGGCAGAGCTACATAGAGCAAACCATTTACTATCATATTTT
>CAZZIA010000103.1:0-1722 GCA_964654075.1 uncultured archaeon | reverse complement strand
AACCAACTTTCTAAGGAGGTTTGCCTTATCTTGCTTTCTTGCAAAGTTTTTATTACTTTCTCAACACGTTCCTGAGAAAATTCAAATTCATTAACCATAAAATTTAAAATTTTTTCTGGCTGTGGTTCGCTAAATTTTATTTTAACTTTTTTATCAATTGGTGGATTCTGAAAAAAATCATATATCTGCTCAGCTGGAGTTTCACAATTCCACTCTATTTTCTTCAGAATATTATTTAGTGTTTTTTCCTTTTTTACAAGCTCTAATGCCCTCTTTGGCCCAATTCCCTTAATACCTGGATTATAATCTGTGCCAACTAGCATTCCAAGAACAATAAGCTGCCCCCTGTTTATGCCTAGTTCTCTTAGCACTTTATCCAGCTCGATTAGCTCAGGTTTAACTTCTATATAAGTTTCTTGCCTTGGTAATTTTCTTTTGCCAGTTATAGATAAATTTCTTACGAGCATTGGTGTGCCGAACAAAAGACTATCTGTATCCTGACTTGCTGTAGCATATGCTAACTTTTCTTTAGTCATGTATGCACATTGTGCCTCACCTTCTGAAGGCGCTTGAACCACAGGTATGCCCATATAGTCAAGTAACTCCTTAGATTGGTTAATTATCTCTTCTGTTACGCCAAGAGTTGCTTGAGCAGCTGTCCTTGCCTCTGCAAGCTTTCCAGCTTCCAAGGCTTGTTGCCATTTTGTCTTTGCTTGTTCTCTAAGCGCTGCTCGTTTGACTGTAGTTACTTCTTTAAATTTTGGCTTAGGACCATCAAAAACCCAAACAAGTCGTATTCCTTTTTCTAGAAGTTTTGCTGATCTGTAAAAAACTCCTGAAAGATGCGATGTCACTCTTCCTTTAGAATCCATTAACGGTGTGCCATCTGGCTGCCTAATTATACTCAAAAATTGGTGGAGCCATAAAAATGCATCTACAGCTATCCTTTTACCTAAAAGCTGGTTTAGCTCTATTTCCTGCTTTGGTAAAATATCTGAAATTTGTATTCCCATATGATAGAATTAGTTAATTCATATTTTAAACTTTTCTGATATACAAATCGTCCTTTAGCTTTTTTCCTGTTTTTCTTTCCCACCCTTTAATTGAAAGAGAATATTTCTTTTGTATTTTATCGCGATACCATTGTGGGATTACATTAAATGCACAAAATGGAACAACTTTGCCATCAGGAGTTGCATAATGTATACAACATCTTTTTACCCTTTCTATATCATAATTATAAAGGTCCTGAAAATGCATCATTCCAACAAAAAGGCTTTTATGATGAAACTTCCTAAGGGATGTATAATCTTTTTTTCTTAAAACACCGTACAAAATTCTACCAAGGTTCAACCCGTTTGGTTGTTTGTTTTTATCTATGAAACTTCCAAGCTTGAACAACATTCTTGCTCCAATCAAATATTTGCTTTTACCATTTTGAATTTCTTTGGCGCTTTCATTTAGATACTCCATCAGACCTTCAACATCAACAAATCTTGTAATCGGGATTATCTTGCTACCATCTTTAAACAAATAAGTGGCCATTCCGCATGCAAAATGTGCTGTGAACTCATATTGAGGTTTTCCTGTGAAGGCTTCTATAAAGTGTGTTATAGCTGTAACAGTTGGGACAGGATACCAATCCTCTTTCACAAGCATCCCACTTGTTTGTTGTTCTATTTTTTCTATTACATCTGGGATTGTTATTCTAAGTTTTTTCCT
>CAZZIA010000102.1:0-1750 GCA_964654075.1 uncultured archaeon | reverse complement strand
AGGGTTGATAACTCTTATTATGAAAGAGAGGATTATTATTCTGTGAAAGAAATACTCAGCCCAGAGATATTGGTACTGAACAACGGCCTAAAAGTTAGATTATTGGGAGTGAAAGAAAAACCTGAAAAAAATGGAGAGGCAATTGAATTTTTAAGAGAGAAAACTCGCGGGCAAAAAGTATACTTAAGATTTGACAATATAAAATATAATGAGAAAAGTCACTTACTTTGCTATCTTTATTTACAGAACAAGACTTTTTTAAATGCTCATTTGATTAAAAATGGTTTGGCTGAGGTAGATACTGCGTTTGATTATAAATACAAGTCAAAATTTTTATCGGAAAGGATGGTGAAGTAATGCCAAAAGAATGGATATTAAATCAGGCAAATATGAGATGGGGATTGACCAAGAAAAATAAAGTTGGTCCGGTTTCAGAATTAATAAGAAAATGCTCCCCTAAAGCCTTGAAGGATAATGTTTCCGCGAGACAGAACTGGTTAAGACCTCTCACGAAAGCAATCCATAAAGAATTTGAAAAAAGATGCCACAATTTTTTCTACAGAAGAATTACTTGAACGGCTGGAAAAATTTCACAGAGTTGAGAAAAAATGAGCAAAAATAGTAAATTCTGTGCAATAGACATTTTATGCCGGCTGTTTTGGATTGAATGTGGGATAGAAACATATATGATTTGACGTCATTGCATTTTTTCAAAGAAAAAAATGAGGGTTATACAAGAAAGAGAAAATTGGTCAGAGCAAGAACTCATAGTTGCCTTTAATCTATACTGCAAACTTCCATTTGGCCAGTACCACAGAAATAATAAGGAAGTAATTGAACTTGCTGAGATTCTCGGACGAACACCAAGCGCAGTTGCACTTAAATTATGTAATTTTGCGAGACTTGATCCTCTCCACCAAAAACGTGGAATAAAGGGAATGCGGCATGGTAGCAAGCTTGAAGAAAAAATCTGGAATGAATTCAATCAAAATTGGGAGGAACTTGCATATCAAAGTGAAATTGCACTCGCTAAGTTTAAAGGGCTAAAACATTATGATCTCTTATCAAAGTTTGAAAAAGATCTTCCTGAAGGCAAAGAAAAAGAGTCAGTTGTTAAAGTTAGAATAAATCAAAATTTCTTTCGTGAGATGATACTTGCAAGTTATAGAAATAGATGCACAATATGCTCTTTGCCTGAGGTGAATTTATTGGTAGCCAGTCACATTATCCCGTGGTCCGTTAATATTTCCCTTCGTTTGAATCCAAGAAATGGAATTTGCATGTGTGTTTTACACGACAAAGCCTTTGACAAAGGTTTAATCACGATTAATGATGACTACAAGTTAGTGCTTTCTACAACCATTAAAAGACTTTCTAATGAAGTAGCAATTCAAAGAGGATTCCTTCCATACCAGGGTGTCGAAATAAGGTTACCTGATAAATTTCTTCCCGATAAGGAATTTATAGAGTTTCATCAAAATAATATTTTCATTGGCTAATGAGAATGTCGCCGGTCTTTTTACTGCGAGGGACGCAGGGATAAACATGTTATAGAAATAGCTAAAATTTATGCATCAGCAAGGGACCACGGCAGGGCAACCATGGGTATTCTGGATATAACTGCTCTTGTCTGCAAACCCGGAAACCCAGATTGTGAAAAGTGTCCATTGGTAGATCACTGTGATTATGCGCTATCTCAGAAGAGAGGGTGATAGGATTGGCACGGCACTGCGTATAACACGGCATAAAA
>CAZZIA010000101.1:0-1769 GCA_964654075.1 uncultured archaeon | reverse complement strand
CACCCCAGCACAAGATAAGAATAATTAAAGCATTAGGAAAAAAAGGACATGTTGTTGCAATGACTGGCGACGGAATAAACGATGCACCTGCACTTAAAGAAGCCCACATAGGAATAGCAATGGGTGTGGGTGGAACAGATGTAGCAAGAGAAGCCTCAGATATTGTTTTATCTGACAACAACTTTGCGACAATTGTACGGGCAGTTGAAGAAGGCAGAGGCATTTATGCAAACATAAAAAAATTCGTTACATACTTGCTCTCATGCAACAGTGGAGAAGTACTGACAATGGCCGCTGCGGTCATGATAAGTCCTGTCTTTCTTCCGCTTACTACTATTCAAATTCTGTGGATGAACTTAATAACAGACGGTGTGCTGGCACTAGCGCTCGGCGTTGAACCGTTTGAAAAAAACTTAATGCATCAAAAGCCGCGTAATCCAAAGGAAGGCATATTAAACAAAAAAACAATGACGGGCGTTCTTATTTTTGGCATACTTATGGCAGTATCTGCATTGTTCTTATTTTATTCAGTTGAACTAATTAAAGCGCAAACCATTGCTTTCACTACTTTAGTTATGTTTCAAATAGTCACAGTGTTAACATATAAAGATTCAACTGGATTTTTCTCAAATAAGTGGCTGACAATAGCAATTATTGCATCCATAAGCATGCAATGTGCCGTCATTTACCTGTCCTTCCTTCAGCCTTTTTTCAACACAGTACCATTAAACATTATTGACTGGACTAAGATTATAATAACCGTAGTAATAGCCTTTCTAGCTATAGAGCTCAGTAAACTCATTTGGAAAAAAAAGTTTTAGTTTAAATCTTTAATACCTCAACTGCCAGGAAAACGCAGTAAATTAAAAACAGTAGCACTGCATGCTTCTTTTCAATCTTAGAATATTTTTTTAAAATGTAGTACAGAAAAATACTTGCAAACACCAAGAAAGCTGAAGAAGTATTAAAAAAAGACATATTAATTGCAAGAGGATTAACAACTGCTGCTGCTCCTAAGACAAGGGTCAAATTTGTAATGCAGCTTCCAAGAATATTTCCTAATGCTAGGCCGGCCTGTCTTTTTCTTATTGCACTAAGATTAACTGCTAGTTCCGGCAGAGAGGTGCCAACTGCAATCAAAGTTAAGCCAATAAAGCTCTGAGGCACCCCTAAAAGTTCAGCAATCCTTGTACCTGAGCCAACAACATACTGGGCTGAAACTATTATCAAAATTATTCCAACATAAAACAAAACATATGTCTTTAAAACATGCGGAAGCGTTGGCTCCTCCCACCCCTTATACGCTTTTGTTGGCTTAATTAAAGCAGTGCAATAAAAAAAGAAAAGCATTAGAAGCAGAAAACCAATCCTCCTAGTAAACTGGGTAATATTCATTAATGCAAAAGGTAGTAATGAAATAATCCATAAAATTAATGAATTTTCAACAACCCACTTTCTTGAAACCCACACTATTCCAAAAAAAGTCGTTATACTTAGCACTAAGCAAATATCTGCAATATTTGAACCAATGACATTTCCAATCGCAATGCTCATGTTTCCCTGAAATGCGGCAATAACTGAAACCATTAACTCAGGTAATGACGTAGCAATGGCTAGGATTATGAAGCCAACTGCGAAAGTTGAAATTTTAAGGATTCTGGCAATGTCTATTGATTTTTCTATTACTGTTTCACTAGATTTTACTAATACCGCTAAAGATACAAAGAAAATTAAAAAATCAATCATTTAATCACGAACAATTGTTCCTG
>CAZZIA010000100.1:0-1810 GCA_964654075.1 uncultured archaeon | reverse complement strand
CAAATAATAACAGATTCAGAAGCATTGAATAAGGATTTATCTTGTAATTTTATTATGATATCAGTCCTTTGTTAAAATATGCTCAAGCGGCTAACATAAATTTTGGTTCTATGTTAATAACCTTTGCAAAAGCTTGCTGATTTGAATTAGCCCAATTAAGAGCCTCAACAGAAGAAAGAGAACGAATGGCTCTTAAGGCATCACCAAGAGTTTTTAATCGTTTGTTTTTAAGGCGATGAGACAGACCTGAAGTAATCTTGCCCCAAAGTAAGAAAGTATAAGCAAGAACGCAAAGGTGCCAATGATGAGAAATGGCTTTAATAGACCTAACCTGATAATTATCAAAAGCAACAAATTCTTTGAGGTCTTTAAAGATACACTCAATGCCCCAGCGAAGCGCATATCTTTTAACTACGTCCTCAGGATATAAAGTAAGATGGTTAGTAACAAAGATATGGACATTTTTGGGGTCATGAGAGTCCCATTTCCCTACAGCGACAACAACGAATAAAGGTTTATCAAAACCTTTAAGAAAAGTCTTAAAGCCATAGACAAGGAAAGAAGAAGACTTGCCGTTGGAATGAGTAAGCGTTACCTTCCTGTTGAATTTAGAGGAAGGGATGAGTTTAACGAGCTCATCTGCGCGAACCCATTGGCGGCGGTAAGAAATCCGTCTATCGGCTTGAGCTTCGGAAATCCAATATTTTTTTAAAGACATAATGTATTTGACGAGGTCATTGCAGAAATACCAGCTGTCAAAGACAATATCGGAAAAATTAATATCATGTTTAATAGCATGGTCAATTAAATCAGCAGCTAAGTTTAATTTGCTTTGAAAAATTACTTCAAGAGAAGTGCATAATGGATCGTCTTTTGGAATATATGGTTTGAGGTTGATAGGATAACGCTTTTTGTTATCGCAATAGGCAGAAGTAACCACGACATTGCAGTTAATGGTTTTATCCTCAACAGAAGAATATTGAGGTTTAGCGCCTTGAGTATTGGTCCCCCATTTTTTGCATGAAGAATCATCGATAACAAGAACGCCTTTTTTAGTGGAGCAAGTAGCAGGATTTGTGGATAATAAATCAAGCCTTTTGGAATTAACGAATTCAGAGTTCCAGTTGGAATCAGAAATAAAGTATTGCAAATTCTGGTAGGAAGTATCAGATGATTTACTTGATATAGAATTAATGGAAGTCCTTTTAAATTCAATAAAAAGCCCTGAGAAATAAATAGCAAAGCTGATAAATAACCGTTTAGAGAAAAATACTGCGAATTGATTGATAAAATTCTTGAGTGGGACAGGTTGATTTGCTATAATTTGAAACATGGAAACCTCCTTTGGGCTGGAATTTTAATATTAATTATTGTTAATATTAAATGCTGATGATAAAGCCAGCCCATAGGAGAAATTATATCATAAAAAGAGCAGGCTTTTTTAAACAAAAATGTTTGAGAATAAAGAAGTTAATAAAAAATTAGTGCCAAATTTTAACAAAGGACTGGTAGATATATGAAAAAATCATTTAGTCATGTTTTCTTGAAAGAAGTCATAAAGGTTGCTAGTGAGATACCATCTAATAAAATAGAAAATATTGTCAAGGAAATATTAAAAATAAAAGAACAAAAAGGCAGAATATTTTTTCTGGGGGTAGGCGGAAGCGCAGCCAATGCAAGCCATGCCGTCAATGATTTTAGGAAAATATGCAAAATAGAATGTTATTCTCCAGTTGATAATATTTCTGAACTTACTGCAAGGGCGAACGACGAAGGTTTTAGCGAAATATTCGTAGAATGGCTGAAAGGT
>CAZZIA010000099.1:0-1864 GCA_964654075.1 uncultured archaeon | reverse complement strand
GTTCTACTCTAAGGTGTTACTATGAATTTTCTTTAAGTCCTGGAAATGGGAAATTAATAACTACTTATATGGGGCCCAACCCTCTGAAACCTGCACATCCTCCTTCATTTAAAGGAGAACCACTTGATGTTAAATTAAAAGGAAACTCAGAAGATATTGCAAAAGCAGTTTATGAAGCATTAGGAGAGTTTAGAGTTAGTGTTGCTTGCTTATTTTCAAGAGATAATAAACCTTATATTATAAATCTTAATGAGTAAGGAGGTAAGTAAAATGCCTGAAGATTTGAAGAAAGCTTATAAAACAATAGAAAAAGATCCTTTTCCAGATACAGCCGGGATATGGTTTGGAGAAGGAAAAAAAAGGCAAGAGATTATCTTTAAGAAAGTAAAATGGGCAATTCCAGATAAAGAGACTGGAAAGCTTGTTGAAAAAGGATTAAGGTATGGAGAAAATCCTGGGCAGCCAGCAACGCTATATAAGCCAATAAACATGAATATTGTTTTTGGAGAAGTAACTTATGCACATAGTGGAGAGCTTGTTGGTTCAATGGAGCTGCTTCAATCAGGAAAACACCCTGGCAAGATAAATATCACAGATGCTGACTCTGCATTAAACATTCTTAAGTATTTTTCTGAAACCCCTACAGTTAGTATTATAAAGCATAATAACCCAAGTGGTGTTGCATGTGGTGTTGCTAGCGCAGAAAAGCTTGAGGATGCATATCAAAAGTCTTTTAATTCAGATGTAATAGCAGCATTTGGTGGGGTCATAGGACTAAACAGGCCATTAGATAAAGATACAGCAGAAGAGATTATGAAAAGATATTATGAGGTAGTTGTTGCTCCAGGTTATGAAGAAGGAGTTATGGATATCCTTTCTAAAAGAAAAAATCTTAGGGTTTTGGAAATAAAAAACATTAAAAGACTTGAGGAATTTAAAACAAGGCCTTATCTGGATTTTAAATCGTTGATGGATGGCTGTTTTATAGTTCAGCAAAGCTATATTTCTACAATAAAAACAAAGGAAGACTTAAAATTTGCTGAACTAGAGCATAAGGAACATGGCTATATTAAATCAGAAAGAGTTCTAAGTGACAAAGAATATCAAGACGCGATTTTTGGCTGGCATGTTCTTGAAGGAGTAACCTCAAATTCAAGTTTGTTTGCCAAAGACAGCAGAACAATTGCTATAGCAACAGGAGAAAATGATAGAGTTGGAGGCATTAAAATAGCTGTAAAAAAAGCTTATGAAAAAAGAGCAAACTACCTTGCATTGAAAAGACATAATGAACTTTATGATGCTCTTGATGCTCAACAAAAAAAATCAATAGATGTTATTGTTGAAGAAGAAAAAGCAGAATTGCCTGATTCTATTCTTGCTACAGACGGCTTTATGCCAAACAAAGATAATATCTGGTCTGTGAAAGATTATGGAATAGCAGGGATTATTCAGCCAGGTGGTTCTATTGTAGATTATGATATTATCAAGGAAGCAAACAAGTATGGTATATCAATGCTTTTTACAGGACAAAGATGTTTTAGGCATTAATGAAAAATAGCTGAACTTAAAAAGTGGAAAATGAAACATAAAGGTAAATTTATTGTTTTTGAAGGAATTGATGGCTGTGGAAAAACAGAGCTCATGAATTGGGCTTATAATTATCTCAAAAATAAAGGATTAGATATTATTAAGGGCCGTGAGCCTGGTGGAGTAGAGGTATCTGAAAAAATAAGAAAAATATTACTTGATCCAAGGTACAAAAATAAATTAACAGAAAGAACAGAATTAGCTTTATTTGAAGCATCTAGAAGCCAATATGTTAAGGATTTTTTGATTCCTAATTTACTAAAGAATAAAATTATTT
>CAZZIA010000098.1:0-1890 GCA_964654075.1 uncultured archaeon | reverse complement strand
GTTATACGCAATGCCGTGCCTTAAATTAATAGGAGGATAAAATATGCCTGAAGATACAAGCGGAATTTTTAAACCCGATGCAAAAACCATTGTAAAAATATTTGGGGATGCTGACAGTTATTATCAAATACCGGATTATCAACGTCCATATAGTTGGGAAGATGAACAAATAGAGCAATTGTGGGATGACTTATATTCCGCAATGGAATCGGCAATGGAATCGGGGGTTGAAAGCTATTTCTTGGGATCCATGATATTAATAAGGACAAAAGACGGCTATTTTGAAGTTGTTGACGGGCAGCAAAGGCTAACAACTTTAACAATTCTATTTTGCGTAATTAGGGATTTATACGGAAGTGATTTAGCAAAATTGGACAAGGAACTAGTAAACAGCATTCAGGACGCTGTTAAAAGCTTAGTTAAAGGAAAACCTCGTTTGAAATTGATAACTCAATCGCATCACCATATAAAATTTGAACAGGAAATATTAAATGGTGTGAAATTCCCGATCATAAAACTCACAAAAAAACAAAGAGAAGAAGAAAAATTCATAAATTCGGCTTTGATATTCAAGGAAAAGCTTGAGAATCTTAAAAAAGATGGCGGTATAGAAACAATCAAAAAATTTACAGAATATATCTTAAAGAAAGTAGAGATGATAACTATTACATGCTCACAACAAGCTTATGCTATTAAGTTATTCCAGGTATTGAACACAAGAGGACTTGATTTAAGCCCGGCGGATTTAATCAAGAGTCATCTATACGGTAGATTAAGCGATGAGTTAGAAAAGAAACAGTTCACTTCTACATGGCAAGAGATAGAGACCCTTTCTAAACAAATGGGAGAGTCTATCACCGATTTGCTTACCTATTATGAATACTATTTACTATCTCAAAATCCAAAAAAGTCATTGTATGAGGAATTGATTGAAAAATTCAAAGGGCAAGATCCAAAGAGTGTTATTTATGAGTTTAAGAAATTTGTTGATGCTTTCAATGAAATTTATCAGACGGAATCTAAATTAGTATTTTCACTATGGTATCTACCTAATCAAGTTTTCTGGAAAGCAATACTCACAACGGCGAAACATGGTAAATTTGACGATTTTGACGGGTTATGCAATGAATTGAGAAAAATGTATTATTCTTACTGGCTCGCTGGCTATACGACTTCAAAGGTAAAACAATTGTCCTTTAACCTGATTGGTTGGCTCAAAGATAAGAAAAAACTAGATGAAATCAAAAGGGAGATAGATGAGAAAATGACCGGGGATAATGTGCTCAAATATATGAACGAAAATTTACAAAACGACGTATATGGCAAACCTTGGCTTAGACCTTTACTGGCAGTAATAGAATATCAGCAAACAGACGACTCAAAAATTTCCTTTATTGAACTTGATAATAAACTCCACGTAGATCATATACTTCCTGTAAAGTGGCATGAACAGTCGGATTGGAAAGAAATATGGAATGAACAACAAGCAACAAAATATTTGTATAAGATTGGGAACCTTACTTTGCTTTCTGGAAAAAAGAATATTGCTCAACAGAATGATCCACCTCCCAAAAAAGCAGAAATGTACAAAAAAGGGCATGGAGGAACTACAGCATTTGAAATTTCAAAGAAGATTATAGATAAATTGGCAGAAGGAAGTTGGACAGAAAAAGATGTTGAAGAAAGGCAGCGATGGATAATAGAACAGGCTGAAACAATTTTAGGAGTAAAACTCAATGGGGGCACGGCACATGCGCATAACACAGAATAAAAGGTTCGTGCCTTGCGGCACTCACGCAAATTTTTGCTTCGCAAAAACTTCTTTTATGCTGGGAACGTTATATGAAATTCCGAACCCCGCCTTTGGAAAGGAAAGTTTATGAATAGAAG
>CAZZIA010000097.1:0-1920 GCA_964654075.1 uncultured archaeon | reverse complement strand
CTTTATACTTCTCTTTCTCAAAATCTCCAAAAAGATAGCCGAGAGCTTCTGCTCCTTTATAATTTTCCATATAATTTATTGTTAAATTAGGCTTAAATTCCTTTCTATCAAATTAAAATTATGATTAGGCAGTTGTTTTCAACTATATCTGAAATTGACATATATGATTTTCTGAAAGAAAACGAAGA
The DNA here is from genome assembly GCA_964654075.1 of uncultured archaeon. Lineage (GTDB taxonomy): Archaea > Aenigmatarchaeota > Aenigmatarchaeia > Aenigmatarchaeales > Aenigmatarchaeaceae > CAZZIA01. Next base: position 1,732 of record CAZZIA010000097.1, on the reverse strand, counting down.
GTTTGATTTTACAGTTTCAGAAATATCAAAATACACAGGTCTTTCCAGAAAAACAAGCCATGAAAAAATAAATACTCTTTCAGAAAAAGGATTAATTCAACGAACAAGGATTATTGGCAGATCAAAGTTTTATTCAGTTGCTTACAACCAAGTTACAGATTTACTGGAAAAGGCTGAGTCAGCACATATGCTTGAAATGGAGCTAAATAATATGAAGAATTATAGAAGATATAGGTAATTGCCAGTTTTTTTAAATCTTTAAGGTTTAAATCTTTTTCTTTTCAACTTTTATTATGAACCAGTACAAGATTTTGGAGTCGTTTAAAGGGCCGTTTCCAGCAGATTATGAAGCAAGGGTTGAAGGGATGCTTTCTACTGTTAACACAGAACTTAAATCAGCTACGCTTATTTATCTAGAAAACGGAATAAAAAGTTCTTCTGATCTTCAAAAAGAGCATGAAAAATATTTCGGCAAATTATATTTTGATAAATTAGCTGGAGATTGGATTCCTTATGAGGCCCCCAGTAACAATACATTTGAAGAGTTATGCCATCACACATTCGTTCCGATAGGTTGTGTTGCGGAAGAAAAAGTTAAAAGAGTAGCTGGAAAGAAAGTCAGCACTATGTGGAGTCTGACTGATGCTGGTGAAAAATATGGAGTTCCTCTAGCTAAATTCAGCCTCAAAGCAGCAACTGAGTTTGGAAGCCTTTATCCGATTCTTGGTTCAACAAATACAACAGGAAATGTAAGAGCGCCTTATGTCAGAGCTAAGATACTTGAAGAGCTAGATAAAAAAGATGTAATGAGAGAAGTTGATTTTAATAGTAGATCTAGTAGTATATGCTACCATTTAGAAGCTCTTAGAGATGTTGGATTTATAAAATATGAATCTGTTAATACAGAAAAAACGGGATGGAGCATAAAGAAATGGAAAAAAGGAAAATCATCTGATATAACCACTAAATATGGCGGGCATTCTTTGGATGTAGTCAAATCTGTTGCAACTGAAATACATAAACAAAACTGTGATGCACATAAGATAAGAGAAAATCTAGGAAATAAGTATTGCTTGGGTACAATTCGATGTATTAGTCATGCTCTTGAAAAAGATGGTTTTGTTGAGCCAGTTAAATTCAAAGGTAGAAAAAAGCAATCTGAGGCAAAAATAACTGAACTTGGCAGAGAATTTATTTATAATTATCTTAAGCCAGTTAAAAGATTTTTAGCTGATAAAGAAGTTCCTGAAATTGATAATATAGTTAACAACTTCGATCCAGACTGGATAATAAGAGGAGTTAGACTTTATGAGCCATATTCTAAAAGAAAGAACAAATCACTCATAAATTATTGTTTTGATTTTGAAACAATTTGTAATTCACTTAAAGAAAAGGATAAGGATTTCAAAGGGTTGAGAGCAGCTGATTTTGCTAAAAGAGTTGGAATGAAAAAAAGTACAGCTAATACTGTGATTAATAGGCTTTACGACAAAAATTTGCTAACTAAAGAAAGAAAAGGAGGCACTGTTTACTACATGCCTAAATTGTGAGTTATTTCCTCTTTCTGCTGTACATAGCATATCTTATCATAGCCAAAAGCACAAACCCAAGGCATCCGCTCGTTAAATACAAAATATTATTTTTTCAAAGGTCTTAGTGCTGATAAATATAATGCTTCTCTTTCCGCCTCTGTCATTACCGGAGGAGGACATACCATGTCATAAATTATTTT
>CAZZIA010000096.1:0-1949 GCA_964654075.1 uncultured archaeon | reverse complement strand
CCTTACGAAGCGTACCAACGGGCGTTGCGTTAAATTGCTGAGAGCAAGTAATTAATAAAAAATCTGATTATTATATTGCAATGTACAGTGCTCACGCATCAATAATTGAAAATCTTATAGGCGACAATGGGACATTAAGAAAGCTGCTCATAGATGCCGGCGGGCTCAAGGCGCCGAAAGGGTCATATGCTGACAAGGAAATCTTTAAAAACTATACGCCTGAAACAAATAAAACATTACATGCCAAAATAATTTATTTAGATAAATTAAAGACATTATCTCTTTGGACCGGGAATCTTAGAAAACAAACCTTGAATGAACAAGAGAACATTGTTATTACAAAGAAAATATCCGATAAAAACAGCAAGGTGGTGAAGAAATGGTTTGCGTCTTCTGCGCAAAAAGAGCATCTAATTATCAACATCACCAATAGTTCAATTAAAGCAATTCGCACTAAAAATAACATCTGGAGCAGGTTTAAAAATAGTTTAGAAAACGAGCAGTTTAGAAATACTGATGAATTATCCCTGTATGCATTTTCCCCTTGGGGCAGCGGTGAGTTCGTCAAGAAAACAGTAAAGCAGCTTGGGAAAAACCTCAACAAAATATCTCTATATACGAGACCGGCATCAGAGAAAGCTCCTCTTTGGATAGATACCGAAATCGAAAGGAAAAGGGAAAAGGAAAAGGAAAAGGAGGATTTGGGAATTGAGAGATATGTTAAACAAAATAATGCACCTTTTCCTCACTATAAGTGCGTTTTCATAACACAAGAAGAGGGTAAAAAGGAAAAGCTTATTTGGGCTTATGTTGGCTCAGCAAATTTAACAAAAGCTGCATTGTTTAAAAAGAGCAATATCGAGTTTGCTGTCTTTTTTGATAAAATCCGAAGCGGCAGTGAAATAGATAAAATATTTAATGAGATCAAGAAAAAGGCAAGTTGGAAAGTGAGAGAACCTTTAAAGTCCAAGAAGAGATCCATAGATGAAAGTGAACAGGAATATGGCGAAGACGACGACTGTCAAGACAATTTTGAAATTAGAAAACTTTCAAAAGATCTCTGTAAAAAATTAAAGACAAAAAAATGGCAAATGAAACTTGAAAAAGGCTATAAAAACGAGGAGGAAATTAAGTTAAACAAATGTGCTATAAAAGTCATAGCTGTGCTCGATGGTATTTTTGATTTGTATATTATTCACAAAGAAAAGAAATTGAATTTTTCGCTTTCTATAAGACGAGATAAAACAGGCGATATTTATTCATCTAAGGATGCTATAAAGCTTTTAGATGAGCTATTGGAAAAATCTTATTCTTGTACTCGCGTTAATAAAGGCAATTCACGAAAAATTGATGCTAAAAATGGAGCGGCCATTAAACCTTATAGAAACATGAGATTTCCAATAGCTAATTTCATCATATATAAAGATTTTCTCTCAGAAAAAAAGAAAATAATGAGAAAGCTACTTGAAGCTTATGAGAAGCTTACTGTTGAAGATAAAAAAATAGTTGATATGTGGAAGCAAATCTTAAAGGAGTTGCGGTAAGTTATGAGTAAAACTGTTATTCATGCACAAAATAATGCAATCAAAGAATTAAGCCAAGCTATTACAACCTTTGTTAACGCACACGCTAAAACTAGAGTCATACCACTTGCCATTCCTACAGGATGGGGCAAGACAAGAATCGCAATACAAGGCGTCTTGAAAACATCGTATACAACTCCGCCTAATGTCGTAATTTGGCCTCAAAAACACTCGCATATTTCAGAGGAGGTATGGCTGAGATGTACAGACTGGTGTAACAAGAGAAAAAGGGCTTGCGAAAACGGTGAAAAATGCACCGACAATGAAATGCCTAGGATAAAATTTATTAAACCGTCTAAACCAGGACGTAAAACCGGAAGACATGAAACGGGAGCTGGCACACATAGTAAAAAATTTAGGGGTACA
>CAZZIA010000095.1:0-1956 GCA_964654075.1 uncultured archaeon | reverse complement strand
CATTCCCTTATACCTCCTACACCTATATTCGAGCCCCAAACACGCCCTACAGCCCAAAATTTGGCTTATGGGGTGCTTAAATAGCACTCCTACGCGCCTACTACATTGTGGGCATTTAAACCAATATCTAAGGCCTTTATAGTTAGTTTGGCTTGTAGTCAATTCTACCTGCTCCCCCTCTAATTGAATCTGGGAATTAATAAACAATTCCTTAATTTTGCTTCTAGCCCGCTTGTTATAATCAGAAATATTAATCCTTTGGCATTGCTCGACTAAATATTTTTTTCCTAAATTATTTGACTTCATTGGTTTCGTTTTGTTTATTTTGGTTAGCATTAATTTGTTGGTTTTGAGAAATAAAGGCCGTATTGGTTTTGACATTCACTTTTAATTCCGGCTGTTTAAACTGCCTTAGGGTATCTAAGGCGGTTATAAATTGCCTATTGGCTCGATCTATCTCTTTGCTTATTACCCCTAAAAAATTATTTAAAATTGCCGTAGTATGCCCCATGTTTATGGTGTTAACTAAAAACCTACTCATTGTTAAATTTCTTGAATAAGCATTAATAGCTAAATCAACTAATGCTTTTTTACTATAGGTGATGCAATTAAATTCTTTAATTAATTCCTCTCGTAAGCCCTGAATCAACCCCCTGTATCTGTCTTCTATCGCCTCTAGCATTGAAAAACTATTATCTAGGCCATAACTCATGACAATTTTATAAAATTCCTTTTGCTCTTCATCTGTAAGTTTTCCATTTTGATATATCTTGGGACATATAACTTCAGTAAACCTGTTCAACCATTGCTTTGGGTTGGAATCCGCATAAACAACATTTTTTAATTCATTTTCAGCTATTTTATAAGCCTCCCCGCTCTTTATTTTTTCCGCCCATTCTGTTAATTTTTGCTGTTGATAGGGGGTCAAACTAACCTCTTTTTTAGCTTTTTTCATAGTTTTACCTTTAAATATATAGTGAGCTGGGGTGTAGGGTAAACTTGGTTTCTACCCTACACCTCTTCTCACTATTGTTTTTGATTAAAAAAGGCAACTGGAGTAATAAGCATTTTTCTTTTGTCCACTAAATCTTGCTCCTGAACGATTAAACCGGCAGTATCCAGCATTGGTATAATTTGCAGTCTTAACCTCCAATCTTCAATCATTCTGCCATAGACATCATAATGCTTTTTTATAATATCCTTCCTACTTATGCCTATTTTTGTGTTTTCGTTATTGTTCTTTTCTTGCCAAGCGGGACAAATCACCTCTTTATAAAGATTAAATATGTAGGGAGGCAGGTTATATTCTTGGCTCTCTGAAATCACCTCCCATACCGCCATTGCGTCTACAACATCATTTTCATTAGCTAAAATAGTCTTTTCATCTGCTTGCTCTCTGAACCATAAATTAAGCAAAGCAAAAGTCTTTATTAAAGCTATTAATCTTCCAATATCCCGCTGATGGCGGGGTTGTAACACTTTTTTACCTTCTAAAAAAAACTTTTCTATTAGCTCGGGTGCTGATATTTTTATATTATCAATTTCTTCGTTTCTTATGGCCTCAATCCTATCTTTTAACAACATTCTTCTCGGATCTTTATCTAACCATGACTTATAAGCATTGCTATCTGTTTCTCTTTCAATTTTCGACTGTATCGCTTCCCTAATTTTCTCTTGGTTAGTTTCCGGTGATAAAAGGATAAAGCGTGTCCCTTCCTGCTCGTCTATTCTAAGACCAGCGCTACAAAATATTACTGAAGGGTAGCCCCTAATAATTACTGTCTTGGTTTTGTTCCCTCCCCGTTGGCTCTTATCAGTAATCTTTGATTGAATCTCCTTCTTATCATGAGATAACAAAGAGCGCAACCGCGTAAGCAAGACATTGTTTGGCTGGTCTAAAAAAATAATTATTTTGCGGGATAAATCTACTTTAATTGTGTTAGTTTCCTTATCATA
>CAZZIA010000094.1:0-2009 GCA_964654075.1 uncultured archaeon | reverse complement strand
AAATAATTTCAAAGAAGGCACGCATATCCTGTCGTCAACAATCCTTATTCCTTGATTTGGTATTGTTAGTTTGACATTATTGATTTTTCTTGCATTCTTATTTCGAGAATACTTGCGAAGAATTTGATTTGCTATAACCGATTTCAGACCAATATGTTTGACATCTTTGCTCGATAAAATTCTGTGTTTTATTCCATGTTCTGCTACTTTCTTTGCTAACAAAAGTTCTCTGCTAAAGTCTTTGCCGTGTTTAATTTTGTATGTTAGTATCATTTTCTCACTCTTGGTTTGTTCCAATAAGGGCTTTTGCATTTTGGACAATAATGGGGGTTATTTTCCCTTCTTGTTGCCCATTCCCATTCACATCGATTACATTTCAATATCCTTATTTTACTCATAGTTATATATTAGTATTAGTTATATATAAACCTTTTTGTTTACCATTCATCCCATTGCTAAAGCATGTGGGCTTTCTGATAAGATTTTTGGTAAGAAATGGTAGCCCCGAGCAGAATTTCACAACTTTCCCTTTTGATGCAACTTTTTGGAAAGGTTGCTTCGAACTGCTGTCAACGGGTCTCTTCGCTCATTACAGCTGGAAGTTGCCTTAGCAACTACTGCTCGCATCTTTAGAGCAACGCTCCAAAGCCCGCCATCCTTTTATGGATTCTTTGATAAAGCTTTCTTCTTAAGAAAGCTTTGGCCACTAGACTACGGGGCTATTGGCAATAAATACTCTTAACTTTTATTAACTTATATAAAATAAGTATTTAATTATAATTTATGTGATTGAATGAAAATCCTAACCTTGCACTCAGATTTTATCGAGTTTGAACCGAAAACAAAAGCAATTAAAGAAGCTGAAGAAATTAAAAAGGCAAGACAAAGGGTTGAAGAATGCCTAGTTGTACTAAGTGCTGTTGAAAAAATTGATGAGGGCAGTATAAAAAAAGTAGCACAAAATGCAGCTAATGAAATTGAAAAAGTTGCGAAACAAGTAAATTGTAATAATATAGTTCTTTATCCTTATGTTCACCTAAGCTCAAGTCCAGCAAGCCCATCTAGTGCTAAAGATGTTCTGCTTGAAATTGAAAGGGTATTAAAGGAAAAATTTAAAGTTTGGCATGCTCCATTTGGATATTATAAAGCATTTACAATTTCTGTTAAAGGCCATCCGCTCGCAGAACTGAGCAGAGAAATTCATGAAATTCCGGAAGGAAAAGAAGAGCAGCTATCTGGAGCGCTAAAAATGGAAGAGAAGGTAAAGTCAGAATGGTTTATTTTAACTGATAGGGGAGAGCTTATAACTGCTGAGAAATTTGATTTTAAAAATCACAAAAACCTTGAAAAATTCTATAAATATGAAACACAAAAAGTTAGAGCAGTCCAAAAAACCCCTCCTCATGTAACTTTAATGAAAAAATTAGAGCTAGCAGATTATGAAGAGGGAAGTGATCCTGGAAATTTAAAATATTATCCAAAGGGGAGGCTAATAAAAGCTTTGCTAGAGCAATGGATAACAGACAAAATTATAAAATATGGAGCAATGGAAGTTGAAACTCCTGTAATGTACGATTTTGAGCATCCTGCTTTAAAAAGCTATTTGAAAAAATTTCCAGCCAGACAATATGTTGTTGAATCTGCAAAGAAAAAATTCTTTTTAAGATTTTCAGCTTGTTTTGGGCAATTTCTAATGAAAGAAAAAATGATGATATCTTATAAAAATTTGCCTTTGAAAATGTACGAACTGACAAAATATTCATTTAGACTGGAAAAGGCAGGCGAACTAGTTGGACTGAGGAGGCTAAGGACTTTTACAATGCCAGATATGCATACACTTTGTAAAGATATGAAATCGGCAAAAGAGGAATTTAAAAACCAGTTTAAACTATCAATGCAATGCTTGAAAGAGCTGGGGTTTGAAACAAAAGATTATGAAACTGCTATTAGATTTACAAAAGATTTATGGGAGAAAAATAAAGATTTTATAGTTTCTTTAGTAAAATTAG
>CAZZIA010000093.1:0-2071 GCA_964654075.1 uncultured archaeon | reverse complement strand
TTTATTTACCAAAAGTTGTGGTTTGTCTCTTAAAAAAACTTTTTCCACTTTATGGTCCAATAGAATGTTTGCTCCGGCCTTTTTTGCAAGCCCAGCAACATATTGATCTAGCTCTTTATGATTTATAACAAGCATTTCAGGATAGAACTTTAGCTTGATTGTTTTTTTTGGGAAATGCACAACTGCTGTAGAGATTTTGTTTTGGACCAGCTTTTTGTTCTCGGGTATAAACTGCCAAATCATCTCAGAAATAAGGCCTGAACATGCTAGTTTTCCTATTTTGTGTTTTTGCTCAAAAACCAGAACTTCATGTTCTTTTGAAAGTTTTGAAGCTAGATATGCCCCGCAAATGCCGCATCCGACAATTCCTACTTGCATATTATAATCTCCATTTTATGCATATTTATAAAGTTTGTGCATAGATTTCGTGCATAAATTAAATAATGTGCTAAAGAATAGATATAAATAGTTACAATAACAGTAACTATATATGAAGAGATATTTTGAATTGTATAAAATAATGTGGAATTGGAAAGGTAACGAACCTTTCAACACATTAGAATTCTCTATGGCCTTCAGAAGCAACCAGCCTAGAAAAATTTTATTTGACTTATTAAAAATAGGATTAATAAAAAAGATGGAGAGAAACAAATACAAAGTGATTTCTCCATTAAAATTAGTTAAAGAGAATTATTTTGAAACAATAAAAACCCACTATAAATTGTTAAAAGAAGCTAGCTTAAAATATTCATTAACAAAGATAGATGCTGTATTAAAATGGACAAATGGAGCTTACAACGCTAATAGATTTTTTGGTTTTTATCCTATACAAATCAAAGTAAAAAAATCTGATTTAACTAAATGGAAATATTTTTTTAAGAAAAATAAAAAAGACTTTGTTATTTTCGGTAAATATTATAATAAAACATTGTTTGGCATATTTTACATATTATATCCTAAATCTGATTTTAAGATTGAAATATTAAATAATGAGCCAGTAGACACTTTAAAAGAAACAATAAATTTTTGCCAGAAAAATATAGCCACATTTGAGCATGCATTAGAAATATTGAATAATATGTATGGATTAAAGTTAGAAGGTGTTAAATATAGCTACTGATTTAGATATAAGAAGGGAAACTGAAATAATAAAGTTAATAAAGCTCTTTAAAGGCTTGGATTTTATAGTTGTGGGCGGATATGCAGTTGATGCGTATACGATTCATAGATTTTCAATTGATTTAGATATTGTTGTTAGGAAACAGGATTTAACTAAATTTGAAAAATTAATAATTAAAGGAGGGTATGAATTAAAAACAGAGAAAAAGGATTTTGACCTTGTTTACTCAGGAGAATTCAAACAATATATTAAAAATGAGGTTACTGTTGATTTTCTTGTAAATTCGCTTGTTTCTAGAACCACAGATGCATCATGGGGTTTTGATACTATATTAAATAATTCTTCCAAAAGAATGATAAATGGGCTGACAAAATCTATTGAGGCAGTTGTTCCAACAAAAGAAATGTTGGTTGCAATGAAACTGCATTCTGGTAGAACTACCGATCTCAGAGACATTACAATGCTTGCTATTGATTTAGATAATGAAAAAATATTATCTTTGGTTGATAGAGGTAAAAAAGAGTCTCTAAAAGGAATAATAGAAAAATATATAGATACTTTAAAAAGTAAGAATTTTGTTGATTCGTTAAAAGGTGTTTTTAGCATCGGTAAAAAAAGAAAAATAAATCTAGCTGAAATACAAATTAAAAAAACATTAAAATTACTAGAACTTTTGAAAGACAAATCTTCTAAAGGTTTATAAATATATATAATGAATTTGATGATATGAATTATAAAACGAATTATAAAACTTTGATTTTAATACCTGTGATTTTATTTGTTATAACTGCTGGTTATTTGGCTCTGCAGCTGCAGGCTGGTTTAAATTTAGATATTGACCTAAAGGGCGGGACTCAGCTAACAGCTGAAAGCGCCCAGACTGTGAATGCGGGCAATATTGAAAATGTTTTAAGGGAATATGGAGCAAAAGTAATAATAGCAAGAGGTTTT
>CAZZIA010000092.1:0-2076 GCA_964654075.1 uncultured archaeon | reverse complement strand
CTTCTGTTCCTATTTCCTTATCCTTTTCATCAACAAGTATTACTCTTTCCATTTTATCACTATATGAAATTATGCTATTAAAACTTTTATATAAAAGCAACTATTTTAAAGATTTTAGAATGTTATAAAGAGATAATTGACCTTTATCTATTGTATCGATTTCTTCTATCATTCTCTTAAAAACAAGTTGTTTTTTTCTTTGAATATATGTGTAAGGTGAATATTTACTTTGTAAAATCTTATACTTCTCTTTTCATCGCAAAGAAATTAATAGCTGATTCAAACACTTCTTTGTTAGGAACATTTGAAAAGTATTTGTTGAATTTTTCTTTAGCTAGATTTGCAAGCTCTTCTGCCCTTTTTTCAGCATAAGCCACAGAGCCCCTCTCTTTCATCAGTTTTATTATGTATTCAACTTCCTCTGAAGTTTTCTCTTCCCTGGGTTTGCTCATTATTTCTATTACTTTTTTATGCTCCTCTCCTTTTGTGTTGTTTATCAAATGAATTAGAAGTAAAGTCCTCTTCCCTTCATATATATCTCCACCAATTTCCTTTCCGTATACAGAGCCCTTACCAATTATATTTAACAAGTCATCCCTTATCTGAAACGCCTTGCCTAATGGTATTCCAACTTCGCTTAATTTCTTTAAAGTGTCCTCATCCTGCCCAGCTATTACTGCTCCCAGTCTTAGCGGACCTGCTATGGTATATTCGCATGTTTTGCCATAAACAATATCTTCATAATCCTTATCAGTAAGACCTTCAAGACTTCTTTTTTGCGTTGTATGTATCTCCAAATGCTGGCCTCTTGCTGTTATTTCTAAGAATCTTTCAAACTCGCGCATAATTCTAAATGCTTTCTCATCTCCGAGAATTTCTCTGTTATCCATGAGTATTTTCCACATTAATATATGCAAAGTATCTCCTGCGTTTACAGCAAGCTCGTTTCCGTGAATCCTGTGCAGCGCAGGCTTTCCTCTCCTTTCTTCTGAGTTATCTTCCCAATCATCATGCACAAGCAGCCAGTCCTCAGACATTTGCATTGCTGCAGCAGTTCTTACTGCTTTTGATACATCACCGCCAAATGCCTCGCATGATAGGAGAACTAAAGTCCCTCTTCCGTATTTCCCCTGGCGATTCGGATATTCATTAACTATTTCTGGAAATCCATATGGACCTTCTTTTAATAAATATTTCTGAACCTCCTTCCATATAATTGGTTTTTTCTCAGCAAGCACATCTTTAAAATCTACCACATACACCACCATTTATAATTTATTTTTTAAGGATTTATAGCTAATTCACTACCCTCAGTGAAAACTATTTTACCAACCGCTCTGCTGCTCTTTTAGCCTTTTTTAGAATTTCCTGCTCGTTCAAAGTTAAAACTTTCCTGCCCTGCATTAAAATTTTCCCATTGCAAATAACTGTGTCAACATCCTGCCCCCCTGCTGAATAAACCAAATTAGAAATTATATTATGTAATGGTGTGAGATGCGGCTTTTTCAAATTAATCAAAATTAAGTCTGCCTGCGCTCCTTCTGTTATTTGCCCAGCTGCGCAACTGATGGCTTGCCTAGCTGGGAGCACAATTGGATTGCTTGTTATCTGCTTTTGTATCAAAGCTAGCAATTTAATTTCCTCAAATAAATCTAAATTATTATTGCTTGCACAACCATCTGTTCCTAACCCAACTTTAATCCCCGCTTTAAGCATTTCAGCTACAGGTGCAATCCCTGATGCAAGCTTTAAATTGCTAGTTGGGCAATGAGCAGCTTGTATACCAGAACTAGCTAAAATTTTGATTTCTTTTTTATCAAGCCAAACGCAATGAGCTGCCAAAATGTTTTTTCCAAGAAAACCAATTTTCTTTAAATATTCGACTGGCCTTAGCTTATTTTTCTTTAAGCAATCTTTAACCTCTTTCTGAGTTTCTGATAAATGGATGTGAATTCCGCATTTGTATTTTTCAGCAAGCTCTTTTGTTCTTAATAAATTTTCTGTAGAGCAAGTATAAATTGCATGAGGGCCTGCTAGTGGCTTTACAAGCTCATGGTTAGACCATCTTTTTATAAA
>CAZZIA010000091.1:0-2088 GCA_964654075.1 uncultured archaeon | reverse complement strand
ATAACGGAGATTTTTATTTAATTTTAGCCAAGAATTCCTTTACTTTTTTTATTTCAATTCTCTGCTGCCAGGTTTTAACATTTACTTCTTTAGGTTTAACACGCCCTTTTTTTAAGGAAGTGCTCACAATAATACCGTTAGCATATTGCAATAGATTTTTTACATTATCTTTATTGGCACCGCTTCCAATTAAAATAGGGAAATTGCCAATAAATTTTTTTACTCTTTCCAACTTTTTTAAATCTGGTGCCTGACCGGTCCATTTGCCAGTTATAATTAAAGCATCTGAATCTTTTCTAATTGCTTCGGTGGCTGATTTTTCTATGGGTCTTTTATTTAGAAATTGGGCATGCTTTACCTGAATATCAGTAAATAAAGCTATATTTTCTGCTTTTATTTTTTTTCTATAATCTATAACTTCTTTGGGGTTTCCGGTTATAATCCCATAGGATGTTTTAACTTTATCTACGAAAACCGGAATTCTTATAAATTTTCCGTCGATTAATTTTGCAATCAAAAGAGCGTTTTTGAAATCATTCCATAAGACACTTACTCCTATTGCTAATTTTGTCTTTTTTTTAATTTCTTTGCCCAAATCTTTCATAATATCTGCTACTTGAGGGCTAACTTCTATTTTGTGGGAGATATCGTAATTATTCTCAATAATTATTCCGTCAACTCCACCTTTCTCAAAAGCATCTAAATCTTTCAAGGCATTATTTAGTGCAACTTCAAAACCGGGAAAATCAGGATAACCTAAAAGCGGCGGAAAATGAATTGCGCCGATAATAATGTTTTTGTTTTTTTTAAAGATTTTATAGAGTTTGCTTGACATATTTTATTATACCAAATAATTTTAGAACAAAAAAGAGAGGGAGATAAGTTAATTTATTCTCCCTCTCTGATAAGATACTTATATTGGTATCATCTTTCGTAGCTCGAGTATCTTCTGGTATGCTTGGCCGCTCTTTAATATTTTTTCTGCCTCGCAGTAACATTCTTTTAAATTTGTTGATTTTTCTGCAAGATAGAAAAGCAAAGCAGCATTAGCAGCAACCATTTGAACTGGGGCTCCTGTTATTTCTCCTCTCAAAATAGCTAAGGAAAAATCTCCTTTACTCATTCCTTTAGGGGGAGAAATAAACTGCTGTTTTACCGGTTTTAACCCGAAATCATGAGCATGCAACCAATATTCCGTTATTGTTCCTTCTTTCAGTTCTGCTACTTGTGTTCCTCCTTTGCAGATTGAAAGTTCGTCCATACCGCTTTCTTCTGCATTGTTGTCTCCAAACCCCCGGATGAAAAATCCGCGTTCAAGATGAGTTATACTACGTTCATTTAGAATTTTATAGGCTTGAGCAACATTGGTTGGTGCTATTAAATGATTTACACCGAGAACACGTCGCCTCAAAATCTTAGGATCAAGAGGGTTTGTTATAGGCCCAATAATGTCGTTCATGTGGGGTAACTTCGCTATTTCATGAGTTTGAATATGGATTGACTTATAATTCGTATCCAGGGCTTCGGTATATCCAAACCCTAAAGATTCTACACACTTTTCTACTTCCTTTTTCTGAGCGAAATTATTAATTCCACAAAGAACCACAAAGTCTGAACTTCCATGCCGGCCGGCATCAGCATTTGCTGGAGAGCCATGCTTACACATTGAAATTCCTGCGCTCGCTGCTATAAAAGCAGCAATTGTAGAAACATTAGCAGTGACAATCAAGTCTCCGCCCATACCGCAGTTATCCATTGCGTAAGGAATTCTTGGCTTAACAAATCCGCTTTTAGACTTAGCAAGATCGTGCTCAAATACAGCAGCACAAATTCCAGCAATCTGCTCCGCAGCATTCAGAGGCAAGCGATGTTCATGTACTTGTTCTTTCTTTTCTTGCCATCGCCATAAATAAGTAGCTTTTGTGTGTAAAGCAGAAAGCACAGCAATACTTTGGATCTGAGCTAAAGTATTGCCCTGGCATCCCTCTAACATATACATTCCTAAATCATAAGCCTCTTCAAATGTAAGCGGAATATTTTGTGAAGCATGATCTTTGACACAGTGTTTAATGTCTATCATTTCTTCTC
>CAZZIA010000090.1:0-2096 GCA_964654075.1 uncultured archaeon | reverse complement strand
ACAAGCATGCAAATTAGACCTTAAAGAGTCCAATATGTATCTTGCATTATGCAGGAGCTGGAAGAGAAACTGAGAGGAGATAAACAAGGAAATGAACAGGAGAAAGTTAATTGAGGCCTCAGGGAAGTCTGCTGGGGTCAGACCCCCGAAAAAACTACATGTAAGATTTAAAGAGGGCCTGAGATTGGATTATTAGACCTGTTGCTTAATAATCTCTAAAAAGGGCCGGGAGCCAATGCCGGCAAGGGTAAATCGCATTTTTTTAGAAAAATTCTAAAAAAATGCGATTTACTCAATCACAGTAAGGTCTGACGGCATTTTATAGTTTTATTAAGCAACAGGTCTAATAATATGAACAAGATTAAAAAAATTTATCTTTATCCTGTTAAAATTGAATCTCATAAAGAGGGTGGTTTTCATGCTTATTCTCCTAAACTACAAGGGGCTTGGGCCGACGGAGATACTGTTAAAGAGGCAATTGAGAACCTTCAAGACATAATTAAACATATTTTAGAGTATCGTCAAGAACAAAGAAAAAGAATGATTGTCCCCGCCATACTACCAGTTGCTCAACGAGGATTAATCGGTGAACTCAATGTAACAGTTTATGTCTAAATTTCCAGCTTTAACTTATCAAGAGATTGTCAAAAAGATAAGAAAAGCTGGTTTTTGTTTTTATAGGCAAGCCAAGGGTTCTTATGAAGTATGGGTTACAGATAATGATGGCAGAGTAGCTATTCTTTCCAAACATTCAGGAAAAGTTATCAAACGTAAGACCTTAAAAGACATTATTGAAGCCACTGGATTATCTGCAAACGAGTTTATAAAATTATAATAGAATAACTTTCCCCGTCCCTCCGTGTGGGCGGTTTTCTAATTAAAAAATTAAAAATGGGGTGGATATAAAACCGCATCGTTTTACTTGCGATTTTACTTGATGTGTGATAGCTCCAAATAGAACCTATAGGGAAACATTCCTTATAAATTCCGTCAAAAACTATTACATTTTCCGTGCGATCGTGAGTGAAACGACATAGTTTTTTGTTGATTTTTTGTGCTAATGCCGTAAAATGAAAATAGTGATTAGCGAAATTTTATGCAAAAACTTTATTGCTATGTGGACGAAACCGGACAAGACATAGCTACGGAGTTTTTTGTTGTAGTGGCTGTTGTGAACGATAAAGACCAAAATTTATTAAGAATAAAATTGCGCCAGATTGAAGCGACTGCAAAAATCGGACAACGTAAGTGGCATAAAGCAGACATCGAGAAAAGAAAACATTTTTTGAAGCTGGTAATAAAGGAGAATATCGGCGGCGGCGAGATTTACTATGGCCATTATTTAAAACCTTTGCCATATTTTTTGCCGATGCTTGATGTATTGGAAAAAGCCATTCGCGACAAGGCAGAAGAGAAATATAGAGCCATTGTTTATGTTGATGGGATTGACAAAAAGAAGGCAGCCGAACTAACCAATGCCTTACGGTTAAGAGGCATTAAGCTGGAATTTGTGAGAAGCGCCAGAGATGAAAGTGAGCCATTAATCCGTTTGGCCGACAGATGGGCTGGGTGCATTAGAGCGTCATTTTTAAATAAAAGCGAGGAAAAGGAAATTTTTGAAAAGGCCCAAGAAAAAAGATATTTGCGTTCTATCTAAAACAAAAACTCCTTGTGAGGAGTAGAAGTAGAGTTTTCGGCTATTCCCGATAAATCGGGACCAATCTCTGCCAAAAGGGCAGGCCTTTACCGATAATTCATTGTTTTCAATATAGCAAATTTGGCTGGCGACTGTCAAGAGCAAGGCGTGTGTACTTAACGGGTATAAGTTTCGCCGGGCCTGAAAATATATTTTTGCCAAATCTGGCTGGTCTTGATGGGCCGTTTTTTTGATTTTTTGCGGCAATGTCGTAAAATGAGAAAAAAGACATAGGTATTTGTTGTCTCATTATCGGGCGTGAGATGAAGATGATTGGCTTAGCGAAAAAGAACTTGGAACTGGAACAAAAGATAAGAGGAAATAAACAATAAACATTGGAAAATAAATATATTAGACCTGTTGCTTAATAAAAATTAGTGAAAGCAGCTGCCCTCTGCGA
>CAZZIA010000089.1:0-2116 GCA_964654075.1 uncultured archaeon | reverse complement strand
CATATTCTGGAAATATAAAATAAGCTACAAAAACACAAACAGCAGAAATAATGGCAGAAAGGGCTAACATATAAAGTGGCCTAGCCCTAATTGCCTTTGTCGAAAGCATGGTCTCGAGAACCATGCTAATTATTTAGAACAAAAACATATTAAAGCTTAATTTAGCACTTAACTGGCATTGGGTCTGTTTTTATCCAAATCTTCTTTTTATGAAATCTTTGAATATTTTATCAATAAATTCATATTCTCCTCTTGCTTTTTTAATTAAAAATCCTTTAGTTACAAGCTCTCTGAGAGCTAGATTGGCAGACTGAACTGTTATAAACGGTTCTGTATCAGAAATTTGCTTAGCACTGCTAAAATCATAAAAAGCTAGCAACTTTAAAACTTCTTTTTGGAGAGGCGCCTTGCTTAAAGAAACACTCCACGTATCCTCAAATGTTGGCCATAAATCTTCTATCATACTTTCATAAGCATCTTTAATTACCTTTTCGTCTATTGCCTTCAGTCTTCTAATAGACATCATATTGTATATTTTTAAACATAACTTTTGAAAATAAAATGGATGACATGCTGTCAGATAGCATATGTGCATCACTTGTTGAGAGCCAATTTGAAATCCAAATTTTTTGAATCTCTTTTTAATAAATGCCTTAACTTCTTGTTCATGAAGCATTTCGAGTTTTATAAATTCAAACATTTTATAAAATGGTGATGATGGATGAATTAAAAGATATTCTAGTACTGACTGCTGGGAACCAGAGATAACATATGAAACAGCCTTATGTTGTTGGATGCGCGCTCTCATTAATTTAAGTAGCTCGCCATCAAATTCCTTTAAATTTTGAAATTCATCAAATATGAGAACGAATTTTATCTTCTTTTCCCTTGCAAAACGGTCTGGAAAATCAAAAGCAGCTGTTAATAATTCTTTTATATTAACTGTACGATCTTTAAACTCTACATAAATGGTTAGAATGTTTTTAATTTCTCCATCTATAGACTCTATTGCATCTAACATTTGTCTAATTTTTTGACTAAAGAACAACTTTACTTTTGTAATAACTTCCTTCTTACCTGTCGCTAATGAATATGCCTTAATTGTATTTTTAATAATATTTTCAGCAAGCTCCTTTTGTGACGTTAGCTCCCAACAATCAATATAAATAGGAATTATATTTTTTAGCCGATTTTCTACCTCCTTAATTAAAGAAGTCTTACCAATTTTTCTAGGAGAACTAATAGCTGTCGGTTGCCTAGCTTTAATAAGAGCAATTAGTTTTTTAATTTCTTCTTCTCTATCAACAAAAAGTTCTCCAGTTACAGGTAAGCCAGCTATAAAAGGGGGTTTTTTCATGTTTATAATTAAATATACTTATATTTAAATGTAACTGTATCATTTATAAAGAAATTTAAACGCACTTAACAGATATTGGATCTGTTTTTAGATTTGTGCAATTTGTTGATATAGAAACTGATTTTATGTTTGGGCATTTTCCACCAGAACAAATGCCACAGTCAACAGAAGAAAGCCCACAGCGAACGTCTCCAACTGTTCCGGCAGCTATTGATCGTGCAGGAGTAGCTGGATACGTAACAACTGTGTCATTTATAAAAATAATATTAAATTTAAAATCCCCCAGGTCAACTCCTTGTGCCTCGACCACAGCCACTAACTCTGATGGTGGACCAGCTGACCATTTTGGATATTCGGCAGAAACATATTTGATATTTCCGCCAACGCATGTTTGTATCCTAGAAACAGCTTCTGTGGTATATGTAGATGCCCAGTTTGCTAAAATACCTGCGAGAACCATTGTTATTGCTATTAACATCACAGATGTAATTAAAGGGGAAATTCCTTTCATCAAATCACTATTTTAATTTACCTTGCCTCATATATAAATTTATACCATTTTCATACTTATCATTTGCTTTCCAGCTGTTTGGTTCCAGCCTTCATTTTTTATTATAAGTGTATGCGAGCCACGGCCAAACTGCAGCTCACTTATCATATCAATCGCACTTTCATGATAATCTAATATGTATTTAATTAAATTTGGCTCTGTATGAATAATTATATTTCCTTCTCTCCTACTGCTAGACTCGGTTAATT
>CAZZIA010000088.1:0-2135 GCA_964654075.1 uncultured archaeon | reverse complement strand
TTGAAAGTAATAATGATTGGAAAATAGAGAATGGTTCAGAGATCATTAATAGGGATTTTGGAGAACAAAAATATGTAGTTAATAAGGTAATACCTGCTGATGCTATTGTTTTTGTTGCAGGTAGCCCAGGAGACTTTAAGTCTTTCTATTCTTTATATCTTGGGATGTGCATATCATCTGGCAAAAAAGTATTAGATTTATATTCAACTGAAAAGGCAGGTGTTTTATTCATAGATGAGGAAAATGGTTTAAGACGAACAGCAAGGAGAATGAAAAAAATAAGTTATGCTCTAAATTTACAAAGTGAGGATTTAAAAAATTTATATCTTTGTTCTTACAATGACATTAAATTGAATACTAAAGAAAAGTGGTTTGTTGGAGAAAATACAGAAACTGTTGAAAAAATGACTAAACTAATAAGAGAACATGATATTAAACTTGTGATACTTGACAGCATGATACGAATGCTGGAAGGGGAAGAGAACAACAGCTCTGATGTTAAAACCTGCTTTCTCACTCTAAAAAAGATAATGGTTAATTGCCCAGATATCTCTTTTTTGGTGATACATCATCTCACAAAATCAGGCCAAAATAAATTGAGGGATTTGAGGGGCAGCGGCGATCTTGGCGCGATGGCAAGTATTGTTTATATGTTTCATGCTTATGATAATAAAATTTTTGTTAATACAACTAAGAACAGAGATTTAGATAGTGAGAGTTTTCCACTTATGGATTTTATGGTAGAAGATGTATTAGATGATCAAAATGAAAAGGTAGGCATTGTTTTTAAACACATGACAAAAGAAGTCAAAGAAGAGGCAAGTGATGAATTATTAGAAAAAATAAGAAAGTTTATAGATGATAAGGAATATAAGAAATTCAAAAATATGGATGTAGCCAAAGAAATGAAGGTAGGGGGTTATGGTGGTGTATATTCCACTAAAACATTAGCAGATTCGTTAAAAGCAGGGATTAATAGAGAATACTGGGAGTATGCTAATGGTAAGGATGGCAGAAAAGGTTACATAGTTAGAGATGTAAAAATACCTATTGAAACAGAAGTTGAAGAGGTAGAATAAATTAACTTTCCTACTTTTATAGTCGTGGAGGAAAGTTAGCAAAAACAAGAAAGTTAAAAATGCTATAAATATCTTACAAAGGAAGTAACCTAATTCCTATGTAATCTTTGTTACATAGGATTAGTTACTTTCCTTTGTTACTATATATAGGAAAGCTGGAAAGTTGGAAAGTAACATATACAAAGTATATATGAAATTAGGAGAAGAGTAAAAAAAATGAATCAATTAACAGATAAACAGGACAAAGAATGCAGAAGATATTTATTAAAATATTCAGACCAGTTCAAAATAAAGAAAAATGCTGATGGTTGCTACAATATTGTTTGCTCCAAAGAAAATAAGGTCTTATTATTTTCATTTGATAGTAAACTACTTGCTTACCACTTTCAAAGCGGAATTACAGCCAGAGCTAAGAATTATCTAATAGAAAAGTTGAAACGAGCAGAAGTCTGGCATGAAGTAAGCCAAGAAGGATATACTGAACTGATAGTTTTGTTTAAAGAAGCAGACTTGCTTAGGGTTGTGCCAATCTTAAAAATGAGAAAGAGAAGGAAGGATTTTATCAGGTTCAAACAAAAGCCAGCAGAGGCCATTAATTGTTTTCCATATTGAAAATAAATAATTACTTTCCATATTGAAAATAAATCAAAGTAAAGGCATGGTAATTGGTGAATGATACATATAATAAGGTTTATCAACTCAGCAAAACAAACACAACACCTAACACTAAAATCAATCTATTATAGGTTTTTGGAATGTGAAAAGTGAAAAGTAAAAAGTAAAAGTTAAATAAATATATAATAACATACCAACCAAAAAAATATGGAATGGAAAATGAATGAAACATATATAATGGGTTTAACAAACATTATCATTAAGGAATTCGAGAGTGAGAGGTGGGCAAAAGGCCATATTTAATTAACCTAAATAACATATTAAAGTTAAAAGTGTGTATATATATTTATGGCATTATAGTTTTAACTAATATAAACAACATTAAAGAGATAATCGAGCCAAATAGGTGAAAGAAATGCTACTACACTCAGCAACCGTACG
>CAZZIA010000087.1:0-2185 GCA_964654075.1 uncultured archaeon | reverse complement strand
TATCCTGAGCGAATAAATCCAAAGGAAATAAAAAGAGAATTTACAGATGCTAATGAGAGAGGAACCGCATTTCTTGGTTTGCATACATATGAATTAGACGGCAAAAAGAATGCTGACCTATCTGTTTATTTCCCACATTATATAAAAGAAAAAGAAGTTTACATAAGATTATGCAGAAGCTATGGAACTTTGGAAATATCAAAGATTATTGACGGCAAAGAAAGGGATAAAATAAAAGAAAATTGGAAATTGCCTTATTGTATTTCAAGTCCAGACTTGTACGTATTGAAAAATACTTTAAGAATTATGAATGAATTTAATAAAAGTGGAGCCCCGAGCCGGATTTGAACCGGCGACCTGCTGTTTTCTGGCTAAGTTACGAGATTCGACGTTATTCAGCCGCTCTACCTAGCTGAGCCATCGGGGCATAAATCTATAAGCTATTGAATGTTTAAATTAATTATGCATGAGGCAATGTTTTATAAAAAGCTAAAAGATAAAAAAGTGCAATGTGGGTTGTGTGGAAGGAGATGCGTGATACCAGAAGGGCAAAGAGGATTTTGCAGGGTCAGAGAAAATCAGAAAGGTAAATTAATTTCTTTAAATTATGGCAAGTTATGTTCAGTAGCAATAGACCCAATTCAAAAAAAGCCGTTTTTCCATTTCGCTCCTGGCTCACATACAATATCAATTGCAACTGTGGGATGCAACTTTCGCTGCCGCTTTTAACAAGGTAAACTTGTTGGTGAATGCTGCAATTGGTTGCTCTCACAAGAAGAAAAGATATATGGCACAGATTATACTCCAGAGCAAGTTGTTGATCAAGCACTGACTAATAAAGTTCAAGGAATCTCTTTCACATATACAGAACCAACGATATTTTATGAGTTTGCTTATGATACTTCTAAAATAGCAAGGCAAAAGGGTTTGTATAATTGCTTTGTGACGAACGGATATACTTCCCCAGAAGCCATAAAAAAGATTTCAAAATATCTAGATGCAGCTGTTGTTGATTTCAAAGGTTCTGGGAATGCAAAGTTTTATCGTGAATTTTCCCAAGTTCCTCAAGTGAAGCCCATATTTGATGCGCTGCTTGCTTATAAGAAAAATAAAGTTTTTCTTGAGGTAACAAATTTACTAATTCCAAAAATAGGAGATAACATGGCAGATATTAAAAAGCTATGTAGCTGGATTGTTGACAATTTAGGGCCAGAAATCCCATTCCATTTTATTTCATTTTTTCCATCTTATGAATTAGACCTGCCGCCAACTCCTGTTGAAACTTTGGAGAAAGCACATGAAATTGCAAAAAAAGCAGGGTTGCAATATGTTTACCTTGGAAATGTTTTCGGTCATAAATATGAAAGTACATACTGCCCCAGTTGCGGCGCTTTGGTTATCCAAAGGATTGGGATAGATGTAACAAGATTTTTATTAGGAAAGGATTGCAAATGTTTAAAGTGTGGTAAGAAAATTTTGCTTGGAGGCCAGCGGTGGGTCTCTGCTAGCCTTTGGCAATAAGTTTTAATAGCGGAAAGATAAAATCTTATTGTGAGATTATGATTTTAAAACAAGAAGCAGATGAGAAAGTTGTACAGGGCTGGCTAAGGGTTTGTTTGATATTTGAAGTTCTTGCTGCGCTTGAGGAGACAACTAAAAGTTCCTTAGAAAATCTTATTAACAAGTTAGAAAAAGACAGCCGGGTAAAATTGTATAAAAAAGAATTTTCACCAATAGAAGAGGTTGAAAAGCCAATGAAAAATATTGAAAAGGGATTTTCACAGATATGCGAAACAGAGCTTATAACGAAAAACTTCGATAACCTCGTGCAGATTGTAATTGAGTATGGACCGTCTTCTGTTGAGCTGCTTGAACCAAAAAGGCTTGAGATTGATCAAGGAGAGGCGCAAGGAATTTTAAATACAATATCAGAGATGATGCACAGGTTTGCAGCTGCTGGGATTGGCGGGGTTATCATTGTAAAAGGTGGATAAATGAAGAAAATTTTGTTAGTTTTCGCATTTTTATTATTTTTTTCTACGCCAGTACTTGCTCAGGGATTATATCAATATTCTGTTAACATAGAAATTTTTGAAAATAAAACAGCCCATTATACAACGAATTTAATTTTTACAAATTATACTGAAAAAACATTTTCTCTTCCACTTGGAGGAGATCAATATAA
>CAZZIA010000086.1:0-2186 GCA_964654075.1 uncultured archaeon | reverse complement strand
CTCATAATACCAATTCCTATAAACATTAAAGGCAGCATTGCTGCTATTGTTGTTGATGCAGCTCCAAATATAATAAAAAATGCTCTTTTAATTTTCTGTTTTAAAGTATAAACTTTCCTTTCTAGCCCAAGCTCATCAACTATCATTATCTGTGAATCAACACCGGTTCCAACAGCAGCTATTATTCCAGCAATTGCAGCTAGGTCAATTGTCCAATGAATTAAGCAAGCTGCACCAAGAATCATTATAACTTCAGACATGCTTGTAAGTATAGCTGGGATAACAATCTGAATTTTTCTATATCTTATGAAAATAATACAAGAAACAGCTGCAGCAGCTATTAAACCTGCAATTAGAGCAGTTTTAATAAATTCCTGGCCAAGAGTAGCAGAAATCTGGTCAATTCTAATTGTTTCCAAGCTAACAGGCAAAGCTCCAGACTGCAAAATACTTTGCAACATTAGCTTTTCTTGCCTAGCTTCTTCTTTCTCTTGCCTAAAACCTGTTATCATTGGCTGTGTGTAAGCTTTTCCAGCCAGGTCTGCTGCTATGTTTAGCTCGGTAATCAATTTCTCATCTAAAAAGAATGCTATCCTGCCATCTAAATATGCTTCGCCTGTTCTCGGGTCAACAATAACTTTCATATTTTTTGTAACTTTTGCAAATTTTTCAGCTGCTTCTTCTGAAATAAAAACTTGAAACATGAACTGCCATCCTTCTTTTTGCTGCAACATTCTGGAAACGCATATTCCAGCTTGCTCTTGCATGCAAACAGACCTTACGTCAGCTCCGGAAAAAACAGTTGAAACAAGAACAACAGTATCATTCGTTATATTTAGGAGCTTGAACCCAATACCATCCAAAACAAAGCTCTCATTTAACCCAACCTCTTCATTATCAATTTTTATCTTATCATCTAGCTCAACAGCATAGTTTTTGTCGCCTAAAAGCAAACTACCTTTATTATTTTCTAAAGTTACAAGCGTGGGGATCTTTGCCTCAAACTTTCCTTGCTTTGCTAAAAGGTTTTCTATTTCCTCTTTAGAT
Organism: uncultured archaeon; assembly: GCA_964654075.1. Lineage (GTDB taxonomy): Archaea > Aenigmatarchaeota > Aenigmatarchaeia > Aenigmatarchaeales > Aenigmatarchaeaceae > CAZZIA01. Next base: position 1,139 of record CAZZIA010000086.1, on the reverse strand, counting down.
CCACCAGCCATCTCTATTTGCGCATATTTATTTCCAGTCACATCTTCTACAGATTGGAAGCTTGCTTCTCGCAAACCATAAATATTTATCCTTGTTTGCAGTGTTGCGATTATTTGCTGCATTATATCAGAAGAAACATTTTCCTTTGGCTTTAAAAGAACTCTGGTTCCGCCTATTAGATCCATACCAAGGCTTAGCCTTGTTCCAGGAGGCTTTTCAACAGTTATGCCTAAACCAGGAGCAGGTATGTTTGCAAGCTCTAGCTTGCCGTTATGCATAAATCTTAGCACGCCAGTAAAATTATCAAAAGCATAGAAATCCTCTGGAGTTTGAATGGTTTTTTCATTTGCCCAATCAATGGTTTCCCCTTCCTGTATTTTACCGTATAAAGGCGAGTTTGGCGAAACACTCACCACAACAACGCCTTTTTGCTGAACTGGCAAAATTAATACAATAGATCCAACTACACACAGTATTAACAGCAATATTTGCCAGTTGCGCAACAAATTCAATTTCATATCGCTCGCCTCTCAATATACCATCTTAATAAACCTGCATTTAGGAGCCAGGTATTCAAAACATCAAGAGAAAGGCCAATCAAAAGAATAGATGCTATCTGTGTTATGATAGCAGAGGCTGATATAAAATATAATGCAGCCATTGCAGCCAAAGTTGTGCATGACATTGTTAGCCCGGTTCTTACAGCGCCCCTTATTTTTTCCTTTAGCTCACCGGTTCCTTTTAATAGCCTGGTTGTTAGCAAAATATCTGTGTCCACGCTATAACCTATCAAAAGTAAAAGAGCAGCGAAAGTTGCAAGTGATAAATTTATTCCAAGAGCCTGAGAAATCGCTAAAGTTCCTATAATATCAAAGACAGCGCAAAGAACAACATAAAAGCTTGGTAATGGAACCCTAAATACAACAAAAACAACAGCCCCCATGAAAACAAATGCCAGTAGTAATGCAATCTGCGCTTGTTTGAAAAATGAGGCGCCAAGAGCAGGGCCAACTGACTGGACAGACCAGTTTTCAAAAGAATAATCAGAAAGCTTTTCCATAATTGCTGTTGTATCTGCATCAGCTGGAACATTAATCAAAACAGACCATCCAGTAAAACCTCTTGCTATTCTTACTTTT
>CAZZIA010000085.1:0-2189 GCA_964654075.1 uncultured archaeon | reverse complement strand
TTCTTCATTTGTCCATTTTCTAGCAATTGCTATTGCTTCTTTAGAGATATCAATGCCAGTCGCATCAAAGCCATTTTTAGCTAGAAAAACACAATCTTTACCTGAGCCACAGCCGATGTCTAGAATTTTGCCTTTAGAAACTAATTTTATGAGTATTTTCGCGATTCCAAGCTCTAATCCCCACGCCTATTTCTTCCTCTCTTTATATAATTCTTCCCATTCTGTCATCTACTCACATTATATATCCTCAACTGGCACCACAGGTACTACAGCCACAACTAGAACCACATCCACCATCAGTACACCCATAGCAAGGACCTTCTCCTCTCTTTACTTTATAATCTCCTCTTTCTGATGGTATTCCAATATTTAGAGCTTATTTCTTCCCCTAAATACCACTCTTTGCATATTTTACATCTGTAATGAGACATTATATATGTCTTTTCCATAACACTACGTACTCAGTAAAAATATTTATACACAACTGCTAAATAAAATATATGATTGACTTCAACAAGCTGATAGACAACTATCTGCACAGGGAATTCAGGCCGAAAAAAACCGGAAGATATTATCCTTCTGAGATTGCAATGTGCATGCGCAAACTTTTCTACTCCTACAAATTTCCCAGAGAAACAGAAGCTGACCTGGTAAAGATATTCGAGGCAGGGAACATCATGCATGACTTTGTAGTTGATGTGCTCAAGTCTGAGAAAAACTCTGAAGTTGATCTTCTGAAGTCAGAGTTCCCGATCAAGCTCAACATAAATAACTTCATAATCTCAGGAAGAGTGGATGATCTGCTGCTATTAAAGGCAAGCGGGAAAAACGTGCTAGTTGAGGTGAAGTCATGCAGATCCTTGAAATACATAAACGAACCACTGCCGCACAATTTAATGCAAATTCAGTTTTACATGTTTGCAACCCAGGTGCATGACGGGATTTTGCTTTATATAGAAAAAAACACCCTGCAAAGCAAGGTATTCACTATACCGTACGACGAGCTGATTAGCGTGGAGGCCCTCGAAAGATTCAAGGCGCTAAACAAGTTCCTTTTAGAAAGCAAAGTTCCTGAGCCAGAGGCAAAGCTTGATGACAGAAAAAAGTGGATGTGCGTGTGGTGCGAGTACAGGGACATGTGCGATAAGGAATAAACAAACTAGAAAATAGTAAACCCTTAGCTAAAGAATTATGTTTTGGTGCATTTTGAGGAAAATATCTTTTAATCTATCTATTTCAGCTTTCATTCTGATATTTAAGCTATAATGCATCCCAGCTTTAGTGATTTTTACTAATAAAATTTGATCTCTTCTTAATTCTTTTATCATATCTTTAGCTCTTTTTAATAAATATGGAGGAAACCCCTTTATTAGTTCTTCTTCAGCGGTATGAGCATGCATCTATTTGCCTCTTCTAGTAAGCTTATATATAATTTTACCTTTTATTTGCTCATCACTCATCTCAATTTTCATATTTATAAATAGTCCTGCTCTCTTAAATTTATATCTATATTACGAAGTATAATATATTTTACTATATCATAAATCTTTATATACTATAAAGTATAAGATATTTATAGTGATAATATGCAAGAAAAATCTTTACTAGTGCAATTCCTTGGAGATTCACCTTTTACAAAGGTAATAGACTTTTTGCTAGAGAACAGACCATTTGAAGCATCTAAAGTAGAAGTAGCAAAAGCAGTTGGGCTATCAAGGGCAACTGTATTTAAAATCTGGAAAATTCTCGAGGCATACGATATAGTGAAAGAATACAAGAGATATGGAAAAATAAAGCTATACGTACTAAATACCGAAAGCAACCTAATAAAAGACCTAATAAAACTTGAAAGCGACTTAATAGAGAAAAGAGCTCAAGAAATTGCTAAACAGCATAAAATGACAATAACAGAGCATAAAATAGCACTAACAGCTTAAATAACAAGGAGAAATCACTTGTTTAAATCTTATTTCTTACCTTTTTTCTTAAAATAATCAATGAAAGTTAGCGGTGCAACTTCTCGCATAATTTCTTGCTTACTTTTAAAGAAGTTTAAATTTAAAATTATTTTTCAAGATGTTTGTCGTTTTAATAGTTGGTTTGCCTGCGCCATAACTGAACCATAGCTTAGGTTGTGGTTATATATATGTAACACTAGGTTATGTCATGAAAAATATTAATAAAAAAAT
>CAZZIA010000084.1:0-2235 GCA_964654075.1 uncultured archaeon | reverse complement strand
GTTACGGAACCGATTTTAACTTATACAGCATCAAAGGAATTGATCTGACAGAAAAATCCAAATAGAAGTAAAAATTTTTTGCAAAGGGAGGTGATGGGATGGAGTATTGGCAAACAAGCAGGTGTTGTGGTATAAAAAGGAGGGTTTATGAAAAGATGTATAAGGTTTTTGTTGATTAGCAGTATTGTAGGATTAGTCGTAGGATGTGCCACTATAGAGAAGAGAGCACAGCAATACTATAATGCCGGAGATTATGATGCTACGGTAATTGAGTGTGTATCCGTGCTTAAGAAAAAACCTACTTCTGAAAAGGCACAGATACTTATCCAAGATGCCTTTAGAAAAGCGGTAGATAAGCATAATAGCAAGATTACAGAACTTAATGCCTCCTCTGTGAAGTTTAAGTGGGACGATATCGTTTCTGAATATGAAACGCTGAACAAACTCAATGAAGCAATAAAGAGTTTGCCTCCTATTGTGGACAAAAAGACAAAAGCGAATATAAAATTTGAGGTAATAAACTACTCTCAAAAGATGGCATCGGCAAAAACGAATGCAGCAGAAGTTCATTATAAGGAAGGTCTTAATCTGTCTAAAAAGGAAGGAGTTGATATACAGAAACAGGCAGCGAAGGAATTCAAAATTGCTGAAGGGTTCGTTTCTGGTTACAAAGATGCTGCCGCTCTGTATGAAAAGTGCAAATTGGCCGGGATAAAGAGGTTGGCGATTATTCCTTTTGAGGATAAGAGCGGGAAAGCAGGCAGATATGGTGCCGTGTCAGAGACAATCGTGGATGGAATAGTCAGTGATGTAATGAATGACCCAGGTGCCATGGAGTTCCTTGAACTTATATCTCGTGACCGTATGGAAGATATTATGCGGGAACAAAAAATGGGACTGTCTGGACTCATTGATGAACAAACAGCAGTCCAATTGGGAAAGATACTTGGTTTACATGAAATCCTCACAGGCAAAATAACTCAGATCGTCTATACACCGGAGAGGACAGTTGATAAAACAATAAAAGATAAAGCAAGAGTAGTAGTAGGAAGAGAGAGGTTTATAAATAATAAAGGAAAAGAAGACGAAAGATCTGTTTGGGGGGATGTATATGCAACCGTAACTATTTACACACGGACAACAAGTGCTTCCATATCGGGGTCCTATAATAGCATAGATGTGAAGACCGCCAAATTAAAAAAGAGCGAATCGTTTATTGGAAAAGAATATTTTGAACACGTATGGGCTACTTTTTCAGGTGATGAGAGAGCTCTTAGCTCAGAAAATAAGAATCGTGTCGCAAGGGGCGAACAAGCGGCTCCGGTAGAGGAAGAACTGGTATCGGGGGCAACTCGCAACTTAATTCGCTCACTGGCCACGACCTTGAAACAATATGCCCGTTAGCTTCGGTGGATTCTAAGGTTGTCTTGGATTTTTACCTGACAATGTAAACCCGATATAAAATCCAAATAAATTCTAAAGTGCCTAATTTTCAAGTATTTTAGAACCCAAGTATCAAACATGGATTGAGAGAGAAATGTGTCCAAATACACAAATAGAGGAGTGTTATCCAATTTCATGTGAGTCCTTAAAATACAACACAAGAAAAAATTATTGACTGAAGGCCAAAGTGATTTAAGGAATCTATGAGTAGCTGTACTCAATCAATCATAAATATGAGATTATGAGAGTTGTTATTCTTTAAAACTTCGTAAATTTGTTGAAAATGGATACCTAATGAAAAATATGTTTGGTAGGATTTTTTTAATAATTATATTATTATTTATAACTGGTTGTGCTACAAAGTCAGTGCTTAATAGGCAGGATATAGGTCAAGAACGAAAAGATGTAGGCAAAGAACGAAAGGTATCTACCATACCAGAACCTGCTTGGATAAAAGTGGTGCCGAGAGGATATTTTATAGGTATGTCAGGTGACCGGGAGCAGGAAGTAGATGCACGGCAGGAAGCGTTAAGGAATGCTCAACGACAGATAATAGAGAAACTCGGTGTAAAGATAGAATCCGAAGAGATAGAGAAAATAATTACTACTGGTTCAACAAAAGATGTTCTTGCTTCAAATGTTTTTAATCAAGCACAGATGAATGTAGTTGGTAAAAGTATCTTGAAAGTTTCGGCAGATGAGTATTATATTGAAAAATGGGAAAAGAATACCTCAACAGGAGTGGAATATTTTTATAAGGCGTGGACAAAAGTAAGATTTTCAGAGGAAGAA
>CAZZIA010000083.1:0-2323 GCA_964654075.1 uncultured archaeon | reverse complement strand
ATTTTTCCCAAAATCAAATCTATAGACTTCTTGAACCATATGTAAAATGAAAATTAACAAAGGATTAACAAACTTATGATCGGTGCTTTTCTTTTTACTTTTCTTCCCACGTTATTTTTTTATCTTTTAGTAATGAAAGCTAATTTTTTAAAAAGTCAGATTTTAAAAATATCTCTTTCTTGGTTTGTCGGTCAATATCTTGGTACCTTGATAATCTTTATTCTCTCAAACATATTGGTGTTATTTACAACATCTGTTTTAACAAAAGCCTCCTTTTTATTTTTAATTGCTTTAACAATTGGTCTTCTCTTTCTTAAAACTGATCTTATAAAACTTTGTCGAAACCTAAAATTAACCGGCATTCATCTTCCCAAAATAGCAATTATTGCTTTTTGTTTTATTTGTTCTTATCTTATTTTTTCGCCGCATTTATCTTTTACGGAAAACAAAATTTACACCAGCCCCGTTTATTGGGATTTTAATATTCCTTTCCCCATAATCCAAAATTTTGTTTATGGTGACAACTTCCCCACTCAAAACGAATCGTTCTCTGGGATTCCGTTGACCTATCATTATTTTTTTGAATTGTTAATGGCTATCTATTCTACTTTGGGATTAGGACTGGTGGGCACAATCAACATTACCTCAACGCTAAGTTTCTTCTTCTTATTGCTATCAATCGTCGGTCTCGCCGAAGAATTTCTGCATTCCGCCTCTATGGGATTTACTGCTATTCTTTTAACTTTGACCTCAAGCAGTTTAAGATTTATCAATTACTTCACTAACTCAATTAATCAATCACCATTTGAAACGATAAAAAATATTTTCACCAATAATTCCCACCCGTTTTTCTTTTCCTTTGTTGAGGGAAATCCTTTTGGCTATAACGGAACAATGTTTAATATTTTTTATTTTGTAGCCGAAAGACAATTAATTTTTGCTGTTCTCTTTTTAACTTGTTCTCTTGCCGTCTTCTATGCCAGAAAGCATCTTTCTAATAAACTTTGCCTTCTGGTAGGACTTCTTATGGGTCTGTTTTTTCAGTGGCACCTGTTTATCACTTTATCTGTCGGTCTGGCTATATTATTTTTGCTTGTATTTTCTGATCATAAAAACAAAATTCTCTATCTTTTAATTGGTTTTGGAATAACATTTGTGTTTAACTATCTGTATTTTAAAGCTTTAATAAAACCCCAATGGTTCTACCCTGACATCAACAACTACCCAAAGCTAAGCTTTGATTTTCCGACAATGCAACCCGTATACTCCTTTTCCCTAGTCAATGCCGCTGGATATTATATCTATGCTTATGGAGCAAAAATCATATTTGGAATCCTTGGTTTATGGTTAATTGCTAAAAAAAATAAACAGATATTCTTCCTGTTCCTTGCAATTATTTTACCTACTTTTATCCTTGCCAATACAATTCAATTGTCTCCTTTATCTGTATATGATAATCACAAGTGGATTAAAGCTCTAAATGTCTTTTTGGATATTGCCACTTCCGTAAGCCTTGTCTACCTTTTCACCAGAAAACACCTTATTTTGAAAACTATAAGTTTAACCGGGTTCCTCTTTCTTACCCTGAGTGGTTTTATAGAACTTATGCCCTTCTTCAATTCTAAACCAACTAATTTCTATGCCTATTATCCTAGTAAATTTACTGCTCAAATAAGAAACAATACTTATCCTAAAGCGTCATTCCTTTCGTCCGGTTCCAAAGAATTGCATTTATCAGGAAGAAAATTATTCCTGGGAAGCTCCGATGATGAACCCGGAGCCTTAAGTATAGTTAACGCATATCGCCTGAATAAAACCTTACGTGAGGAAATTACCAAAAATATTTACGAGACCACTGATCTGGCCTATTTCTGTCAAACAGCTCTAGCCAATTTTATTGACTATGTGGAATTTAATAAAAACACCAAGAAACTACCAATCTTTAGAAAACTTCAAGGCCTGTCAGGCATCAATACTCACAACGAAAATGGAGAACCAATTACTTTTATTAATATTAAACAGGGCTGCAGACAATAATCATCTTAACCCTTTTCCTTAAAAACTATAAATGTCTTAAGCATTAAAATGCAAAAAGTACTGAAGTATCTTACCGAAACAGATTTTCTTATCTTACTAATTTCATCTCTGGGCTTTTTTATCCTTTTGTCTTTTGATATCAATTCTTGGTATTATTCTGCCATCGGCGATGAATATGGCTTCTATGATTGGGCCAAGGGGATAGCCACTAATCAAATCCACCCTTCGATTATCCCCGCTGATGGACAGGTGAGCATTTTTTCCTCAAAAGGTGTCTATGATATCG
>CAZZIA010000082.1:0-2384 GCA_964654075.1 uncultured archaeon | reverse complement strand
AAACGATAGTTTTATATACTAGTTAGTAGTAATTATAAATTATGAATAATCAATACATAAACAAGAATAGGAAAAGTAAAGTCGATAAGATGACGAAATCTGAATACCTTGAACATGTATCTGAGATATTTGACATGGATTTAGATGATGTAATAGATCTGTACAGAGAGGCTAAAAAGGAGCAAAAAAGGTAAGAAATAATTTCATATGTAAATACCCATCTTCTATAGAATCTTTAAAGTGCTTTTACTGTCAATCTTTCCACTCTGTTTGAGCCTGTTCAAATAAAGCATAGCAATCCTGCAGTCCCCGCCTTTTAAAGTCTAGATCTAGTTATTATCCACGCCAATCGCCCCTTTTAGCATTATTTTAATAAAATTCGTCACCGAAGGTAGTAAATTAAATATAAATTCTAAGATTTTATAAACAAAAACGGTCTGAAAAGTCTAAACTGAGTTACATGAAAAATAAATTTTTAATATTGGCTGTTATTTTTGCTTTATCTTTAATAGCACTATATTTTTTCTGCTATTCAGAAATTGTTCCAGCCACAGATTCTGGCTATTTCCCTGTTGCACATGGACAGTTAAAAAACGCGAAAAGTAAAATTCATATCATAATGTTTAAAATGGAGTTTTATTCAGACTATCCCGACAGCCATGCAAATCAGCTTTTAGATGACTTAGTTTCTGCCAAAGAAAAGGGAGTTGATGTTAAGGTTATTTTAGAGGGCGGGGAAGATTATTTAAAAGGTTTTACAAACAGATATGCCTGTGAATATTTAAAGGAAAACGGAATTTCTGTAAAGTACGATCCGGAAGGTGTCACAACGCATGCTAAGTTGGTAATAGTTGATAATGCAATAATATTGGGCTCAACCAATTGGAATTTCTATTCTTTAGACAGAAACCATGAAACAGATGTATTAATCAAATCAGTTGCTGTAGCAAACCATTTTGAGCAATACTTTGACAATTTATGGAAATCTTCGAAGGAAACGACTTGTAGCCGAAAGCTTTAAATACTAAGAAAAGTATTAATATCTTATGGTTTCTATTTACTACAAAAGAGTAATAAGGTGGATTGGTGGCTCTTAAAAAAGCTAAAAAGATGGAAATTTGCCCTGAATGTGGATCTAAACATATTTTTGAGGATGCTGCTAAGGGTGAAAAAGTTTGTGCAAAATGCGGCCTTGTTCTAGAAGAATCTATGGTAGACAGCTCACCTGAATGGAGGGCTTTTGACGAGGAACAAAGATCAAGAAGAACAAGAGGCGGAGCTCCACTTACACATACCAAGCATGACAAAGGGCTAACAACAGAAATTGGCCGTGGAAAAGGAGAGTTATTTAAGGTAACGCCTTCTAAGCGAGCCCAATATTATAGGTTAACAAAATGGCAAAAAAGGTTAGTAGCGAGTAAAGATAGAAATCTTTCATTTGCTCTTTCAGAGCTGCAAAGGCTAATATCATTTCTAGGCCTGCCAAGACCTGTGCATGAGGAAGTTGCCAAAAAGTACGAGCAAGCGGTTGACAGAGGACTTGTTAGAGGAAGGTCTATGGAATCTGTGATTGCTGCACTGCTTTATGCTGTTTGTCGCGAACTTAACACTCCTAGAACTTTAGAAGAAATTGCAGAGGCAATTGGCATTGAAAGGAGAGAGATTGGCAGAACATATAGATATATTGCCAGAGAGCTTAATGTTAGAATTTTACCATCTCCTCCACAAGATTATATTCCAAGATTTGCATCAATGCTTGGGCTGTCTGACTCTGTACAAGCTAATGCTACTAGATTTCTTAAGGAAGCTAAAAAAAATGAGGTTACATCAGGTAAAGGACCAACTGGCGTGGCAGCAGCAGCCATTTACATAGCAGCTGTACTTGGTGGTGAAAAAAGGACACAAAGGGAAATAGCAGATGCAATTGGTGTTACTGAGGTCACAATTAGGAACAGGTTCAAAGAGCTCTGCGAGAAGCTTGGTATTGAAGAAGAGATTGAAAAAAAGGTAAAAGAAGAAAATATGTAGCTACCTTTTTAACCTTTCTTCTATTACTTTTAGCCTTTCATCCATCATCTCAAGCTTTTGCAATATCTCATCTATGCGATCTCTTTCTCTAGGAGCTTCCATTGGCACTGTCGGTAGTGTTGGTAAAGGAGGTCTCTCTACTTTAAATCTTTCAAGCTCTGGAGGCAATGGCGCTGGCTCCAATACTGGTTCTGGCAGCGGTAGCTCAACTTCTTTCTTTTTCTTAAAAATATCTAATATGGCCATATTACTCCTTTCTCATTAGCTCAAATAGCGATCTTATTTCATCTTCTAGCCTTCCTATTCTAATCATACCTTCTTCTATATATTTTCTCTTTTGCTCATTATAAAAAAAA
>CAZZIA010000081.1:0-2614 GCA_964654075.1 uncultured archaeon | reverse complement strand
AGTATAGCGGCCTGTCGAGTCGCTGACCGGGGTTCAAATCCCCGCTCGGGCGCCAAAGTGATACCGAAGTGATACAAAGTGATAATATGATTGTATTAAAACTTGACAGCGGGTTTGTAAAAAAGTTATTAGAAATGGGTGAAATAAAGGCGGATTGGTCAAGGGGGCTAAGTGGCAAAGATCTAACTCTTGAGACAGATGATAAAGATCTCGTACTTCAAATACATAAAGAGGGCAAAAAGAAATTAATAGAGATAGCTGATATTAGAGGTAGCTTTGCGCTTTGGTTTGATGTTACAGAAGAAAAGGTTGAAAAGTTGAAAAAGTTATTAGATGTTATGGGCCCGTAACTCAGTCTGGTAGAGTATCGGCCTTTTATCTAGTGATAAAAGATCTGACCTAAAGGATGAAGGAAGAAAGCCGAGAGTCGTGGGTTCGAAACTGTTAAGGTTAACAGCGGATATCCCATCGGGCCCGCCAAACCCACTTTAAGAAAAGTTCGACAATAACCGTAAAGCTTATAAACTTATAGTTATATTATAAAAAAAGCATCTTGACATTTTTACCCATCAAAAAGAGTGCTCTAAAATTAAAATGCTGGCTGCTGTGCTGGTTGCTGTGGTGGTTGTCTGGTAGAAAAAGAATTTAATATTCTTAAACATAAATTAGTTCCAGAGCATATAATTCTTTCAGAAGAAGAGAAAGAAGCTCTTTTAAAAAAATATAATATAATTAGTTCTCAGTTACCAAAGATTTTAAGCACAGATGCGGCTGTAAAGGCTACTGGGGCTAAGGCTGGTGATATTTTAAAAATTAAAAGACAAAGCCCAACAGCAGGGTATACAGAATACTATAGAATAGTTGTTAAAAAGGCATAAACATGTTTAAAAATTTATTAAAAAGTTTTGCAGAACAAGTAGGCTTTGTAAGTTTTCAAATAGATTCTTTTAATAATTTTGTAGACAACAGGCTACAAAAAATCATAGATGAGATAGGCGAAATAAAGCCAGAGGTTCAAGAAATAGGCGAACTTATAATAAAATTTGGAAAGGTTACAGTCGGGCAACCAAGGATAAAAGAATCTGAAGGATCTATTAGAGATATTTTACCAATTGAAGCAAGGCTACGGGACATATCATATACAGCTCCAATCTATGTTGAAATGACACCGGTTATTAATAAGGTTGAACAAGAACCTGTTGAAGTGCTAATCGGTGAGCTGCCAATAATGATTAAATCAAAGATATGTCCTTTAAGCAAAATGTCTAGAGAAGAGCTTGAGGCAGCAGGGGAAGATCCGGATGATCCTGGCGGCTATTTTATTATTAATGGTACTGAAAGGGTGCTGGTGCTAATTGAGGAAATTTCACCAAATAGAATGATATTACAAAAACAATCTGTTGGAAACTATACGGAGCTGATTAGAATAATTTCTGAACACAGTGGTTATGTTCAGCGGCATGTTTTAGAAAGAAAGAACGATGGAACAATAGTACTTTCATTTGGAAATGTTCGTAGACTGCCAATAGTTCCGCTTTTAAAATTATTATGTTTGGAAAAGGACAAAGAAATTATAGATGCTATAGCAGATGAGAGGATAGCCAATGAATTTTATACAAATTTATACGAAACTGATGTAAAAACAACAGAAGATGCAATTAAATTTATTGCAGGGCACATAAAAATAGTACAAAAAGAATATCAAAAAAGGCGAGTTGAACAAATTGTTGATAGATATCTGCTGCCACATCTTGGCCAAGATACAAAGGTAAGAATAGAAAAAGCAAAATACCTGATAATTGCAATTAAAAAGATTATTAAACTTGCACTTAATGACATACCTGAAGATGACCTAGATCATTATGCAAACAAAAGAGTAAGACTTGCAGGAAACCTACTTGAGCTACTTTTTAGATCTATATTAATTGGAAGGTGGGGCTTAATAGCAAGAGTTAATTATAACTATCAAAAGTTAGCTAAGAGGGGCAAGTTGCCACCGATACAAACAATTGTAGAGTCTAATGTTGTCACAAACCAGCTAGCATCTGCTATGGCAACTGGTGCTTGGGTTGGAGGACGGACTGGCGTTTCACAAAGATTTGATCGTGCAAATTATGTTAGGTCGCTTTCACATTTGAGGACTGTGGTTTCCCCGCTAACCTCAACTCAAGAGCATTTTCAAGCTCGTGAGTTACATGCAACCCATTTGGGAAGATTTTGCCCAGCTGAAACACCAGAAGGTCCTACAATAGGACTAAGAAAGCACTTAGCTTTGCTAGCAGAAATTTCTAAGGGAATTTCTCTAAAGGAGAAGAAAAAGCTAATTGCTGACCTACCGCAAAAGGGGGATTTAACAGTTTTTGTTGACGGCGTGCCGGCTGGAGTTGCAGATAGTAAATTTGTTGCAGAGCTAATAACAAAAAGAAGAAATGGGCTAATATCCAAAGAAATAAACATAGCTTATTATCCACAATTAATGGAGATTCGAATTAGTACAGATGCTGGAAGAGTTAGAAGACCGCTATTTATAGTTGAAAACGGCCAGACAAGGTTCACAGAAGAGCATGAAAGAAAAATAACAAGAAATGAGCTCTCTTACACAGATATAATAAAT
>CAZZIA010000080.1:0-2647 GCA_964654075.1 uncultured archaeon | reverse complement strand
TATGCTTTGTTTATTGTAGATTTCTTTTAGCTTTTCTAACTGAACTTCAATTGTTTCATCTTGCTCCTGTTGGTAAGTAGAAATTCTGCAATATAAAGCTGCTTTTTTCATAGTTTTAGACAAAAACTTTTTCTTTTTGCCATCTTAGAAGATAGCCCGACTTTTTTCTTCGTTTGGTATCTTTTGAGCCATTGGGTCGCCCTAATTTTTTACCCTCTGCCCTGGCCCTGTCCAAACCAGAGTTAATTCTTGAAACAATTAATTCCCTTTCGTATTCAGCCAAGACCATCAACATCCTTAAAAACATTTTTCCTTCGGGAGTGGAAGTGTTTATATTTTGAGTTAAACTGATAAATTCAATTCCTCTGTTCTTAAACTCCTCAAAGAGATTTAAGAGGTGCTGTAATGACCTTCCAATTCTGTCTAGCTTATAAACCAAAACGCAATTTATTTTTCCCATTCTCATATCAGCTAATAATCTATCAAAAGCTGGTCTTGAATCTTTCGCCCCAGAAAATCCATTGTCCAGATATTCCCCAACTATCTGATGGTTATTTCTCTGGCAATAATCTCTCAAAACTACCATTTGGGTTTCTATATTTTGCTCCTCCTTAGAAACCCTGGCATATAGGCCCACTCTTAATGGCTTGCTCATATTTCTAATTGTTTTGGATTTTGATTTTTCCAAAACAAAAGGAGCTGAGAACAAAAAAGGTTGGCTTGTTAGAGACAACCAGTCCCAGCTCCAGTTTTTATATTAGCATATAAAAAACCTCTTTTGAAGCTGATTGTCTCTAACACCTTCATTGTAGCAAAGAGCAAAGGGGTATGTCAAGTCGAGTTGACCATTATTGACCTGTTTACTTAAAAGAACTATATTGAAATTGATGAAGCCAAATAGATTTCTGAATGAACTTTTAACCCCCGAACAGATATCAAAGAAACTCCGTGTTTCTATATTTACTGTTTATCGCTGGATTAAATCGGGAAAACTCAAGGCTATTAAGCTTACTCCCCGACTTTTTCGTATTGATGAAAAAGACCTAAACCAATTTCTTAAAAAGCATAAGACGAAATAAATTTATGTATCCAACAAAAGAACAATTAGAGACTAAATGGTGGCACAGATTAAGCAAAGTTTTACGGTGGATTTTCACATTAGGTATTTTTATCTATTCTATTTATTGGTGGATGTATGTAGATAGCGAAGACATAATTCCTGCTATTATTCTTTCTTTACCGCCCCCCATAATAATGTTTTTCCTTTTTCAAATTATCTACAAAAAAGTTATCCTGTATATTGTTTTTGGTAAGAAATAAATCTATGAAACAAAAAATTAAGAAAATTTGTCTTTTTATAATGAGCAATTGGTTTAAAATCGCTATTCTGATATTTTTAGTAGTTTTTCTGTATGTTGTAGCACTTTATGTAAATCTACAAGTTAGGAAATATAATCGTGCTTTGCTGAAAGAAGCTCTGTCTGTTTGCGATAGTCATCGTGTTGAACAATACTGGCAAAATTGTATAGACAATTATATGAATTTTTACATTGGCTCATCTCCTAAATTCAAATATCCTCATTAAACCTATCAAAAATATATTAAGAAAATATGAAAAATCTATTTAATTTTAAAAAAGATATTAATCAACTGAAAGAAACTGGGAAAAAGCTAAAAGCAACTGGAGAAAGGATAGAAAGGAAAATACCAACAATAATAGCAATGCTTAAATCCATTTTTATTATTGTCAAATGGATTTTGATTTTAGTGGCAGCCATTCTTCTGATTTGGGGTCTTTTTAATTTGGCTATTTATATTATTAAAACCCCCGAGAGAATAGAGCTTAAGAAACAACAAGAACAATATGCAATAGAGCTTAAAAAGCAACAGGAACAATATGCAATCGCAGAGAAAGCTTATCAGAATTGTTTAGATAAGGTTGCTTTATTAGATGCCTGGGTAGAGTTAGAAGAGTTAGACCCTCCAAAAGATTTCCCATTTCCCCACTTGTGGAACTTGCGGAAAGGAACAAAGATTGAAAAAAATAAATATTGGGATGAATACACAAAAGCTGGGAGACCATACGAAGATAGGTCGGTGGGATGGTATCAAATTAGTTTTATGAAATGGATGATGGAAACGCATCCAGAATTTTGTGAAGAATATAATACGGAATTAATAAACTATTTCTTAGTAAAAAGAGCGAAGATGTTGGGGTTAAAATTACCTGAATAATTTTTTAATAGACAAACTTATCATCAAGCCACTCACGGGGCTTTTTTGGTTTGACTTTTGTTTTCAATTTACTAAACTAAACAAATAATCCCTAAGGCCTGGGTAAAATCCCTTCAAATGTTTCTCCAAGGAGGCATTTTTTATTTTTAGGCTTGTGGTAATATATAAACTTTTTCACCCCTTCCTTGCCATACCCCTATATGCCCCTGCCATTTTGCTGTCCAATTTGGTAAGCATAATAAGGGCGGGTAAACGAATAATTGTTTGTTTTTGATTTTTCTTCAACATTTTCTTTTCCTTTATTATTCAGGGGGCGATTATTTATGGGTGCTTTTTCTGTTTGCTCTTCGCCCGAGGACCAAGATAAAACTTCTTCTACAAATTCTAAAAACTCCTCCTGAAAAGCGGGGGC
>CAZZIA010000079.1:0-2739 GCA_964654075.1 uncultured archaeon | reverse complement strand
TCCTGATTCAACTATAACTCCGTTAACTCCTACATCACCTGCTGCAGCTGCCCCGGGAAAATGCCAGGCTGCAGGAGCAGTTTTATAGAATTGTATTTGCTCAAAATAGTATCCTTGCGAAAGTTCTGTATTTGGATCATAATCCTTGTTCCAACCTTCCACTAATAAACCAAAATCAGTATAAGCAGTATTATTTAAAGCTGTAACTTTGTAATGGTCTGTCTCAACATATATATCAGTTCCTGATGCCCATGCAGTAACGTTTCCTGCTGGGTCAACAGCAACATACCATGGCCTTGCTTCCTTGAATGTTTGGCCGTAATTTAGCTCAGCTTGGCCTAATATATATAAATGCGGCCAGATTTTTGGAACAGAATATGAATAGCTAACAGAAGTTTTTTTATCTATCAAATTTTTACTCCAGATTAAAATTTTTGTGTCACCTTCCTGTGTAATTTCAGCATCAGAAAAAACATCAAAAACAGCAGGAACATATTCCTTTATTTCTAAAGAGCCAACATCAATAAAAGACTCTATATTTATTTTTACATCAAATCTTTCTTGCTTTGTTGGATCAAGCTTGCTTTGAGCATCTCTTATTATGTCAAATTCATAATATTGCTTTACTAAGAAATATGTTTCAAATTCTGCTTTTACATCCTCAGCAATTGCTACCACATTTATTGTATGGTTTCCTTCTATGCTTGTCAAATATTCTGCATTATAAATCCCGCATTCTAATCCATGGGTAATTGTTCTAGTTTGAGTTGAGAAAAAGTCAATTTTACCAGCTGGGTCTTTTATTGTTAGTTTAACATCTGCTCCGCAAACAGCTCTTCCAGCCTTATCAAGCACAACTATTATTAGCTCTGCCTTTTCGCCAGGCCTGTAAATGCTTTTTCTTGTGTTAACAGAAACTAATCCCCAGGCAAACTCCTCTTCTATTGCATAAGTTTTGCCGTCTCTTGTTAGCTCTATCCTTAGTTTATAAATTCCTGCCCTTATGGCTCTTGCTTTTGGAATTTCTATTTTATATTTCCCTTCTCTAATTTCTTGAATTTCAGGTTCAATTCCAGTCTCAGTTCCAGAACTACCATAAACAAAAGTTTCAATCGTCTCCATTTCACTAACAAACTTCTTTGTTTGCTTTGGTTTAGAAACAGCTGGAATGCCTTTTTCTTTAAATTCTTCCTCAGATAGATATTCAAATTCAAACTCAGGTTTTTCATCTGCGCTAAAATATTTCTTATTTGATTTTAAATCAAAGGTCTTTGTTTTGTCCCAAGCAGATATTGCTTTTTTAGGTGCTATCAGACTTTCAGCAACAGCGAGCTCAAGAGGTACTTCTGCTGCAGCTTGCTCTGGCAATTTTTCTCTCTGCGAGTAAACTTCTGCTGCAAAAAAGCAGCTTGCAAAAACAAATATAATAAGTAAAACAGATAGTTTGCGCATAAATAATATTATAAAAGCTGTATATTAAATTTTCAACTTATGTTTTAATTGCTGAATCATGATTATAATAATCGTATTCAACTATTTAGTATTAAAAAGTGCTATATTAAATTTTAGAAATCCATACATCAATCCTTTCATATTCAGCTCCGAATCTTTTTAGCACAGAAACAAATGTCTCAGCTTTCTTTATTGGAACCAATATTACGAAAGAACTTATTTACATATTTTCGTAAGACTAACTAAAGAGTCAACTACTCCCACCTGAAGGAGGGAGCTTGTAACTGACATCGAGCGGTTTAATGCAACGGGTATTGCCTTCATCTGTCGCTACGATTGGTTGGTTGACGAGCAACCTGTCCAGCGAGGCTTTGCCAAGCTGGAAAATGTTAAAACTTGCATTTAGGTCTGCACTATGAGAAAAACCACAGGACTTGCAATAGAAGAATCCTTTGTTCCTGTTAGACCTGTATATAAATCCACATTTACTACATCTAAGGCTTGTGAATCTTGGGTCGACAAGAATCACCATTTTACCTTTGTCTTCAGCTTTGTAGATGAGAAATTTCCTGAACTGGAAGTAAGACCAATTGCTTCTCATTCTATTGAATTTTCTTCCCTTTCTCCCTTTCCTAATATTTTTAAGATCTTCCATAGCGAAGAATCCAAAAGGTTTGTTTGCAATTTCTTTAGTGAGGCAATGGTTGTAATCAGCCATGAACCGTCTTTCTCTTCCACTAAGCTTTTTAAGCCTACGCCTAGCAGAACGAGTGCCTATGGCTTGGAGTTTTTGCCTCAGATAAGCATAACGCCTTTTAATTCTTTTAATTTTGTTAGCTTTGATAATGGTATAATCAGAACAAACAACAAAATTATTAATTCCCAAGTCTATTCCAAGAACATTTTTGTTGTTAATCGGATTAACAAAACCGTTCTCAACAACAACCTTAATTCTGCACAGTTTTCTGTGAACACCAACAACTATGCTTTTAATTTTCCAAGAAAAATACTTATGAAAGTAATCAGGAACTTTGACAGAATACTTTTTCCTGCCTTCAATAGTTGTAAGCTGAAATTGACCAGATTCGAGGAAAACTTTAGAGGTTCTCAAATCAAATCTAATGCTACTAAGAAGATTTTTAGTAGTCTTTCTTTTATATTTGTTTCCTTTCAACATTTCAATAGAGTTATCTCTTGCACATTGAATAAGGGCGGAAGGAAAATTTGGAAATTGTTCTCTGATTCTTCTATACAAGGTTTTATGCAGTTTATTCTTGTAATTTGTTT
>CAZZIA010000078.1:0-2763 GCA_964654075.1 uncultured archaeon | reverse complement strand
AAATCCATTTGCCATCCAATTAAAGCAGCAACACCTAAAGTCATTAATGCTTCAAAAAAACAGGTAAGCATGATTGGGAAAATGATTCTTATTTTTCTATATCTTAAAAATAAAATCGCAGCAACGACAATTATTGCAACTAAACCAGCTATTAAACTAAACTTGAGAAATTCAAATCCAAATACCGGAGAAATTGTTGAAAGGCTTCCTATTGAAACAGAGACAGGTAATTTTCCTGATTTTAATAATATTACAACTCTATTCATTTCCTGTACGGCCTGTTGGGCGGAACTTGCGCGGCCAGTAATAGTTGGTTGTGTGACTGGAGTGCCGGTAGTAACGCTGGGTGTTAGATGAACAATATTTTCAAGGTTTAATGCATTCACTATCCAATATTTCTTGGTTTTCTGCCTTAGAATGATTTTTGATGCATGTTCTTCTAAGACTGACTCGTTAAAAGTAGTTGGTATGATTACAACCATTTTATTATGAATCTTTTGCAGGGTTTCATTGTCTAAGGTGTTTGAAACAACAAGAGCTGCGCCAGAATTAGCAACTAGTTCATCAATAGAAATCATGTTCGACGATTTGTCAAAATCATCTGGAATCCTTTGTTCTGAATCGTACGTTGTCGTATTCATTAATATTACTGCGTTTTCAGGCCTGTCAATGAACATATACACTTGCTCTGCACAAGATTCAGAGTTTGGTAAAGGAGTGCATCGGCCAGCTACTTCATTAGAAAATCTCTGTGCACCTTCATTTGTAAGCAAGAAGGGAACAACCCATTCATAGGTGGCACCAGCGCTTCTCATGCCATAACCTTTTTGTGGGTCTGTAACAACTGAAATTATGTCATTTCCGTCGAGTACAACTTTTCCATCAAATAAAGTCTCAAATTTTCCTTGCTGACCTAGTAAGGACTGAAGTTGATTCACTGCTTGCGGATCTGTTTCAGCTATTTCAACAATAATGTATTCTTGTCCCCATGGCTTAACCGCTATGTCTTTTAAGCCATAAGCATTTAATCTATTTTGAAGTACAACAATTACTGTCTGCATTTCAGAGACGTCTAGTTTTTTATCCAACTTGACTTCTATTAGACTTCCTCCTTTGAAATCCATTCCAAACTGCAAGCCTTTAAACTGTAAAGGCAGGAAGCCTAAGAATACAAGACAAATTATTAAAAACTGTATTTTTCTATCTCTAAATGCGTCTTTTAACATTTTTTCATCCTTTTTCAATTTTTTTCTCTGCAATCCATAATACTATTACTGTATTAGTACACCAGGTTGCAAATAAGTCTCCGACCAAGCCAATTAATAATATAATGGAAATGTTTCTTAAAACCTCAATATTCGCATAAGAAGAGATAATGCTTAAAGC
This sequence comes from uncultured archaeon, assembly GCA_964654075.1. Classification (GTDB taxonomy): domain Archaea; phylum Aenigmatarchaeota; class Aenigmatarchaeia; order Aenigmatarchaeales; family Aenigmatarchaeaceae; genus CAZZIA01. The sequence continues at coordinate 1,377 of CAZZIA010000078.1, read as the reverse complement.
AATTAAAGCACCGATTGTAGTAAAAGTCATTGTTAGACCTGTCTTCAATGCCCCCCAAGCCCGGTCTGCTGGTTTTCCTGCTTTTCTTTTCAGCACTCTGTCTGTTAGCATTATGTCTGTGTCCACTGAATAGCCAATCAGCATGAGTAGGGGAGCAATTGATGCTAAGGATAAAGGTATTCCAAAAATGCCTAAAGAAGCATAACCAAAAAAAGCATCAAAACCTGCTGCCTGCACAACTGCAAAACAAATTAAAGGAGTTCTATAATAATAGAAAACCAAGCAGCTCATTAAAACAAATGCGAATATCATGGCGGTCTGTGCTTGGCCTAAGAAAAAAGAGCCCAGCGAAGGCCCAACATCCTTTATTGAAAAACTTGTTCTATCAATGTTTAATTTTTGCGAAATGTATCCGATAAGATTATTTTTAAACTCTTCTCTTGCCTTGCTGTAGTATATGTCTGCTTTATCAGAAGGTTCTCCGCTTATGTTTAACTCTCCGATGGTTTTTTTCAAAATTTCTATAGATTCTTCATATTTCTTCTGTTCAATCAAGGTTTGAGCATTAAGTAAGTTTTTCTCTCCACTAAACTCAATAAAAAGCCCCGCAGTAGTGCCGCTTGTTGCCCTGATCTTCAGATCTTCTAATTCAAAATTGGTTGTCAGATCTGCTTCAAAAGATTTTAAATCAATGCTTTGATTTAAGGGAACTGTTAAAAGCAGGCCTCCTTTAAATTCTATGCCAAATTTCACTTGCATTGCAAAATAAAGCATGCAAAAAAACAGGATTATCGGAATTAACAATAATAATTTATAATGCTTGTTTTCATATATGTTCACATGAACACCTTGTTAATGCTTGGAATTATTTTATTTTTTGCCGGCATTTTACTCATATTTTTAAGCAGTTTAACTGCATTAAAAGAGGCTAAAACAGGCGGGGTTGTTCTAATAGGGCCTCTTCCAATTGTCTTCGGATCTGATAAGGAAACAGTATTAATCGCAATCATTGGCGCAATAATACTTATGATAATTGCATTTATATTCTTTTTGTATCTTCATTAACCCATCTTATAAAAACTGCAACGCCTTTTTCAAACTCAGACATTTCCTTTGAGTTCAGCAGTGCTTCTCCAGAAGCAATTAGTTTGTCTTTTCTATTTACAACTAAAACCTGTTGCCCAGGAATTATGCTTTTATCACATGTTTTTACAAATTTTGCAAAAACAGATTTTCCTTTAGAAATAAATTTTTCAACGTCTGGATCCGAGATTACCACTCTTTTTTCAGGATACTTTGTTTTTTTATGTAAAATCTTTGCGCCTTCATGAAGCAAAATCATGAAATCACTTGCCCTAACTGTTGCAATTAGTTTGT
>CAZZIA010000077.1:0-2788 GCA_964654075.1 uncultured archaeon | reverse complement strand
ATTTTAGGTGAGAAATACTTTTCATTGCTAGAGGTTATACCTAAAAAGGATGTTGTGTTAAAACAAGGAGATAAAATTTATATAGGTGAAGGTAAGCGGGAGCAGATAGATCATATTAAAAGAAGAATTACTTCTAAAGAGCTAACAACATTTGCTAGGTCAGAGCTGCCCTTTTTGGTTGAAAAAATTGTTAAGCAAAATGAGGCGCAGTTTGTTAATTTCTTTAATACAGCCAGGCCTTTATCAACCAGACTGCACCAACTAGAGCTTCTGCCAGGTATTGGAAAAAAGCATATGTGGGATATAATTAATGAGAGAAAGAAAGAGAAATTTAAGTCATTTGAAGATCTAAAGGCGAGAATAAGGCTGCTGCCAAATCCTGCTGAGCTTATAGTTAAAAGAGTTTTGGAAGAGCTAGAAAGTGAAACAGAAAGGTACAGGCTTTTTGTTACAGGACCAGTTAGGAGATATTAAACTTCAATAATATTTAGTTTTTCGATTGATCTAGTAACTTTTCTTATATCTTTATATTCATTCCAACCATTATAATTCAAAGGAAAATCATCATGTGAGAAATAACCAGCTTTCCCTCTTCTTACTTCTTCTTTAGTACCTTTTTTAATTCCTGCTACAGAAAGAAGCATACCTTTTGCATAAGCAGAAGTATCACGTAACTGAACGCCACTATATTTATAAATTCTTTTTATATATCTTTTTAATAATTTTATAGCCTTATTTTTATGTTCTTCATTGAACTTTTCATAATGTTCGACTTCGTGATTTATAGAAATTACATATTCATTAAAATTTACTTTACCACATTCTCCATATTTAACAATTGTTTCACCGTCTAAATCAACTATAGAAATTTTCATGAAATCACTAACAAAGAGTAGAATAGTAAAATATTTAAATCTATTTACCCGGGCAAAGTTGTTAAGCCTTTCGCAAGAATTCCCTAAGTCTTTAGCTTAGGGATGAATTGCGCAAGCAATTCATACGAATTCTGATAAGAATAAAATAGTGGCAGCCACGTCTCTGAGAGGCCTAGGAAGGCTGCCACAGGAGTTGATCGTATGAAAACAACTTTTGCTAGCGTGAGCTATAGCGAATCAAGACTCGCTTATCATATTGAATGGGCAACTAAATGCCGATACAATATGTTTCGATTCGAGAAATATAAAGTATTGCTCGAAGCAATACTTTTCGATATCTGTGCTCGGCATGGCATGAAGATGCTCGAGCTGAGCATTATGGCGGAGCATGTGCACATGATCGTTGTTATACCACCGACGATGGCGGTATCAGATGCACTGCGTTATCTGCGTGGTGGCTCTGCATATGCTCTCTTCCGAGCTGAGCCGAACTTCAGACTTCGTTATTCAAGAGGACATTTCTGGAGCGGAAGCAAGTTTGTCAGAACAGTTGGTTCTGATATAGAAGTTGCTAAAGACTATGTGAGAAGTCAGTCATGTTAATACCCCCAGCTTTAGCTGGGGGATTGATTAAGGATTTATATATTTATTAATAATTTGTTCTTTCGTTGAATGTCGAACAGAGATACATAAAAGCTTTGATAACCTATTTCTCTTATGAATTCTGAACAGCTTTTATATGGAAAAATTAAACTAGATATTAGCAAAGAGGATATAGAAGTAATAAAAATTTTAACAGATTTTTCTCAAGACTTCTATTATCATGGAGCTCTTTCTAGGATTGGTTTTATGTATGATGGGGATCAAGAGATATTTTATAGAGGTAAAACAATAAAAGGTGCGAACATGAGCAAAGACAGGAATATAGCTTTAGTTCTTGATAGAATTGAACCAGCATTTAAACAAGATGTTATGATATTCGAGCAGCCGAGATATGAATACAAAGGCGAAATAGCGCTTGATACACTTATTTATTTTGCTGAGCAAAAAGTAAAAGAGTGAGCTGATGCAAAAACTTGGGCAGCATTTTTTGAAAGATTCTGCAGTAGCAGAAAGAATGGTTAAATATGCTAAAGTTTGCGACAAAGATGTTGTTCTTGAGATTGGCCCCGGTTATGGAATTATCACTGAACAGCTTGCTGAAAAAGCAAAAAAAGTAATTGCAATAGAGAAAGATGCAAGTTTAGCAGAGCAGCTAAAACGAAAAAAGCTTGAAAATGTTAAGATAATAACTGGGGATGCTTTAAAAATTAACTGGCCAAAATTTAATAAGATTATAGCAAACCTGCCATTTAATATTTCTAGCCCTCTTACTTTCAAATTATTTAATTGTAGCTGGGATTCAGCGGTTTTAATATATCAAAAAGAGGTTGGCCAAAGATTTGTTGCAAAGCTTGGTGATAAAAACTATTCAAGATTAACTGTGGCTGCAAATTATTATTGCAATGCTGAGATTTTAGAAGCTATTTCAAGAGGGAAAATCTGGCCCGTTCCAAAAGTTGATTGTATTATTTTAAGGCTAAAACAAAAAAAGCCAGAATTTGCCACAGATGAATTTTTCTGGAGCGCAGTTGCAAAGTTATTTCAACACAAGAGAAAGCTTGTAAGAGCAGCATTAAAAGTTGCAAAGTTTGATTCAAATGTAATAAAAAAGCTACCAGCTCAGCTAGCAGAAAAAAGAGTTGTAAGATGCAGCTTGGCGGATTTCAAAAAAATTTCTGACGAGTTGAGATAAATGCAGCACTGCCCCAAATGCGGTTCTAATAACATAAAATATCTGCCCTGGTTGGCAAATATGTGGGAATGCAGAGATTGCGGCTGGAGAGGATTTTTAGTTTTTGAAGAAGAGGGTG
>CAZZIA010000076.1:0-2819 GCA_964654075.1 uncultured archaeon | reverse complement strand
AGAAAGGAGTAAAATTTGATATAGAAATGTTAAATATATTTATTTAGCCGCGCAAAAATAGGAATATGCTCCCTTCAATTGAAACAATTTTACTAAAGATAATAAGCTGGATTCCTACTATTATACTATTTGTAATTCTCATCATTGCTTCGCTAATTGATATGGCAACTGGGGTGGGTGCTGTTGACAAAGTTTGCGGATTTGAAATACCAATTGAATCCTTGAATGCAATTTTAAAGGGACTTTGCGCCAAATACGTATAATTCCAAAAACGGAACGTATTTGTTCCAAAAATGGAACATTTAAATATTAATAAAATAAACTATTTTTATGTTAGAACCTATTTTAAATTCGAAAGCAAAAATAAAAATTTTAAGATTTTTAGTTAATAGACCAAAATGGATTTTTATTGAATCTGAGATAGCTAGAGAACTTTTTATTCCAAGAACTACAGCTCATAGAGTACTGAAAGAGCTAAGAGATCAAAATATTATAAAAGAGATTAAAAAAGGGAAAAAAGTTATTATTTGTCAATTAAATAAAAGTAATTATATTGTTAAGGAGCTGCTAGTACCATTATTCCAAAAGGAATATAAATTACCAATAGAAAAAGCTAGGCGTTTTTGTAAAAAAATGGGAAAGTTAATAAAAGTTGGTATAGTATTTGGATCAGCTGCAGAAGGTAAGATGCAGCCAACATCTGACATAGATATAGCACTAATAACCAATAAGCCAAAAGAAACAGAAGCTGAGGCGGATGAGCTTAAGAAGAAGTTTTTAGAAGAGGAAGGAATAATTTTTTCAAGCCATATTTTTTCAGTAAAAGATTTCAAAAAAAGATATAGTATCAGAGATCCTTTTATTAAAGAAGTAGCTAATGGTATTGTTATTTTTGGTAATATAGAAGAGGTAATTTAATGGTCAGAGAATATCCCAAAGAATATGCAAAAGACTTTTTGAAAAAGGCTGAAAAGTTCCTTCAAATAGCTAAAAATAATTTAGATAAATACCCTGAAGAAGCCGCTTTCAATGCAGTTCAGGCAACTATTAATGCTAATGATGCCTTTACAATTTGGGTTTTGGAGAAAAGAGCTTCAAAAGATCACAGAGAAGCTATAATTTTACACAAAGAGGCTGCTATGAAAATAGGACAATCAAAATCAGATATAATTCATAAAGAGCTTAGTGCAAGAGATGCTACAGGTTATGATGTGAGAAAAATTATTAAGAAATCTGAATGTATTTTACTTCTCAAGAGAGCTGAAAGATTTATTGATTTTGTTGAAAATATAATTTCAAAAGAGTAGTTTTATATAGCAAAAATAGAAATTATTTTCTATGCGAGGAATCGAGCTGCCAGTTAACACTTTAATAATAATTGTTATAGCTGTAATAGTTTTAGTAGCAATTATAGCACTATTTACAGGAGTTTGGACTCCTGGAGCTGGCGGGGTGAACTTAGAAGCTGTTAAAAGTACAGCTTGCCAGAAATTGGTTTCTATGGGATGCGCAGGTACTAATCCAGAAGATATTCAAATAAATAATTTTGATGCTGACAACGATGGTGCAACTGGTGGCGCAGGCGATACCTTACAGGCACTATGTAACAATTTTTATGGCTGTGGTACAGCTGCTGATCCAACAAAATGTTGCAGAGAGCTTTGCGGCTGCCCATAAACAAGAACCTTTATATTGAGCAAATGAGCGAAACTTATTTCTCAATTATATGCTTTATGTCTGCAATGACATTTTTACATAAAGGCATTTATTATTCTTTCTTCACCAAAGACAACGATTCCTTTTATTGTATTTAATATAACTTTATCCTGTTTTTTTATGTTAACTTTTAAATCCTGGAATGTTTGATAAATAGGATGAAGTTTTTTCTCGCTTATCTTATTGATTTCAATTATCTCATTTTTTAGGTCTGAAAATTTGTTCTTGTTTGTGACAAGTAGCAGGTCAATATCGCTTGCTTCTTTTTCCTTTTTCAATATAGAGCCGAATAAAATTGCAATGTCAGCATTTTTTATTTTTTTGATCTCTGTTACCCACCTTTTTATATAAGAGCTAGTTTGTTCGCGCTCTCTTTCAAGTAGGAATTTTATATAATTTCTGGCATAAACATTTTCAAAATTTATTTTATAAAATATAGATTTCCCCATTTCTTTTGAAACAAGTATGCCATCCTTTTCAAGATGTTTTAAAATTTTCAAAGCTCCCATTGGCGTTATCCCTATAACTTTTGCTATGCTGTTTGCATTGTACTCAACTTCAGGACTTTTGAATATGCATAATGCGATCGCTATTTCGTTTTTAGTTATATCCCTCATTAAACTCATAGTTTATATATATAAACTCATAGTTTATAAACTTTTCTAAATGCGATTATGATTATCAATAAAAAATGATATAGGGAAACCTTTATATTCCAGCTAAACAATAAAAAATTAGGTGAATAAATGAAAGGAGTCGAACTACCAATAAATGTTCTAGTAATAGTTGCAGTTGCAGTTATAGTACTTCTAGGGCTAATAGCTCTTTATATGGGAGGATTCGGGCCAGGAGGCGCGCAGTTTCAAATAACGACAGCTCAGAATGTAGCATGCAACGCAATTCTAAGAGATCCACATGGATGTGCAAATGCTGATACAGACAAATATAATGTAACTTTTGATGTCGGTGCAAATGGAGACCCAACAGATGATACTTTGCAAGATCTTTGTGAGACTTATCGTGGATGTACATCAACCGACAAAATATGTTGCAGATGTGTTTGCGGTTGTCCAGAAATTGATTGTGCTACATATATGAGAACT
>CAZZIA010000075.1:0-2922 GCA_964654075.1 uncultured archaeon | reverse complement strand
CTTTTGATTCTTCATAGCCCTCCAGAAGTTCCTTTTTCAATTTGTTTCTAACAAACACTATTAAACTGTCAGCAGTTATTTTGTGACTTATTTTTTCTCCAACCTTATAACCCAACTGAAGCAAAACTGCATTTGCAATATAATACATTGCATAGTATGATGTGACTAGTATCCATAAATATGGTTTGAAATTCAAATCTTCTAATCCAGATAATCTTTTTGCAGTTTCTAAAGACAAATCGCAGTTTTCTATATACATTTCTTTTGCTGTTTCATTTGTCTCTTTTTTCAACAAACCTTCTTCTAAATATTGCTTTACATTAGATTCTGCTTCTTTTATTCTGTCAGCATCTATCATTTTATCAGTCTATAATAATTTTCTATTCCATAAAGTATTATACAATTGTTTACTGCTTCTTTTACGACATTTGATTTTTCTGATTTATGCATATTTCTAAATTCTTTCTCGTTGAAAATTAATATATGCGTTTTCACTGGGATTAATGATAATATCTTGTTTATTTTTTCCTCAAATCTTTTGTTATTTGAAATAAACATTATATCAATATCAGAAGTTTTAGTTTGTTTATTTTTCGCATAAGAGCCAAAAACTAAAAAGATGAAAAAACTTGTATCAATTTTTGACAAAATTTCTTTATAGAATTGTTTGATGTCTTTGTTTCTCAGAAGTTGCCTCTTTTTTTCATCTTCAACTTCATAAATTTCTATTCCATAGTATTTTTCATTTAATTTACAAAGAGAACTTCTTCCAACTGTTTGTTTAAGTATAATACTTCTTTTAATCAATTTCTGCACTACTTCATGAGTGATTCTATAATCTGATTTTATCTTCTTCGATATCTGCCTGATTGTAAATGCCTTTTTATCTTCTATCAGTAATTTAATTATTTTATTTTCGGTTCTCATTATTATGCACCTAGATACATAATATTATGATATAAATACATATATATTTAAAGTTTTCTGAGAAATGAAAATATTCTGCAATTAGCCTACTAAATGATGGATAAAAAATTCAACCAAAGCCTTTAAACCTTTTGGCAAGCTTGGCCAGCGCGCCCCTTTTTAGCCCGCCGCCAGAAACTATCCTCATCATTCTTTTAGCTTGTTTATAATTTCTTAGTAGCTCTCTAATTTCTGGCTCAGGAACTCCAGAACCCTTTGAAATTCTTTGAATTCTAGAGCTATCAATTATTTCTGGATCTTCCTTTTCTTCCTTTGTCATTGATTGAATCGCATAAGACCATTTTTTCATCTTTTCTTCCTGTTTAGAGACATCAAATTCCTTAGGTAGCTTTGCTGGCAGCCCTGGGACAAGCTCTAGAACAGATTTTAAAGGTCCCATTTTTTGCATTGACTTGATTTGCTCAAAAAAGTCTGTTAAAGTAAATTTTCCAGAAACCATTTTTTCTGCTAACTGCTTTGCTTTCTCAGGCTCAATAGCTTCTTTTGCTTTTTCTAACAAAGTTTGCAGATCTCCAAAACCTATTAATCTTGATATAAATCGCTCTGGATCAAAAATATCAAGCGCGTCCAGCTTTTCGCCTGTGCCAATAAACTTAACAGGCGCTCCTGAAACAGCGCATGCTGTAAGTGCGCCGCCTCCTCTAGCAGTACCATCTAACTTTGTTAAAAATATTCCTGTTATGCCAACTAGCTTGTTAAATTCTGTTGCCTGCGGGCCGGCAGCCTGCCCTAGATCAGCTGGTATCGTCAAAATAACTTCATCTGGCTTTATAACTTCTCCAAGCTTTTTCAGCTCAGCAGCAAGCTCTTTATCCAAAGCATCCCTGCCAGACGAGTCAAAAATTAAAATATCATATTTTTTAAATCTCTCCAAGCCTTGTTTAGCAATTTTTATTGAGTCCTTCTCCTTAGGAGCCCAGCAAGGAACAGCAATTTGGTCAGCAAGCTGAGCTAACTGGTCTTGGGCAGCTGGTCTGTGCACATCACAGCCGATTAGAGCTGGCCTCAGGCCTTTCTTTTGATAAAAACTAGCAATTTTTGCAATTGAAGTTGTTTTTCCTGAGCCATACAGCCCTATAAACAAAATTTTCCCTGGCTTTAGAGAAATCTCAGCTTTTTTTCCTACAAAGCGCACAAGCTCTTCATAAACAGCTCTTACAACATGCTCCTTTGGGGTTAGCCCAGGCTTTGGTTTTTCTTTTAAAGCCCTTTCCTTAATTTTGTTTGTTAGATCAAAGACTAGCTTTACATCAACATCAGCTGCCATAAAAGTCCGCTGTATGTCTGCAACTAATTCATCAACTACAGTTTTGTCAACATAGCCTGCTCTAGTTATCTTTCCCAAAGCCTCCTTTAGCCCTGAGCTAAGTTTTTCTAGCATACTTTCACTTTTTTATTTTAACCTTTATAAATATTAATATGCGCATTGTTGGGATTGACCTTGCTGGAAAGGCAGAAAATAAAACTGGTTTTTGTGTAATGATTGGCGCTTGCAAAGAATTTCCCCTTGGAAAAACTGAAACAAAAATATTGTACACTGATTTAGAAATCCTAAAGGAAATTGAAGAAATAAAGCCAAAATGTATAGCAATAGATGCTCCTTTCTGGTTACCAAAAGCAGGGGCATGGAGACCTTGCGAACAAGCATTAATGGAAAGAGGATTTAGACCTCTATCGCCAATTTTACCAACAATGAGAATGCTAACTCTAAGAGCAATGCACCTTGTCGCTGTGCTAAGGCAAAGAGATTATAAAGTAATAGAGGTTTTCCCCAGGGCAACTGAAGAAATATTAAAGCTAAGCAAAGCCCCTAGAAAATCTGAGCATGCATATGATGCCCTGCTTTGCGCTTTAACTGCAAAAGCTTATTTAAAAGGAAACTATGAAGATTTAGAAGGAATAATTATACCAAAGCTTTCTTAAAAAGAAAGCTTT
>CAZZIA010000074.1:0-2983 GCA_964654075.1 uncultured archaeon | reverse complement strand
CAGATTAAAGTTGTGGAGGAAGCTGAAAAAGCGCAGGAGGAAAGAAAATGAAAATTGAAACTATAAAATCATTAGATGAAATATATAAAGATCCTGCTCTTTATAGCAATTCTAATAGCACTTTCTCCCCCCCTTCTGAAAAATTGGGTCATGTAATAAGATTTGAACTAACAACTGGCTGTAGCTGGAATGGATGCACTTTTTGTGGTGGTTATAAGGGTATGCCTTACAAAGTAAAAAGTTTTGGTGAATATAAAGAACATGTTGACAAGGTGTGGGAAAAAATTGGAAAAAGAAGCAATTTAGCTAACACTCTTGAAAGAATTTTTATAGGGGGTGGGGATGCATTGAGTGTAGATACAGAACTTCTGAAAAAAGCGATAAGGTATACTGAAAATAGTTTTACTAGAAATGTTGGAACTTTTTTTGAACACAGATATCCAAAAAGACTTGCAGTGTATGAAAGAACAAAGAGCATCTTAGAGAAAGGTAAAAAAGGTTTTAAACAGGTCAAGAAGGAAAGAATGTTTGGTGAATATAATGGACTAAACTTAATTTATTGGGGAATAGAAAGCGGATCTAACGAGGTTCTTGATTATGTAAATAAAGGATGTTCTGGAGATGATGTTTTATTAGCAGGAAAAATCTTAAATAGTGTCTATCCTAGAATTAAAACTTCGGTTATGATTATGCCTGGGCTTGGAGGGCTAAAATTCTATGACAAGCATGTTAAAAAGACTGCAGAAGTTCTTGGTGAAATTGAGCCCGAATTCTTAACTTTTATGGGAATTAATCCTTCTTCAAATTCATTATACTCAAAAAAAAATGAAACAAGAAGAACTTGAAGGGTCTAATAGACCTCTTACAGATATAGAGTTAACAACTCAGATGATAGAAATGATAGATAAAATGCCTTTTTTTGGAACAACTATTGGATGTTTTGATTGTAATACTGACCAAGTAGGGCATAACCCTATTTCATTTGGTTCTTTAGAACTTAATAATGAGAAACATAAACAACTATTAGTTGAGAATTTAAGATATAAAGTTGTTGAAAATATGGAAGAATTAAAGCAGGAGGAAAGAAAATGAAAAAAACAATGAAAATAGCACTAGCACTTAGCCCAATTTATTTGGCTGGACTTTATTTATTTACATTGGGTTTTCTTTGTTCTGTTCAACAGAAAACGCCTAGAATAAATTCTGAACAACAGCTGATTAGGATGTTAGAAGATGAAAAATCTGTACTTGGGTGTAATAAAAAAATATCTGCTAAATTTTATGATGGAGGGAGTTGTGCAACTAAAAATAAAGATAATAGTTATGTTATATCATTAAATAAAAGTGATGGAAATAATATAGGATCGTTAAGGCATGAATTATATCATATTTATGCTGGGCATTGTGAATCTAACGGGCGAGAGGTATATGGGTTGGTAGGAGTCATCTCTTATCTTTTAAAAGAAGAGCCTGCTGCATGCATTTATGGGGTTTGGAGTAAAGATTGCTCTAAGTTGTTTACAAAATCCAAGAAATCTAATCTTACAAAGATTAAAGATTCTAAAGTTGTGGAAAATATGGAAGAAGTGAGGGGGGAAGGAAAATGAAAGAGCAAAGCTATGATTGGTTAGGAAAAAGCCCAAGACAAACCTTAGTTGGACTTTTAGCTGGAATGATGGTTAGTTCTTTTGCTGTTAAAGCAATTGGTAGATATTTAGGATGGGATGAAATTCAGTCTATTGAAGCCAAACTTTCTTCTAATGCTCCAAAACCAAACGAGCCAAAACTTGTTTTAAATAAGCCTTATGAGCCAAACAAGCCTGCTGAGCCAAACTATGCTGCAAATTCTATTGATGTTAATGATGTAAATATTCCTGAACCAAATTATGTTAATGGCAGTATTGCTGAACCGAATATTCCAGCTTACGCAACAAGGATTTCACAAAAAGGTCTTGATTTCATCAAGCAAGTAGAAGGTTTTTCTCCTAAACCTTATCCTGATGCAGATGGTTTTTCAATAGGTCATGGGCATTTTATTCTCCCAGGAGAAAATTATAAAATAATCACCGAAGAAAAAGCAGAAGAATTATTAAAAAAGGATGCTGGAAAAGCAGAATCAGCAATTGCAAAATATGCTGTAGTTCCATTAACACAACAGCAATATGATACTTTAGTAAGTTTTGTGTATAATGTTGGAGAGGGAAGATTTGCAAAGAGCACTTTATTAAAAAAATTAAATGAAGGAAACTATGAAAGAGTTTCAAGAGAAATAGAACGGTGGAACAAAGGAGTCGTAAAACAAGATAAAGGTTATAAAAGAGTTGTTTTAGGCGGATTAGTTGACAGAAGAAAAAATGAAATAGAATTGTTTAATAAAGGAGATTATGCTAAAGACTAACTAATCAAAACTACAAAAAAATAAAAAAATAAAAAATAAAAATTTAAGCTGCGACTCTTCCTCTTACAGAGCCTGATACTGTTTGCGAAACTGAGCTTCCTGATTTTATGTAAGTTATTGTTATATCTCCGTTAAATGTTTCGCCTTCAACTAAAGCAGTAGTACATGTTATAGTTGTAGCTTGTAGTGCGCCTGCTGCAACATCTCCTGGTGCAGTTGCTGTTGTGCCACAGTTAGTGACAGCAATTGATTGTATTGTATATGTTTCATCACCTTTGTTTTGAAGCTCAAGTGTAATTCCTGTGCTTGCTTTTGCGTTCCAAGCATTCAAATAAAATGGCTCTCTAACAACTCCAGCTGGTGGTGTTAATAACCCTCTGCCGAAAAAGTAAAACCCTAAAATCCCTATAACTATAATCGCTGCTAAAATCGCCCAGCCATAAGTCATCAAAAACTCCATAGCTGCCTGTCCTTTTCTTTGCATTTTGTTTACCTCCTTTTTAATTATTAATATTTCGAAGATAATTTAGTTTATAAATATTTCTATATCGAGTTTTATAAAAATTTGCTTTGGATATGCCTACT
>CAZZIA010000073.1:0-3027 GCA_964654075.1 uncultured archaeon | reverse complement strand
ATATGAAAGCCTCTGGATCAGCCTCTATCCTTTGGAGCACATCTTTAAAATTATCTAGCACTCCCTCATCGATCAGACGTTGCATCATATTGTAGATTTCTGGTCTATTTTTCATATTCCATTGCATACGTTCTTCTAAAATTTGGGCAGTTGATGTCTCTAGTTGCCAGCCATGTTTTTTCGCAAAGGCTTCAGAGATGACCGTGCCTGCTATTTCGCATAATGACTCTTCGAGCACGGATGGGCCACCCCAACCTGTTGTAGGGTCCCGCGTGCGTAATTTCTTGAGTGGCGAGCGACCCGACGAAACATAAGCATGAAATAGTTCGTGAGCCGCTGTGTCAAGTGGGCCTATTTTAGTTTCATGTCCTTCGATATAGACACGTACGGATAAGCCGTCAGGAGCGGCTTCACCATGGACTCGCCTTCCTTCTGGGAGGTTTTCCTTAAATGTCAATCTTACTCCATGCCTAAAGTAATCTGAAGCAAAAAGTAAAATCTCCGTCTCAAGAGCATTCCACTCTTTTGCTGATGTGGGTGGAACAATTCTTGGAACAGGAACTTCAGCAGGAGCTTCTTCTAAAGGTGCTATAGTACTTAACTTTGTATTTAGCTCTTCAGCTTTCTTTATATTTCCCTCTTTGACTAATTGATCATGATGTTCTGCTAACCTTTTCTTTGCCTTTTCAACCCGCCTTTCAACAGCCTCTTGTCTCCATTCTTCAACCATAGAAACAAAAGCTTCGCGACCAATTGTTCTATATGCTACTTCGCGAATTGCACGCTGCAGCATAAATGCCTCGTTTCCTCGGCTATAAAGAGGAATCCCACTAATAAAATAATAGAAATCGCCTCCAAGTCGCCTTTTGCCTATACGAAATTCCTCTAGTCTTCTAATAAGACCCCCTTTTGGATATGTCATAAGCGTCCCAACAAACGGCTTTTCGGCTGACATTGCTCTACTTTCAACATACTTTGGTACATCATCATCAACAACAATTGCTATATCAAGGTCAGACGGTCTATATTCACGCTCCAGAGCTAACAGATCTTTAATTTCAGGTCTCATCCGCAGCCAATCAGATGCGCTACCAAACAGGTAGATTGCAACAATATATTTGCCATACGCGTTAACAATCGAAAAAACAAGCTCTTGTAGATTTGCCATATTTGCTCTTGCATCAACTGCTATAAGCGGCGGGCACATGCCAAGCATTGGCCTGTCTGCTCTGTATGTGAAAATGTCCCAGTCAATAATACCTCGTTCATCATAGAATGTAGAAGTTCTATAAGATGGAAGTTGCGACTCAAAATATCTATCCCATAAACTAGACCAATTTATTTTTATATTTTCTTTTGGTACTCCTTCGCCTGCTAAAATAGTTTGAAAGTCCTTCTGATTAACAACATAATTAAATATAGTTTCACGTTCAGGATTGCCTTCAAGCTCTTTCCATTTTTCTGTTAAAAGATTTTTGTTTTTCCAGCTTTTCAACATTTCTTTGCTAACACGAGTGTTAAGAAATTCTTTAAGATCATCCGGAATTTTTTCTTTAAGAAAAATATCTTTTAATCTATCTATTATAGCCATAACAAAAGTTTGTACAGAGAAATATATATTTTAATTGATTTACGAATGTACATTCTCACTTCATCAGATCAATCTTGTACAGACTGGTCTTAATAGTTTTATATCGTTGGCATAGAATTTATAAAGTTAACCTAAAGGTTAACTTTTGAGTGATCAAAATATCTTGTGTATAAAGCTTTCGTTGTTGATTATCAACTCCAAAAAACAATTACCTCAGCTTCTTCTATATCGTATTTTGTAGATTTTCTATAAACGTCATTTCCATACCTTTATTATTAACATGTGCGGACCTTGCGGATACTTTTTATTTACAATTAACCGAACTTATCTTTATATATAAGTTAGGTTGAATATTGAAATATGCCTGTAATCCCTCTTATAAGGCGGCTGAAGCGGCAGATTCATAGAGATGTTGCAGTTGCCCAGGATATGCTTGTGGACGAGCTTTATACCAGCCTGCCTGGTGCAGTAATTCATGGCGGTACTGCCATATGGCGATGCTACGGGAGTAGTAGATTTTCAGAAGACGTTGATGTTTACCTACCTGTCGCGATTAAAGGGAGTAGTAGGATAAAGGAGTTCCTGAACTCGTTGAAGTCAGAGGGTTTTATAGTGAATAAGTTTAAGCTGACAGATAACATGATCTATGCAAAATTCCTCTATGGAAAGGTTGTGATAAGCTTTGAAGCGCTATTTAAAAATGTGAAATTTATCGCAAAACCATTTGAACGCCATGATGGGACTTTCATCAACGTCTATACTCTGTCACCGGAGGTACTTGTTGTAGAAAAGGTTGTGACATACACTAAAAGAAGAAAGGTAAGAGATCTTTATGATATTTATTTCCTGCTAAATTTGTGCGAAAAGATAGAAAGGATCAAACAGAACTTAAGAGCCTTTCTCAGAGATTTCAAACCACCTATAGATGAAAAGGAGTTGAAAACTCTAATAATCGTTGGTGCTGTACCATCGAGTGGGGACATGCTCACAGAGGTGGGTAGATGGGTAAAATAAAATACCTAAAAGAAGTTGAAGAGCTGTTTGGTAAAAGCCCAGTAGTAATGACAAGGGATATTAAACTTGTCGTAAGAGGTGGTTATGCTTATTTGCTTTTAAATAAGCTCCTGAAACAGGGAAAGATAAAAAGGCTTGTAAGGGGATTTTATACAACGTATGAGGAGCCTACACTGGCTGTTTTTTGTTTTAGACCAGCATACATAGGCCTGCAGGATGCACTAAGTATTCACGGCCTATGGGAACAGGAAACCGTGCCAATTATACTCAGTGCAGCAAAAGTAAGGAGCGGATTAAGAGTAATCCTTGGCAACAATGTAATTATCCGCAAACTAAAAAAGAAATATGTATTTGGTTATGAATTCCTTAAGGTTGGAGATTTTTATATTCCTGTTTCTGATATTGAAAAAACTTTTATTGAT
>CAZZIA010000072.1:0-3058 GCA_964654075.1 uncultured archaeon | reverse complement strand
AATCTCTTTTTCACCTAAAATTTTCAAACTTTCTTTTACCTTCTTTATTTTTATTTTTATATTATTTACTATTATTCCCCCCTTAGAAAAAATAATTTCATCTTCCTTTCTTTTCATATCATTAACTTTATTTTTTAATTCATCTAAATTTAATTTTATTTCTTGTTTTTTCTCTTCTTTTTTAAATAATTTTGATAAAATCATTTTAAACATTAAATCACGGTCTTAAGTAAAATCATCAGCGCAGCTGTGACAGGAATTGTTGCAAAACTAAATAACATGACTTTTCTTAGATTAGCCCATTTTATCCTTTTTAGCCCAACTCCTACCAGTGCACCAAGCACAATATGAGTTGTTGAAACCGGTATCCCAGCTATGCTTAACGCTAAAATCAGTGTGCCGGCGGTTGCTTGGGCAATGCAACCTGAGAGAGGAGTTAAAAAGGTTATTCCTCTTCCTATCATTTTTACAACTCTTTTGCCAATTGTTAAGATCCCTAAAGCCATCGCACCTCCGCTTATTGCTCCAAGAACAATTAAATTTGGAAATGCGTTATACATAATTCCTATAGCAAGCCCGCCATCATTTGCTCCATGAGCAAGACATAATAGTCCTGCAGAAACAATTTGCACATAAACATAAAATTTGTGTATTCTTTCCTTGTCTTTTATAGTCTTAATTGTTTTTGTTAAAAACCTGCTTAAAAAATAATAAAGCCCTCCCGCAAGCCCTAAGGCAACAAAAGGAGTGATTAACCAGCTCAACCCCATCACACCAAGAGGGGCAAAATTCATACCAACAGCGCTTACAAGCCCATATCCAATTAAAGCTCCTATAACAGCTTGCGTGCACGAAATTGGCATCCTCTTAAAAGAAGCTATTGTAAGCCAGAGGGCAGAAACAGCCATAATGCATAATATTGCTACAATATCCAAGCTTGGAACAATTCCTTTTCCAATTGTTTCTGTAACAGGCCCTGACAAAAATACTGCGCCTAAAAATTCTAGACCAGCTGCCAGTATCAGCGCTTTTTTTAAGCTAAGCGCTCTAGTTCCATAAACAGTTCCCATTGAATTTGCAACATCATTTCCGCCAATAGACCATGCAAGATATATCGCAAGTGCAATAGCTATGGGGCCGAGCATAAACTATATTTATAAGAAAGCTAAATAAAAAGTATGGCATTCATAAGACCTTTGCTGCCTTTAGGCAGGACAGAGCAAATAAATATAGAGCTAGTTAAATTTCTGGACAAAGTTTGTGCAACTGTAGAAGAATTTGATAGCTGCCTTGAGGCATTCTGCTCCGGGAATCTAACAAAAGTTAAGCACTCAGTGAAGGAGATTGATAAATTAGAGACGGAAGCTGATAATGCGAGAAGGAAAATAGAAAAGCTGATAGCTGCTGAAGGATTTATACCTGATAAGGAAGATAAAATTGAGCTGCTAGAGCATGTTGACAATTTGGCAGACCAGGCTGAGATTGCAAGCTGGAATATGGACATAACTAAAATAAAACTAAAAAAAGAGCTAGCACAAGACCTTTTAGAATGTGGAAAAGTTCTTGTTCAGCTGACAAAAGACCTAAAAAAATGTATCCTAAGTCTAAGCATTGATTTTAAAAAAGCCACGGAAATAGCAGCAGAGGTTGAGTTACAAAGAAATGAGATAAGGGCAATAATCCATGCTTTTAGGCACAAAATTTTTAAGGCAAAGCTTGAGCCAAAACTGCTATTGATTTTGTTTGATCTTAGCTACAGAATAATGAGAGTTGCTGATGCAGCTGAGGAAACTGGAGACAGAATTGCAACAATGATTGTAAAAACCATATAAACCTTTCTTAGAAAGAAAGCTTAATCAAAGAATCATACTTTTAAAGCCATTTTATGTGTTTTTAATTGCTCTGCTATTGTTTTATCAGCAAAGTCTGAAGCGAGCTTGAATTCTGTTTCAAGCAATCTCTTTGATATTACATTTTCTTTATCTAATTTGTACAATTTCGCTCTGCCTATTTGTCTTGTTTCCTCTATTACTCCTAGCTTTAATAATTTTGGGATTATGAAGTGTAAAGTTCTCCAGCTAACACCAGAATATTTTGCTATATCTGTTAAGGAATAGTCGAAATAAAGTCCTTCACATAAGAAAAAATCCAACACTTTTATTAGTGGCGCGTCTCCAAACACTTGCACAAATATGCTCTTTTCTTCTTTTTTCATATTATTTTATTGATTTTTATAATATATAAAGCTAATATATAAAGCTTTATGGTTAAATTTAAATATAGTATATAATAATATATACTTATGGAAAATGAAGAAAATGTGAAAAAATTCATTCTAAAAAAACTTTTCATTAAGGGTAAGTGGGGAGCAGCTCATACTTCTTTTGATAATTTACCGAAAAGTTTGCCTGGTCATTTAAGAGGTTTGGCAAAAAAAGTTGCTAAAGAATTGATAAAGGATGGCTTATTACTTCAAAAAATAACTTCTTATGGATTAGAAGTTTCCCTTAACCCACGAAGAGCAGAAGAAATTAAAAACATTATCAAAGAAGATATAAAAATTTCTTGATTAAACTTCTTTTAAAAAGAAGTTTAAGTGGGTAAGAAAAAACCCACTGAAAAACTGATTTATCTCTTTCCAAGCACAATCTCAATTGCAGAAACGTTTAGCTTTTCTCCTTGTTCTGATGTAACTTCTTCTGTTGTTATTTTTACATCCTTGATTTCTGTGTCTTTGAGAAATTTGTTCCTGACAATTTCAGCCACATCAACTGCATGAGAAATTGCCCTTCCTCTAGCCTTTAGTATAACCTCAGGCTTTCCGTCATTAAACTGTGTCACACAAGCCAGAACATAGGACATCGCAGGTAAAAAGCGCCTTAGCCTCAACTAAAAACGATTCTTTCCTACGAATACTACATTGCTTGCAGCTCTCTCTCTTGGTTTTTCTGCATCTTCTGCCATTTTTGCTCACCTCGAAACTTTTTAGGAAAATTTTCCTGTCTTTGTTTTTAACTGATGAAAATTATGTTATAATTAATGAGTTCTCATATATGTA
>CAZZIA010000071.1:0-3103 GCA_964654075.1 uncultured archaeon | reverse complement strand
TTTATATAAAATATCTCGTTATAAACAGGTCCTTTTAGCTTTAGGACAGATTCAAAAAGTTTTACCTCTTTAACCTGCATTTTCCCGATTTCTACTTTTTCTAACTGCCTTATCATATCAACGAGTTCTAGCTTGTTCTTTCCTGTTTTTACCCTTCCTAGGGTTAGATGCGGCGTAAAAGGCCTTTTTTCTTTTTCAAATCCAAGCTCTGCTAAAGAACTATCAATTAGTTCTGCTAATGCGATGATTGCTTGAGGGTTTTTAATTCCCAACCAAAAGGCATTTATATAATTTCTGCTTGGGAAGCACCCTAAACCAGAAATTTCAACTTCAAATGGCTCAAACTGGGCGCATACTTTTTCTAAAACCTCTTTTATTTTATTTATTTTGCTTTCTTCAACTTCACCTAGAAATTTCAAGCAAAAATGCAAGTTTTCTGGCTCAACGAATTTTATATCAGCATCACTTTCTGCTATTTTTTCCTGCAGCTGCTTTATTTTTTCCTTAAATTCGGCCTGAATTTCCACTCCAATAAATGCTCTCATAATATATATTGAACAATACAAATATTTAATTTATATAACCATACTATTTTGTTTGTTAACTCAGTGCCGCGCTACAGTGTGATATTAATGAAAAAGAAGAATTCTATAATTAGGGCAGTTGATGATTTTTATCTAAGCGATAAGAGCAATATAAATTTCTGGCTAGCTAGGGCTGAGCGTTATTCTCCTGAAAGGGTTTTAGCAACATGCTTAAGGGCAGGAACAGACGAGCAGACAGCAACGCAGATTTCTAGGCAGGTTGATCATTTTGCCGATTCTAGAATTAAAATGTCTGAAGTAAGACCGCTAATATTTGCCCTACTGCAAAGAAAGGACCCAGAAGCAGCAAAGCAATTCAGAGCAGGCGAGACATATATTCAGACCTCAGCAGAAACATTTGAAAGGTTTGATAGAAGTAAAATTGCAAAATCACTCATAAAAGAGACAGAGCTAGATAAAGAAATAGCTGACCAGATTGCATTTGAGGTTGAAAAATTCATAAAAACAGCAAATTTAGACCATGTTTCTGCTCCTCTAGTAAGAGAAATCGTGAATGTAAAGATGCTTGAGCATAAGCTTGAGGATGCTAGGAAATTATACACAAGAGTTGGAATGCCTGTTTTTGATATAACTCAAATGATTAATATACCAAACAAAGAAAATGCAAATTTGCAATATAATCCAGAAACTATTCATAAACTAATTGCTGATCAGACAAGCAAAGAATATGCTTTACTAAAGCTAATACCAACAGAACTTGCTGATGCCCATTTAAAAGGGCAAATACATATACATGATCTAGATTATTTTTGCTATAGGCCATTTTGCTTTAGCCATGATATCAGATTCTTTTTGAGAAATGGTTTTAAACCAGACGGAACTGGCAACCATACCTCAATTGCTGGCCCTGCTAAAAAACCAGAGGTTGCTTTTTTACATGCAGCAAAAATACTTGCAGCATCTCAGGTAAATTGCGCAGGAGGCCAGGGATTTTCTTATTTTAACACATTTATGGCTCCAGTTATATCAGGGTTGGCTTATGAACGAGTAAAACAGCTTGCTCAGATGTTTATTTATGAAATGTCGCAAATGTATATTGCCAGAGGTGGGCAGACAGTCTTTTCTTCAATAGATTTAGATATAGACACGCCAAAGCTTTTTAAAGACATAAAAGCGATTCAGCTTGGAGGCAAAATTGGTACTAATACGTATGCAGATTATGATGATGAAATCAGGAGTTTATTTAATGCATTTGTCGATGTTTATTTAGATGGAGATTACCAGGGAAAGCCATTTAATTTTCCAAAACTAGAAACACAAATATATCCAAATGATTTAAATAACGGGAAAAATTATGATGAGTTGCTAAAAGTATCTAAATTAGCAGCTAAGTTTGGCACACCATATTATATCATAAATCAGCCATATATGCCAGATTTTGCTTGCTACCAGTGTTGCGCATTCCTTATGCCGTTAAGTGATGCAAATGACCAAGGCGATATTGAAAATGGAACTGTTCGTGGAGGTTCTCTCCAAGTAATAACAATTAATCTTCCACAGCTAGCATATGAAGCTGGTGGTGACGATAGCAGATTATTTGAGCTTTTAGATGACAGGCTAGAAAAAGCAAAAAAGGTGCTTATTTTACGTCATGATATAATAGAAAAAAACCTAAGAAACGGAATGTTGCCATTTTTAAGCCAAAAAATTGATGGAAATGGTACTCGTTATTTTGAGCCTGATAAGCAAAGCTATACAATTGGGATTGTTGGAATGAATGAGCTGGTTGCTAGCCATACTGGCTATGAGATGCATGAGTCAGCAGATGCTTGGAAATTCGGGCTAAAAGTTATGAAGCATATGAAAGATAAAATAGCTGAATTCAGACAGCAAACAAGGCTTAATTTTGCTCTTGCAAGAACACCAGCAGAGTCATGCGCAGGCAGGCTTGCTTTGATAGATAAAAAAAGATATGGTGAAAAAGTAATTACACAAGGTGATGGAAACTCTATATATTATACAAATTCGTTCCACGTGCGTCCAAATGCTGCTATTCCACTATCTCAGAGACTAAAAACAGAAGGAGCATTCCATCCTTTAACTGATGGCGGTGCAATGAGCCATGTTTGGCTTGGTGAAAGCCATCCAGATCCGCAATCAATATTGGATTTAACTAAAAAAATAGCAACAAAAACAGCAATTCAATATATGGCATTTACAAAAGACCTAAGTGTTTGCAATAAATGCAATTTTACTGTTGGCGGGATACAAGAAAGCTGTCCAAATTGTGGTAGCAAAGATGTGCAATGGTGGTCAAGAATCACAGGCTACTACCAAAATATCTCAGGCTGGAACGAGGCAAAAAAACAGGAGCTAAAAGATAGACAAAGGTATGCATTATGAAATTAATATTATATACAGGAAAAAGCTGTCCAAACTGCCCTGCAGCAAGGGATATTGTTAGGGAAGTTGCTAAAGAGCTTGATTTGAAAGAAGGAAAGGAATTTGTTGAAAAGCTAATAGATGGGCAAGACTTAAAAAAAGAAACAATTGAATTG
>CAZZIA010000070.1:0-3121 GCA_964654075.1 uncultured archaeon | reverse complement strand
GGTTTTGAAAAATTAAGACAGCAAAAAGCAGAAATAGAGCAAATAAAGGACATACAAATCTTGCTTGGTGTTGAAATCCAGCCAAGGACAAAGGAAGAGCTAAAACAGCTTGTAGAGCAGGTAAGGCCAGAAGTTTCTGTTTTATGCGTGCATGGCGGGGATTATCAGATAAATAGGGCTGCTTGCGAGGATTCAAGAGTTGATATACTGGCGCATCCTGAGCTTGGAAGAATAGATAATGGGTTAGACGAGGCTTGCTTAAATGCAGCTGCTAAAAATTCTGTTGCAATTCAAATAAATTTTAGAGAAATTTTATATTCTTATCGCAAACCAAGATCATATATATTTGGGCACATTGCAACAAATATCAGACTTTGCACAGAGCTAAATGCCCCACTAATAATTTGCTCCGGGGCGCAAAGTATTTGGGATATGAGAGATCCCAGGGAGCTGATAGCAATAGCAAATGTTTTAGGTCTTGAGCTAAGTAGGGCATTTTTTTCTGTTATGAACATACCAGAACAAATAATTGAGAGGAGAAAATAATGGAAGGGCCAAATATTTTATCACCCACTTTAAAGGAAAGACAAAGATATATTGCATATCATGTTATATCTCAAAAGCCAATAGTGTTTGCAGATTTAGTTAATGCAATTTGGTATTCTTTGCTAACTACCCTAGGAGAGCTTGGGACAGCGCAGGCATATGTGTGGATCATAAGAAATGCATATGATGAAAAAAAGCAAATTGGCCTGATTAGATGCAGCCATGATGCAGTTGAGCGTGTTAGAGCTGCTCTAGCCCTAGTGCAAAGAATAGAAGATGTACAAATTATAATAAGAGTGCTCGGCATCTCCGGAACAATAAAGGGCGCAAGAAAAAAATTTTTTGGAGAGGTTGACTTATTAACTTTTGTTAAGTGAAAAACTTTATAAAGTTATAATGTAAATAAATACAAAGTGATTATAAAAGTACAGTTTTCACAAAGAGGTGATTTATATCGAAATTATGCCTGAAATGGTTGGTGGTTATGATAGAGCTATAGTAACATTTGCCCCTGATGGTAGGCTTTTTCAGGTTGAATATGCCCGAGAAGCTGTAAAGAGAGGAACAACTTCTCTCGGTGTAACTTTCCATGGGGGTGTTGTGCTTGCAGCCAGAAGAATAATCCAAGACCTAGGTATACCAAACACAGGTTCTGGCAAAGTGCATCAAGTGGATGATAATTTAGGAGTGGCTATGGCCGGCTTTTTGGCTGATGGTAGAGTGCTAATAGATGTAGCAAGAGTTAAAGCACAAATATATAAACTAACATATGATGAGCCAATAAATGTTTTAGGTTGCGTAAAAGAAATTTCAGATAGAATGCAGCTATACACACAATTTGGTGGTGTAAGACCTTTTGGCGTTGCGCTGCTTGTGGCAGGTTTTGATGAAAACGGCTCACAGCTATATGAAATAGACACTTCTTCAGCTTTTTATTCATGGCATGCACAGGCAATTGGTATGGGTGCTGCCGATGCTTTAAAAATGCTAAAAAGAGGATGGAAAGAAAAGTTAAAACAAGATGAAGCGATTTCTTTGGCCATATCTGCACTAAAGGCAGCTGAAAAAGGTGTTAAACTAAAAGAAGTAGAGCTAGCTATCATAAATGATAAAGGATTTAAGAAATGGGAAGGAGAGGAAGGAATTAAATTTATTAAGAAGTTTTGGTAATTTTTATGATTTCTGTTGATCGTGCAGTTATTGCTAGGCTTATTAAAGC
Source organism: uncultured archaeon (assembly GCA_964654075.1). Lineage (GTDB taxonomy): Archaea > Aenigmatarchaeota > Aenigmatarchaeia > Aenigmatarchaeales > Aenigmatarchaeaceae > CAZZIA01. The sequence continues at coordinate 1,356 of CAZZIA010000070.1, read as the reverse complement.
AGGACAAAAATTTGAGATTCTTGTTGATCCTGTTAAAGCATTAGAAGTAAAGGCTGGCAAGCCTATATTAATGGAAGAGCTTTTAGCAATCCCTGAAGTTTTTGAAGATTCTAAAAAAGGGCTAAAAGTATCTCCATCCTTAGTTAACAAAACATTTGGAACAAATGACTTAGAACAAGTTGTGACAAAAATAATTAAAGAAGGCCAGGTTCAACTAACAACAGAGCAGCGAACTACCATGCTGGATGCAAAGAAAAAGGCAATTGCAGATTTAATAGCAAAAAGAGCTGTGAACCCGCAAACATTCGTTCCACACCCTCCTGATAGAATATTAAGGGCGATGGAGCAAGCAAAAGTTAAAATTGAAATTGAAAAAAGGCCAGAAGAGCAGCTAGAAACAATTATAAAGGCAATACAAGGAATAATCCCGCTGCACTTTGAAAAAATACAAGTTGCAATTTTTATACCAGCAGATTTTGCAGCCACAGCAAGCTCTGCGTTAAGAGCCTTTGGCTCTATGACAAAGGAAGAGTGGACTTCAGATGGTGATTATAGGTGTTTACTAGAGCTTTCAGGCGGAGCTCAGCAAGCTCTTTATGATAAGCTAAATAGCATAACTCACGGACAGGCTGAGGTTAAGATTATTAAGAGGTGAAAAAATGTCAGAATTATTAGTAAAAGAAAAAGATATTGTAAGCCCGGGTGATGTTGTTGCAAAAGGACTGGATTACCTGCCTGGGCAAGGCTGTTACAGGGACAATGAAGAAATTAAAGCAAAGGTTTTGGGCATAGCAAGGCTAAAAGAAAGGTTAATTTCTATAACCCCCTTTGCAGGTGTGTACAATCCCAAAGTAGGTGATGGTATAATTGGGCTTATTCAGGATATGCAAACAACATTTTGGATTGTTGACATAAATTCACCGTATGATGCAATTTTATCTTTGGGTGAAGCTGTTGGTGAATTTGTTGATATAACAAAAACAGATATATCAAGATATTATGATATTGGTGATATAATATATGCAAAAGTTTTAAATGTTACAAAAACAAAGCTTGTGCAACTAACAATGAATGACTACAGGGCAAAAAAGCTAAAAGGAGGTAGAATGTTAACAATTACACCTGCTAAAGTTCCTAGATTAATTGGCAAAGAGGGTTCTATGATAGAGCTTATAAAACAAAAAACAGGATGCCAGATTTCAGTTGGGCAAAATGGTGTTGTTTGGTTGCAAGGTGAAAATGAAGGCCTAGCAACTGAGGCTATTTTAGCTATCGAACGTAACAGTCATATAGCAGGTCTAACTGACAAAATAACAGCTTTACTTGAAGGGAGATAGTATGGAAAAAAAATTAATA
>CAZZIA010000069.1:0-3131 GCA_964654075.1 uncultured archaeon | reverse complement strand
AATAAAAATAAGTTTTATTGCTAACCTAATTAGTTTCTTGATTGGATTTATCCTGTTCTAACATATTTAAATTTTTCTAGGTTATATCTACTTATAGAAAATATCGTTAGATACAGAGTTAATAATAAAATATCCCGTCCCTCATCTTTCTATAAAGTATTATTCATCCTAATCATAACAACCATAGCTGGTTTAGTATTTATTTTTTATTTAATTTGTCCAATATTTACAAGATTCACAAACCTTGTAGAATATAGATTAGATGGAGAAAAAATAATAAGATTTGAAACTTCTACAAATGAATTACTTGACAAATTAATATCTTTTTTAGAAGAATTATCTTTTTCAAAACACAAACCATTCAAAGTTAGTTCATCATCTTTAGTATATTTTAAAGACGTAATACAAATTGAAAAAGATATTTTTGAATCTCAAGAAAGTTTAATTATTACTGCCAATGGTATGTTGCATAATGTCAAATTAAAAATTATTCTTCCTGAAAAAGAAAAAGCAGATATCGAAAAAAAAGTAAGAAATTTAGTTCAAAAAGCTAGAATGCACTAGCAAGATCAGCTAAAAATTCCTTATGGTCTTTTGCCTTTACAAATGCATTTGCAAGAAGAACTCCTCTAGAACCCAACTCAAGAGCCTTCTTCACATCCTCTTTATTACTTACTCCTGCTCCGCATAATAAAGGAATTTCACTATTTGCTTTTTCAAGAACTTTTAATGAATCAGTAACCACTTCTGGTTTTGAATTAGAAACACTTATTCCTGATCCAATTAATTCAGGAGGTTCTACTGCAATATAATCAGGATTAAATCCCATTATTTTTTCAATCTCTTCAGGATTTTCTCCGCAAACCAATGCTTCAAGAGTGTTCTGCTGTAATTTATCAATAGTTTTCTTTACCTTATCCATCGGAATTCTTTTTTCAGAATGATTTACTAAACTTCCTTTAACACCTATTTTGGCTAATGCACCTGCTGGCATTGTTCCTGTAAATGCACCTAATTCATTAGTATCAGTATGTTGTGCATAAATATTTGAAAATTTTTCAGCAGTTTCCCTTAGTAATATACTGGGAGGACAAAGAACAATTCTTACTCCGCTCTCTTCAACTACATCACTTGCAATATCAGCAAAATAAATTCCTTTTTCCAAACTCTGTTCATATAACTTAAGATTCAAAACTATCATAATAATGATAAGAATAAATATTTATTTAAACTTACTATCCACCTTCTGCAGAGGTCGCATAATGGTATTGCGGCAGTCTCGAAGAGCCATTTTTGGTTCATAACTGAGAAAACTGCTCCCTTTGGGTTTATAGGTTCGATTCTAGAGTCGTGCCCCCTAATCTGTTTGAACGAAGTATTCGTTCAAATCTCTTCACCTTCGGTGAAGAACCTCCAGCTGAGGTGCCTTGTGCGCCCCAGAATGTAGGACTGGGTATGACTTTAGAGAAATTCCTATCCTCTGCGCACATTTATAAATATATTGTTGTATAAAGTAGATATACATGACCCAAATTAGAAGACAGCCAGTTAAAGACATCTTAAGAATTCCTTTATTGCCAGAAGGTATTGAGAGTGCGAAGAGAAGACCTAGTCTAGCCCAGAAAATTTTTGGAAGAAGATTAGGTATGGGAGAACAAATTTACGGACTTTCCCGTTTTATGAATTCAGAACATTCCCGTAACATTGCACATTTCCTTAACGGAGTTTTATCTCAATTAAGAGAAGCAGATAATATTAGTTTATTTCTTACTTCAAGAACAAATAGAGAGATTGTAGAACATCACGTTACAATAGTAAAAACTAATGATGGCTTTAAAGCTCATTTTGATAATTTAGAACTTCCTTTAGAAGATAGTGCATTGGCAAAATCCATAAGAATTAATGACGGAGGATTAGGAATGTTAGTTGATGAAAAATCTCAAACTATAACTACATTCTCCTTAAGAACTCATGATTTTGCCCTGGGAAAAATAAAAATTAAAGAAACATTTGAAGATCCAAAACAAACAGTAATTATTCCATTGCGTTCTTCTGATTCTGAAAGGGTATTAGGATGTTTAGTAGTAAGCGGTTCTGATTTAAGATTAAATAAAAGATGGTATAAAATAAGTGCATTAGCTTTCATAGCAACAGCAAGCAGAATGTTATATTCATTAATAGATAGTAAATTAGATAACCTTACAAGATTAATGTTAAGAGATACATTTATGGAAGCTTTAAGATCAAAAGCAGATCATTATTTAAGAAAAAAAGAATCACCGGGTGAAGAGGATGTTTCTAGTTTAAACTTCTCAATTATTTCATCTGATATTGATAATTTCAAACTTTACAACGATGAATACGGACATCAAATGGGAGATAAAAAATTAAGAGATGTAGCTACAATATTAAGAGGATTTTCAAGAACAAGAGAAGGAGGATATGATTTAGTTGCCCGTATGGGTGGAGAGGAATTTTCATCTCTGATTTCAACAAATGTTACTAGTGCATTAAATGCAGCTTCAAGATTAAGAAAAAAAGTTAAAGATAAAGCAGATGTTACCTGCAGTTTTGGAGTTGTTGATGCAGATACTATTTATTATCTATGGAAAAATGATATGATTCAGTTATATGAATTGAAAAAAGCTATTCCTGATTTTGATAAACTTCATCCAACAGAACAATTTACACAATTGCTTGTATTTGTGGCTGATAAATCCTCTTATCATGCAAAAAAAACAGGAAGAAACAGAGTTTGTTATGCTACAAAGGTGCAGCCAGGAGAGCAGATCTTCGCAACGCACGAATCCGGAGAGCAATCCTCTTAAAGTGTATTTACCTTATTTTTTTGAAGCCTTCGTAGCTCAGTGTGAAATGGGATACCTTTTCACATCGCTCCGAAGTTGCTACGCGCCTTCGTAGCTCAATGGTAGAGCAATTGTTTCGTAAACAATAGGTTATGAGTTCAATTCTCATCGAAGGCTCTTTTTATAAATAGAAATATCTGGTTAATTCGAACTTCATTATATTCAAAATCTACAATTAAGAAGAATAGATGGGGCTGCTGAGATTTGAACTCAAATCATCGGCTCCCAAAGCCGACAGTCTACCAGGTTAACCTACAGCCCCAA
>CAZZIA010000068.1:0-3393 GCA_964654075.1 uncultured archaeon | reverse complement strand
AAAATGGAAAGAGTAATACTTGTTGATGAAAAGGATAAGGAAATAGGAACAGAAGAGAAAATGAAAGCTCACCAAAACGGAGGAAGATTGCACAGGTGCTTTTCTATATTTATTTTTAATTCAAAGGGGCAAATGCTTTTACAGAAAAGAGCAAAAACAAAATACCATTGCGGTGGTTTATGGACCAACACTTGCTGCTCCCATCCAAGGCCAGGCGAGTCCTTGGAGGAAGCTGTGCATAGAAGATTGAAAGAAGAGATGGGATTTGATTGTGATTTAAAAGAGGATTTTAGTTTTATTTATAAGGCGAATTTTGGCGAACTTACTGAATGGGAGTTTGACCATGTTTTTACTGGAAAATTTGACGGTGAGCCAAAAATAAATCCGGAGGAAGTAGATGATTTTAAGTGGATAAATGTCCGCGTTTTGCAGGAGGATATTAAAGAAAATCCTACTAAATACACCCCTTGGTTTAAAATTGCAATTAAAAAATTAAATCTTAAAAAGTGAAAAAATGAAAAAAGTCAAAGATATTGATCCGAGTAAAATTAAAAGTCCTAGCGAGCTTGTCGATGCGCTTTATGCTGGTGGTGGATTTTCAGCAAAAAATATTGGTATTGGTATGGATATACTTGAGAAAATGATTAAGGACAAGGATTGTAAAAAATTTCTTTCATTTCCAGCATGCATTGTTGCAACAGGAACTAGAGGTGTGTTAAAGGAGATTGTCAAGAGAAAGCTTGTTGATGTTATAATAACGACATGCGGAACTTTGGATCATGATATTGCTCGTTCCTTAGGTGAATATGAGCATGGAAATTTTTTTGCTGATGATGCGAAGCTGCATAAGAGAAAAATTCTGAGGCTTGGAAATATTTTTATCCCTTCAGCTAAATATGGTCCGGCAATTGAAAAATTTATGCAGCCAATACTTAGCAAATTATATAATTCTGGAAAAAGAGAGCTCTCGACAAAGGAGCTCAGCTGGGAGATTGGAAAAGCGCTTGACAAAAATTCTATATTATACTGGGCTTATAAAAATAAAATCCCAGTTTACGTGCCAGGAATAACAGATGGGGCAGTTGGTTCGCAGCTTTGGATGTTTGGTCAGGACCATAATTTTAAAATAGATCTGCTAAAGGATGAGCAGGAGCTTGCAGACATTGTGTTCACTGCCAAAAGAACAGGAGCGTTAATGATTGGCGGAGGGATTTCAAAGCATCACACAATATGGTGGGCCCAGTTTAAGAGCGGTTTAGATTATGCAGTGTATATCACAACTGCTCCTGAGTATGATGGCTCACTCTCAGGAGCAAGGCTCAGAGAAGCTGTTTCATGGGGAAAGGTTAAGGAAAAAGCTAGATATGTTACAATAGAAGGAGATGCTACTCTTATTTTACCTTTAATTATTAGTGCTTTGCTTGAGAGGGTTAAATCACTAAGGTGACTTAAAAAAGACACTAAAGTGTTTCTTACTAAAGGAAATTAAGTTTATAAACACTAAAGTGTTTAAAGAAGAGTATTATGAAAAATCTAGTAATTCTTAAAATTGGAGGATCTGTGATAACTGACAAGCATAGTAAAGTACCAAAAGTTAACTATCACAATTTAAACAGAATTGCAAAGGAAATTTCTGCTGGATATAAGAAAATGCGTCTAGTTTTGGTGACAGGTGCAGGTTCTTATGGTCATCAAATTGTTAGTAGGACAGGAATTGACAAAGGCATTTCTACAAAACGGCAGTTGATTGATTTTGCTGAAACTCAAAGGTTGCAGAATGAGCTAAATGTGATTGTAACTAAGGCTTTAATTAAAGAAGGGCTTCCAGCAATCCCTTGTCAAGCATCTGCTTCTGCGATTATGTTAAAAGGCAGATTGAGGGAAATGGGAATAAAAACTATAAAAGGGCTTTTAGACATTGGTATGATACCGGTTTTATATGGAGTCCCTGCTTACGATAAAGCTCAGAAATGTTCTATTTTGTCTGGAGACCAGATTGCTCCTTATTTAGCCAAAAAGCTTGGAGCAAAGAAAATTATTCATACAACAAATGTTAATGGAGTTTTCACTGCAGACCCGACAAAAGATAAAAGCGCAAAGCTAATCCCAGAAATAACAAAAAGGAATTTTAAAAAAGTTAAAAAATATCTAGCCGGAGCATCAACAGTAGATGTAACAGGCGGGATGGCTGGAAAAGTTTCTGAAATATTAAAAGTCGGAATAGAATCGCAAATAATTTCTGCCTTGGTTCCAGGAAATATAACTAAAGCGTTAAAAGGTGAAAAAATAGGAACAGCTATTAAGGTGAGTAAATGAAATATGAGGCTAAGAAAATAAAAATTACAAAGGAAAAGAAAGATGATATAATAGATGAACTTTTAAAGTATGGGGAAAAGGATATAGGAAAAAAAGAGTATGAATCTAGTTCTTAAAAGATGGTAATAAAAAGAGTAAAGTGAACATTTATATACTAATATGAACATATAAATATCATGTTAATAAGCGAATCTATGCAAAGAGTAATAAGAGTATTGCTAAATACAAAGGATTTAGCAGTCAGAAAAACAGCAAAAGAAGCAGACATATCTCTTGGTATTACTGTCAAGAATTTGAATCAGCTAGAAAAAACAGGATATATCATGAGGAAAAGAAATAAAATTATAGTTAAAGATTTCAAAAGATTGCTAAATGCATGGGCATATACAGTTTCTGTCAGTGAATTGAAAAGAATAGAATTTATAGGCGCTGAGAAACCACAATACTTGATAAAGAAAATAGGCACAATAGCAAATAAAAATAAATTAGAATATGCTTTTACTTTATTTGCTGGAACAGAATTAGTATGTCCTTTAGTTGCACCAAGCGAAGTTCATTTGTATGTACTTGAAGATGAGCTTGAAAAATGGGAAATGGTTTTAAGAAAACAAAATATTTTCCCAGCTGAAAAAGGAAATATTATATGCTTTCTTGTTGATAAAAGTTATTTTTACGGCAAAATAAAAAGCAGGGACATTAATGTTGTGTCCTATCCACAGCTTTATGTAGATTTATTTTCTCTAAAAGGCAGGGGAGAAGAAGCTGCAAAAGAATTATTAAAAGTGATGAAAAATGTATGATCCGTTAGAAACAGAGATATCACTTGAATATTTGAAAAAACTTGTTGAAAAATGCAAAGCTCTGAAATTCGCAATAGTTGGTGGTTGGGCTGTATTTTTTCATGTAAATGAGAACTATAGAAAGGCATTTGGAATAGATTACATAAAATCAAGAGATATAGATATTTTCATAGATAGTAAGGATGAATATAAGTTTGGAGAAATTATTAAAAATTTGAAATTTGAAAAATCTGGTTATTATTTCAGATATAAATTGATTTATGATAGAGAAAGAAAA
>CAZZIA010000067.1:0-3447 GCA_964654075.1 uncultured archaeon | reverse complement strand
TAAAAACTAAAACACAAACAGATATCAGCGCATATGTAAGTCTCGGCTTGAATTCTTTAGTAGCAACTTCCTCCTTTCTAAAAAGCATAATATAAAATAGTTTTTTAAGATAAAAGCTTTAACTTTATTATGAGTAATTTTATCGAATTATTAATCACTCTTTCTTACTTCTTCTAGTAACATTTTCCTCTCTGTCCTTGCCACAGCAACTTTAACTTTATCAATTGCATCTATATTAGCCGAGATGGAATCAATTCCATATTCTACTAGTATTTCTGCCATTCTCGGATCAGAACCGGCCTCACCGCAAATGCTACTTTTGACACCGCATTTTTTGCAAGTTTCAATCCCGTCTCTCATCAATTTAAGCACAGATGGATGGAATGTGTTATAAAGGCTTGCTAGCTTTTCATTATTGCGGTCAACACCTTGTACAAGCATTGTTAAATCGTTTGTCCCGTAAGAAATAAATGAAACTTCTTTGCAAATCTCTTCCATTGTCAATGCTGCAGCAGGTGTTTCTATCATAGCGCCTATTTCTACGGCTTTAGGCAACCCTATCTCCATTGCGATTTGCTTAGCCCTCCTAATCTCTTCGACGTCAATAACAAAAGGCAGCATTATCGCAACATTTGTTAGCCCTTGCTCATGCAGCTGTTTGACTGCTTTTAGCTCGCATTTTAATATTTCAGGCTCATCTAAAGACCTTCTAATCCCATGCCAACCTATGAGCGGATTCGCCTCTTGCGGTTCGTGCTCACCTCCTTGCATGTTTCTATACTCATCTGTGCGTGCATCCAGAGATCTAACCCAGACAGGCTTTGGCTTAAAGGCCTGTGCAACCTGTCCAATTCCATCTGTTAAAATTTTAATTAGCTCGTCCTGCTTTCCCTGCCTAATATATTCAACAGGATGCATCCCTGTTTTTGTTAACATGTGCTCTAGCCGAAGAAGTCCGACGCCATCTGTTTTTGCCGCAAGCTGCAGGGTAGCTGTTTGAGGAAATGCAAGATTAACCTTTATCTTAGTAGCTGTAAGACCTTCTATTGAGGTTGGTTTTTCTAGTTCTGGTAAAGTAACTGGCACAGAAACTTCAACTGGCGCAGCTTCTTTAGGATAAACAAGACCGTGCACAGCATCAACTGTAATTTCCTGCCCATCCTTTAAAATCTCGGTTGCATTCCCAGTCCCAACTATACAGGGGATTACTAACTCACGAGAACAGATTGCAGCATGACACGTGCTTCCACCGGAATCTGTAATTATAGCAGCGCTCTTTTCCATAACAGGCACCATGTCAGGGCTCGTCATCACCGTGACAAGAATATCGCCTTGGACAACCTTTCCAAGCTCAGCAAGATCGTGAATAATTTTCACTGGACCTGTTGCAAGCCCAGGGCTTACGCCAAAGCCTTTTAATATAGGTGTGCCAACAGGAGCAATGATCTCTTTTGGCTTTTCTAGCGCTGTGACAGCACGGGTTTGCACAATATAAATTCTCCCCCTCTCAGTGCACCATTCAATATCCTGAGGATAGGCATAATGCTGCTCGATTTTTTTGCAATAAGCAGCTAAAGCAGTAATTTCAGAATCTGCCAGAACTTGCGCACTTATTTTATCTGGTGGAACTGGCTGTTGCACAGTTGTACCAGAGGCATAATCTCTTACTCTTTGAATAATTTTTTTTCCAATTCTCTTTTCAATTATTTTTCCAGTTTCCTTATCAACTATATAATAATCAGGCTCAACCTGACCTTGAACCAGTGTCTCGCCAAGCCCAAAGCAGCCTTCCATAATAATATTATTTTTACCTTCAACAGGATTCGCTGGATCAACTGTGAAGGCCACGCCAGAGCGATCAGCATTGACCATTCGTTGAACAATAACGCCAATTCCGGTTTCTAGCGGCTGACCGTACTTTTTTCTATAGTACATTGCTCTTGCGGTGAACAACGAAGCCCAGCATTTTATCACATTGTAAATAACATTTTCATAACCTCTGACATTGAGAAAGCTCTCATACTGCCCTGCTGAAGATGCCTTTTGTATATCTTCTGTAATTGCAGATGACCTTATTGCAACAAACGGTAGCTCGCGGCCAGCTTTTATAAACTCTATACTGGGAAATTTGGCATACATCATATCTTTGTATGCTGTGGCAATTTCATCTTTAATCTGAGGTGGCATTCTTGAGTTTAAAATCAAATCAACAATCTCGTTTGAGCCTTTTTTTAAAGAGTTTATATCTGAAAAATCTATTTTAGAAATTATATTTGATATATGATATTGCAGGTCATTAAATTCCAGGAATTTATAGTAAGCGTCAACAGAAATAAAAAAGCATTCTGGGACAGGAAATTCTGCCTGAACAAGTTCTCCTAAGTTTGCTCCTTTGCCACCAACTAGTTTTACATCTTCTTTTGTTATTTTGTCTGGTTTTAAAACATAAAGCATAGAATTTATTTGGTGGAGCTACTAAATAAATATTACACAATCCGACAGGAACCAGGAAGTTTTGTAGCTGCTCGTCTTAGTGCTTCTTTAGCAATCTTTTCAGCCCCAGGAAAAAATTTAACTGTAATAACTTTTTGCCCAAGGCATACTCTGGCCGCCTGGCCAATTGGTTTTCCAAATGACCGCCTCATGCCTTGAGAAAATCTGTCAGCTCCAGCACCTGTTGCCAAAGGTTTTTCCCTTAGCACATGATGAGGATAGGTAAGAATTTTTAGAAAAAATCCTTTCTCTCCTAGGTTAGATATAAGATAACTTGTTGCAGAAATCCTCGCTGATTCTAGGCAATTAGACCTCATTTGAACTTCCTTTCTTGCAACCAAGTTATATGCTTTTGGGAATTTAATATCTACAGCTCCTGTTTCAAATTGATGTATTTTTGAGACCGGAACACCCTTCACATAGCTTTGCCTAGGCTTTCTGCTCGACATTCTTGTATAAGGCTTTTTAGCAAAGTGATGATAAGCTCGCCCTGGTCTTAATGACATCTAAACACCTAAGCATAATTGCATTAGAGAAATATTTAAAGTTAACAATATTATTTCTTCTTTTTCCTTTCCTTGCTATACTTCCATTGGCTTTTTCTACATCCAAATGTTCTTCTCATTAGAACCATTTCCTCTTTTTCTTTTCCTCTTCTTCTTTAACTTTCTTAATGTGCTCTTTAATCATTTTTTCTGCTTCTGCAACCGCTTCCTTGTTGTTTCCAACACCACAAGTATTTCCAACGCCCATAATTAGTATTTTCTCTTTTTTTCCAGACCGTGCAACCGCAGCTCTTATAGTTTCTAGTGCATTTGGCACAGACTCTAATATCTCTTTTTTCATTGGCGTCATCCCTTCTTCTTCACCCTCCTTGATCACAATAGCATCTAGCGGTATTTCATACTTTACAGCTATATCTTCTATCTCATATCTTTCAACACCAAATGGGCT
>CAZZIA010000066.1:0-3535 GCA_964654075.1 uncultured archaeon | reverse complement strand
CTTTTTCATCAATCAATGCGTATCTTTTTTTTGCGGTTCCTGGTCCAATGCCTCTAGGAATGAAAATGCCTCTAGTATATATTCCCTGCAGCTCAAGTTCCATTATACCAGGGAGTTCTTTGTTTATTTTCTTAAGAAACTGCTCAGTTTTTTTGACTAAGTTACCGACTTTACCTAGCTTTACAAAACAAGAGTCTGTATCGCTATAAAGAACAATAAGTCCTTCCCTTCGTGCGCTATCAATTGTTTGCTTTATTGCAGACCTACCAAAAGCAGTTATACTTTCAGCACATTGCCTTGAATACCACTTAGCTCCTGCAAAGCCACACATTCCATATGTTGCGTTCGAAATTATTTTTAACGCATACTGTCTATTATCAAGCAACTTATAATCTAAGGAGCCTTTCTTTAACTTTTTGAGTTTTTGGTTTATTGCTTTTCTGTTTTCAATCAGCTCATTTATAACTCCTGCAACAAACCCCTTCCTCTTTTTACAGAACCAATATTTTAGCTCAGGAACCTTATATCCAGGTTTGCAGCATTCGCAATTTAGCATTTCCGGACTTATATTAAAAGTAGAAATTATTGATGGATACAATGATTTGAAATCAAGCACAGCGATATTCTCATGGATCCCAGCCTTTGGCTCAAGGACAAAACCGCCAACATATGGTTTTTCCAGCCTTCTTTTTTGAATCTCTTCATATTTTGGCTGATTTGGTATTATCTCTTTCATCTCAAATGCTCTTTTGCTTAGATACCATTCAACTAGCTGACCGTAGGTCATCCTGCTTGTATCAAACGGAAGCTGGCCTACAACTCGTGAAAGGCTAAAAATTTGTGGCAAAATTAGTTCGGCCAGTCTTAGCGTGAGCTGCGAATCCTTCAGGCAATATTCAGCAAGCTTTGCAAGATCCTTTTTCTTTCTCCATGCAGTAAGAATTTCTTCAAGTTGCATTTCGATTTTTGTATCTCCAAGCAGTTCAGCTGAAACAGCATCCAAACTGAGAACTTCTGTTTGTAACTGAGGGGATAAAATATTGTTTATAAAATTAAAGAGATCAATGTGAACTCTACCTTTGAATCTGGCTGAACTTATTCTCGCTCTTCTAGCAAATTTTAACCAAGAGCCATCTCTAGACATTGCTAGCTTTACTTTTAGTTCATCTGTCCTCTTTTGGATTATCTGAAAATCAAATTCATCTGAATTATATCCTAATAATATGTCAGGATTTTCTGAATTAACAATTTCAACAAACCTTTCTAAAAGCTCTTTCTCATCTTTTACAATCTCAACCCAGTTTGGGTAGCTGTCTTTTTGATAAGTTAGCACTTTCTTGAAATTCTTCCCAGCAAGAGAAAGCATGATTATTTTTTCTCCATCGCATTCAATATCAAATGCAAAAATTTTTAGTTCTGGAACAGATTCGATATCCAAAGGTTTTATTTTCTCAATTTTTACCGCTCTATCAACTTTATAATCAGTTTTTATCTCTTTCCCTTCTATTTCTATCCAGTTTAAGCCAGAAATTTGGTGATCAATTAGCCAGCGTTTGTAAAAGCTTATAGCATACTCATATTCCTCTTCTACACCTTCCCATTCTTTAACTATATCCCGTACATTTGGAACAGATGGAGGAAGATTGCAAATAACCTTTAGAAATTTCTGTTTTTTGCCATTTAGCATTCTTTCGACAATTTGAACATCATTTATTTTAAATTCCTTTATTTTAAGAATTTCATTTTTTACTTTGCTTTCTTTCCCCGTTTTAGGGAGAACATAGAAATAAGGATCAAATTTTTCATCAAATGCGATAACAGAATTTCCCTTTTCATCCTTTCCAAAAAGCCTTAAAACCCTTTTTCCATCTCTGATTATATAATCAGCATCTAATAGACAAAATCGCATGATAAAGAATTGTAATTATTATAATAAAAACTTTCTAATTCCAGTATTTTTTATTTTTAATGAATTCTTTTTCTGCAGCTAAAATATACCTAAACAAGTCATCCTCAGTTTTGCATTTTTTAGCAAGAATTCTTATTGCAGTTTGTGGCCCCACACCCCTTCCAGCCAGGACTATACAAGCTTGCTTGCCATAATCAATTAGTAGGTTTGCCGTTTTCTTTATCCCATCTAAAAGCCTTTGCTCATCAATTTTCAGCTCTTTATCTTCTAGCCACTTTCTAACAATTTTTTGTGCCTCTGTCTGATAAGGTCTTACCATCCCGATTAGTCTTGATTCACATAGGGGGCATGTTGGTTTTGGTTCAATATCATTTACAATAGTTGCAATTGAGTATTTGCCGCAGTTTATGCAAATCAAGCGAACTTTTGTGTTTAATATCCTCTGAGTAAAAAGTTTTAATATTTCTTTTTCTGGTCTTTCTGATTTTACAACATCATATAGCTCATGCCTAAATCCAAGCTTAGCTAGTGGCGAGAGCCCTGTTGCCTCCCATATAGCTATTTCCTTAGTTTGTATTTTAGCTAGAATTTCCTTTGTTTTTTGCAAATCAATCTTTTCTGTAAATATTTCATTTAAAGTTTCCTTAAAGATAGGCGAGCTCCAAAATACATCAATTAATCTGTCAATATTAATTTTGTCAAAACTTGCACCCTTCTCAATTGCACCAAATCTTTTTGCCACTTGAATAAATCTATATTTAAACAAAGAAGATCTTGGCAGAGTTTTTTCAAGTATTATCCCCAGGTCTTCCGGAGAATATTCAAACAGCACTTTCTTTATATCATCTATACCACAGCCGCGGAAAATTATTCTGTACGGGTCAGCCTTGCTAAGTATAGCTTCGCCATATTGCGCTGATAAAATAGCTGAAATAAATTTAGCCAGAGTTTCATTAACCAAAGTTCCAAACAAGGCGTGTATTACAATGTATTCATTAAAGCGTTCAAATAGGAGAGTTTTGCCATCAGGTAGCGGATGTTTTTTTATTTGCCTTTCTATCAGAGAAATTATTTTTATAGCTGCTTCAGAAGAAATGGGATATCTTTGCTTTAGTGCTTCAACAATTTCCTTATTTTTTAAATTATTTTTTATTAGCTCTGCTATTTCTGCTCTAAGTTTTCCAACTTCTTGGGCAACCTCAAAAGGGACAGGTATCAATTCACCTTCCCATGCTGGTATTGCTGATTCAAGCTCATCAATAGACTCAACAAAAACCTTTCTATCCTCTACTGATAGAATTCGCCAAGGCCTTCCGCGAACAATAAAGCTTGAGCCAACATCTCCATGGGTTGCAATAAAACCTTCATCTAAACTACCAACTGCTGCGTTAGAAGCACTATCTATAACTTTAAATGAAATACTATCAGGAATCGTGGAAAGATTCTGGAAGTAATAATCAAAGGCTCTTCTTTTCCTTCCTATTTCTTTGTCAATAAAAATAAACCTTAGTTGCTCTAGTAATTTTAAAATATCTAGAAAATCTTTCTTGCTTAAGCTTTGAAATGGTTTAGCAGATTTTATTATTTCATAAGCTTTCTCTTGGTCAATTTTATAGTTTTCCATTG
>CAZZIA010000065.1:0-3574 GCA_964654075.1 uncultured archaeon | reverse complement strand
ACAGGCATTATATTCTCTAGCAAGTTTGATAATCTGCCAAGCAACTTGATAGCTCCTTGTCTTAACAAAATTGCTTTGTCTTCTGCTCATATTTTTCAAATATCTTTTAGCTTTGAAGTCTCCTTTATCAGTATAGCTGCTAAGCCTTGCTCTCCTGAAGATATACTTTCTTTGTTTGTCTGCAATATCTCTGCCGAAATACAGCTGTTTAATGATTTTATCCCTAACAGAATCATAGACAGTTACAGCAGACAGGGTCGCAGACCCAACATCCACCCCAACTACAATTCTGCTTTGCTTAGGATCAGGAAATTCTTTTTTGAAAACTACTTGGATTTTCCAATTTTTTCTTTTAACAAGGATAATGGATTTGAAATTCCAATTACCTTCAATCAGTTCATTAAATCTTTTGAAAGAGCCATCTTGCTTGATTGGTATAACAATCTTCTTAATATTTTTAAACAGTTTCACAGCGAAGATAGGATTATGCCTGATAGTCCTATCAAATTTATAATCTCTTTCTGTCATTCTAATAGAAGCTTTTTTGAAGGAAGAGACATCAAACATATTTTTTCTTTTGCTCCAAACTTCTCTTCTAGCAGTTTCAATAATCTGAGAAGGCAAATTAGTTTCCTCTCTAAACGTGGTGTAGGATATGCTATGTAATTCGCTATTTGAATCTGGTAAACAGAAAGTAAGAAATTTGAAAGTAGTATTTAATACATTTAAGTATTCCTTTTCAAACTCATCAAGATGTTTAAATTTATGTCTTGTTAAGGGTAAAGTATTTAATTCAATTACTTTAATTGATTGCATGGCTATCCAATTGATAAGGGAGCTTTTAGAATTTATCTCTAATTCACTACCCTCAGTTACAAATTTATTTATACTTCAATTCCTCTCTACCCTTTCGGGTGGAGTCTCCTTGAAGCGATTAAGATGATGATAAAATGCTTAGGTGGGTTTAGGGAGGTTGGCAGAAATGCTGTTTTACTAGAAACTAGGAGAGAAAAATTAGTTTTTGATTATGGTTTAAAAGTAGAAACTGCTGAGCTACCAGGACCTGCAAAAGGTGTTGATGCTGTGCTTCTAGGTCATGCTCACTTAGATCACTGCGGTTCTGTTCCAGCTCTTTTTAAAAGGGATAACCCGCATGTTTATTCAACCATATCAACATTTGACCAGACCCATCTATTATTAAAGGATAGCTTAAAAGTTGCCAGGCTAAGGCAAAAACCTCAACATTTTACAATAAGGCATATAGAAAAAATGAAGCAAAATGAAGTTGATATAACATATGGCCAACAATTTGAAACAAAAAACTGTGTTATAGATGTCTTTGATGCTGGGCATATCCCAGGGTCTGTTATTTTTGTGGTGGAAACTGAGGGGAAAAAAATATTGTATACAGGAGATTTCAAGCTTAAACCGACCAAGCTGTTGGCTGGAGCAAAAATTGATATTAAAGATATTGATGTTGTAGTAATGGAAACCACTTATAGTTCGCGTGAGCACCCGCCTAGGCAGGAAACAGAAAAAAAGTTAATCGATATTGTCAAAGAAACCATAGACAATAATGGGATAGCAATAATACCTGCATTCGCTGTCGGAAGAGCAGCTGAAGTTTTGATGGTGTTAGATTCTTTCAAACATGATTTCCCGATATATCTAGATGGGATGGCAAGAGAAGCAACAGAAATCGCATTAAAATATCCTGAATTTCTTAGAAATCCAAAGGCTCTAAAAATGGCCCTAAAAGATGTTATACCACTTTATAGAAACGAGAAAAGAAAAAAAGCAATTCAAGAGCCATGTGCAATTGTTACTACTGGAGGGTGTCTAGACGGCGGGCCTGTTGTAAATTATATTAAATCTCTTTATACAAAACCAGAATGCTCACTGATATTAACAGGCTTCATGATCCCTCGAACAGCAGGTAGATACTTGCAAGATACTGGAAGATTCGTAGCAGAAGGAATAGATCTAAAAGTTAAAATGAATATGCATTATTTAGATTTTTCTGCCCATGCTGGCAGATCAGAATTATTTGAATTTGTAAGAAAAATAAATCCTAAACAAGTTATATGCATACATGGAGATTATTGCGAAAGATTTGCAACAGAGCTTAAAGGAAGAGGAGTAGAAGCAATTGCTCCTAAAAATGGTGATATGATAAAAATATGAAAGACTGTATTATTATTCCAGCATATAACGAGGAAAAAACAATAGCAGAAGTTGTTAAAAGATCAAAAAGGTTTACTAAAACAATTATTGTTGTTGACGACGGCTCAAAGGATAAAACAGCAGCAGTCGCGAAGCGGGCTGGTGCAGTTGTTCTAAAGCATAAAACAAATCTTGGGAAGGGGGAATCATTAAAAACAGGAATTGAACTTGCAAAAAAGAAGAGACTAGATAGGATAGTAATTATTGATGCTGACCTGCAATATAATCCAGAAGATATCCCAAAGATTAAAGATGCATTAGGCAAATCTGACTTTGTCATGGGTTATAGAGACTGGAAACTTGTTCCTTTCAGGCACTGGCTTGGAAATTTTGTATGGAGAAGCATGTTTAACCTGTTTTTTGGTACAAAATTAAAGGATACGAACTGCGGTTTCATCGCAATGAATATGGAAGCTGCAGAAAAATTAAATTTCGGTGGCGGATATATAATTGAAAATGCCATGCTAGCAAGTGCTATTGAAAACAAATTAAAAATATCACAAGTTAAAGTAAGGATAAACTATCATCATATTTCTGGAATTCCGAGAGGTGTTAGAATAGTTTTAGGGCTTTTGATTTTCATAATAAGAAAAGGATTAAAATACAGGTTAGGATATGATAGAGATTGATGGTTCTGAAGGTGGAGGACAAATAGTTAGAACTGCACTTGCTATGTCTGCTCTAACAGGAAGTCCTGTTAAAATAAAAAATATAAGAGGCTCAAGACCGACCCCTGGTTTAAAAACACAACATATGATGGGAATTAAAGCACTTGCTGAGCTTTGCTCTGCAGAACTAAAGGGTTTAGAAATAGGATCCAGAGAAATTGAGTTTTTGCCAGGCGAACTTGAAGCAAAGGACTTAGAAGTTAAAATATCTACAGCAGGATCAATAGGTCTTGTGCTACAAATACTGATGATACTTACTATGCAACTTAAAAAGTCAATTAATATTACTATCAGAGGTGGTGCTACATTTGGTAAATGGGCTCCTCCTGTTTTATATTTGCAAAAAGTATTTTTTCAACTTTTAGATGAAAAATCAGAAATAAAAATTTTGAGAGATGGTTTCTTTCCTAAAGGAGGCGCCAGAGTTGAGGTTCTAGTGAGACCGCTAAAATTAAAAGAAATTAATATCACTGAAAAAGGCAAATTATTGGAAATCAAAGGAGTATCAGTTGCTTCATCACTTTTAAAAAATGCAAAGGTCGCAGAAAGGCAAGTTGAAAGCACAAAAAAGATTATTAATGAAAAACTAAAAATGGATCCAGAAATAGAAGTAAAATATGTAGATAGTATTTGTGCTGGTTCTGGGATTCAACTGTGGGCAAAAACACAGAATTCTATAATTG
>CAZZIA010000064.1:0-3656 GCA_964654075.1 uncultured archaeon | reverse complement strand
TTAATTAGTGGTAAAAATGCCTTGCTGCCCAGAAGATGAAAAAGAATTGCCGCCTTATTTTAGAGATGAACGAGATGAAAAAAGTATAGCATATGGTTGGAGGGCTGTACATGCGGCATGTGGTGTAGACCCAGATACGTATAAAGGTATTTCTATTAATAAAGTGCTTGGTAAAAAAGAAAGAACTAACTTGCAACGTTTAGATTCTTTTCAAAATACTCTTTAATAAAAGACCTAAGCTCTTCTGGTAGCTCTGCAACCAGCCTTAGCGCATCAGAACCTGAGACAATCTTACAGTTATGCATAAGTGGTGCTAGCCTGTTTGGAATTCCTGCCACCTTTAGCTCCTTTACCTCTCTAGTGAAAAAATCGCGCAGAAAATGTAAAGCTGTTGAAAATTTTCTTTCTTGCTCAATAGCCCAATCATCGCCTTCTATAAAAATTTTATAGTCCTTATAATGCTTTAGAAATTCTTCAGCATGAACGCTATATATGTTTGGACCTATATTTTTGAAAATTTTTGGAATTTGCCATATATCAAGCTCAAATAGCAGAATGCATTCATGGTTAAACCAAAAATCAGACCTTAATACCTTAAATCCGTAGTTTTCAAGCAATTTTTTTATTTGCTTTATGCACCTTCTGGCTTGCGACCATAATATGTCTTCTAATATTTTAGGCTTTTCAAATTTAATCAAATACCATCTTGTGCCTCTTCTTTTTATCTCAGCTGAAATTTCAGCAATGCTAAAAGGTTTTTTCTTTTCTACTGTGAAAAACTTTTCTGATGGCAGTTGAAGAAAATCTTTGCATGTTTTAACAAATTTATAAAAAGATTCAGCTGATAGCGCAGCAGCAACACTTCTATTTCTATCAACAGGATCAATAACAATTAAAGGGCTCTTAAATTTTTTAATTGCTTCTTTTTTGCTAATTTCTCCTTTAACATCAATAACAGTTCCAGCTCTCCAGCCAGCGGCTGCTTTTGCACAATCATAAAATTTTCCAAACTGCAAAATCAGTAATTCACAAAGATATCCTGAAAAGCCCTGTGTTTTCAGATCGGCGCCATAGCAGCCAGCTGCCATGCAAAAAGCCTTAAGCAGCCTAACCTCATCTTGAAGACCGATAGCTAGATTTTCATTAATAAACTTAACATGATGCGGCGTTCTGTCTACCGCTGATTTTATTTTTTCAGGTGAGATGTCATAGCATGGAACAATATCCACATCATAAGTTTTCCCGTCTTCTTTTACTAAACCATGCAGATATGGATGCTCAGCATATGCAATATGAAACTGGCCATTTAAAGATAAAATAATATCTTTTGCTGCCCTTAATCCATATTCTTCTAGCTTTTTTTTAGGCAAAAGCTTGTTAAAAAGTAAGAAAATATCTAGCTCACCTCTTCCAGCAAGCCATGTGTTTTTTGCCACAGAACCGCAAACCATTGGCTTAGCAGAAAATGGCCCTGCAAATTGCAAAGCGCTTTTCATTATTTTTTTTGTAAATATTGCCATATCTTCTTGTTCTGCTCTACTTGGCTTTATTTTCTTTAAAATTCTTTTTAATACCTCTTTTGCTCTTACTTCATTTTTTACCATATTTACCATAACATTTATAAGTAGAAGCAGTAAATAAATTTAAGGTGAAAGCATGATAGAAGAGCTACTATTAACTTTATGGGCAAACATACTTTCAACTGTACCAGGTATAATTGCAGCGATTTTAACACTAATAATAGGTTTTATCCTGGGTAAAATAATTGGCAGAGTTGTAAGAGAGATACTAGTAAGGGCAAAGATAGATGAATACATAATTACAGAGGAAAAGATAAGTTTTAAATTCTCAAATGTATTTGCATTGATTGCAAGATGGGTTATTTATCTTGTATTCATACAGCAAGCAGTTATGTTCCTTGGAGTTACAGCGATAATACAGTTTGTTAATTCTATATTAATATTCATACCAGGATTAATAGCAGCTGCCCTTGTAATAATAATCGGTTATAACATAGCACTTTACCTAAAGGATAAAATAGTGACATCAAAGACATTATATTCAGATATAACTGGAAAAACAATATTTTTCCTTGTAGTATATCTGTCAATAGCACTAGCGCTGCCATTTGTTGGCATAAATCCAGAGTTAATCAATAACATCCTATTAATCATAATCGGATCAGTTGGAATTGGGCTTGCAATTGCACTAGGGCTTGGGCTAAAAGATGTTATAGCTGATACAGCAAAAAGATACACAAAAAAGTTCAAAAAGTGATTTCTTATTTTTTTATTTTTTTATCCTTTAACAGATATTAGAATCTTTCTTCCCATTAATATCCAATAGCTGATTTCAAGTCCCTGGGCAATGCCGTTTTTTAGCTCTTCTGGTATTTGGCTTTCAAAAATTTCATAGCTTTCCAAATCCATTATTTGTGCGGAATTACCACTAATAGCAACAACTTGCCCTGTCTTTTTTTCAACTATAGGAACTTCAATTTCTGTGTCAGCTGGCTTTACAATAGACCTCTTTTTATTATCAAAAAGCCCAAGCGCCTCTAGCCTTGCCTTAGCTCCTCCATGCTTGCCAGAGGTAGAAGTTGTAAGGGAAAGAATTTTGCAGGGCTCATTATCTATTATACAAAATTTCCCAGGTTTAAGATTTTTTATTGCTAATTTTGTTAGTGCCATAAAATAGCTAATAGAAATTCTTGTATAAATAGCTTTTGCTAAAGAATTTTTCCTGCTATAAGCTTTATATCTTCTTGTTTAATTGTTTTTCTATGTGCATGCCTTGCAACTAAAGCAGCTTCAGTCGCAAGCTCATCTGCAATTTCCTCCACAGTCCTTCTTAGCTCAACTATTGCATCAGCTGATAGCCTTTCAGCACCCCCCTTTCTTGCGATTCTTTCAATAGCAGCTAATGGTAGCATAATTTAATTTCACTTTTATTATTTATATAAGCTAAACTGCTTCGCTGAAATTCCTGAATATAGGAATGTTTGCGAGAGATGTTATCAGAAGGAATTGGGGGCGCAAGAAGAAGGTGCCACACCATAGAGAAGAAGTTGCTTAGATTTTATATTAAAGAAAATGAATTTGTATAGAGAAAATTATTTCTCAAGTAGTTTTCTCCTTAAATTTTTATAAGCAGTAACATATTCTTGCTGCTTTGTTCGTCCTTCAATATTCTCTTTTATCCAATTCTGCACATCTGTTGGGTGACATGCTTCTTCTTTTTTAAAATTATTAATATCAAAATTTTCAATTCCTTTCCAGCCCTCTGAAATCGCTTCTTCGGCTTTTTCTCTCTTTACATCTTCTATAGTTTTTTCTGGCTTTCGATATATCGCATACTGACGAACATTAAAAGCGTCAGCCCGACCAAGTGCAAGTAGCGTTGCTTCATGTTTTGTTTCGTAGTCAGAAGGCTTCCACTGCTGACGTCGTGTATCTGCTAACTCCTTTATCATTCTAACAAGCTCGGACGACTCATCCTTCTTTATTCTAGTGTAAACTACCAGACCAATCAAAATAACTACTAAGATGAGTGCACTAGAAGTTGTTAGCAAGAAAAATCCTGTTGGGCCCATAAAACTATTTACAATTTCTTTTATTTAAATTTTTGTATTTAATGTGGGCTGACCCTGATTGGAT
>CAZZIA010000063.1:0-3668 GCA_964654075.1 uncultured archaeon | reverse complement strand
TGGACATTGCATCAATGGCAAACTCGTTAGAGGCAAGAAGCCCGTTTTTAGACCACAAAATGATAGAATTTACTGTAACGTTACCATCAAACTGGAAATTGCACAGGCTAACTACTAAATACATTTTGAAAGAAACATTCAAACATTTCTTACCAAAAGAGATAATTCATCGTGGTAAACAGGGTTTTGGAATTCCAGTTGGCAAATGGTTCAGAGAGGACTGGAAAGATTACTGGCGAGAAGTTGTTCTATCAGAAAAAGCAGTTAAACGTGATTACTTCAAGAAAGAAGCATTGAAAGAATTATTTAACGAACATATCAGTGGAACCCGCGACCACGGCTATCGTCTCTGGGCATTACTGATCTTAGAACTCTGGCATAGAATTTATATTGATAAAGAAATATGACAGAACTACTAAAAGATAAAAGAATAACAATAACTGGCGGTGCTGGCTTCCTGGGTTCTTGTGTAGTGGAAAAACTAAAACAACACGGCTACAAAAATGTTTTTGTTCCACGAAGCAAAGATTATAACCTTGTAGATATGGAAGCAGTAAAAAGATTATATAGAGATGCAAAACCAGATATAGTAATTCACTTAGCAGCAGTTGTTGGCGGAATAGGTGCAAATCGTGAGAAACCAGGACAATTCTTTTACGATAATCTAATGATGGGTGCACAGCTAATGGAATTTGCAAGGCAAGTCGGAGTTGAAAAATTTGTAGCGCTGGGAACAATATGTTGCTATCCAAAATTTACCCCGGTGCCATTTAAGGAGGGAGATTTGTGGAATGGCTATCCGGAAGAGACAAATGCACCTTATGGTTTGGCAAAAAAAATGCTTTTGGTTCAGTCGCAAGCATATCGCCAACAATATGGTTTTAATTCCATTTTTTTAATGCCTGTAAATCTCTATGGTCCAGGAGATAATTTCAACCCTAAATCGTCTCATGTTATTCCTGCACTCATAAAAAAATGTTTTGATGCAATAAAGAAGGATGAAAAAGAAATAGTTGTTTGGGGAACAGGCAAAGCGTCAAGAGAATTTTTATATGTTGAAGACTGCGCAGAAGCAATTGTTTTAGCAACAGAAAAATATAACAAAGCTGAGCCGGTCAATATAGGCGCTGGATTTGAAATTTCAATAAAAGATTTAGTTGAACTAATCCGTAAGTTAACAGGGTTCAGAGGAAAAATCATCTGGGATAGTTCAAAACCAGATGGTCAACCGAGAAGATGTTTAAATACTTCAAAAGCATATAAAGAATTCGGCTTCAAAGCAAAAACATCTTTTGAGGAAGGACTTAAGGGAACCATTGATTGGTACAGAGAAACTGTATGGAAAAATCAGAAATAATATCCTATTTTAATTCCTGCGCAAAAACAAGAGATTACTGGCGAAAAAGGAATTGGTATTACCATAAAGAACTTGAAAAGTTTTTCTCATTTATCATACCGGAAAACGGTTCAATATTAGAAATCGGATGCGGAACTGGTGATTTGCTTGCAAACTTAAAACATAAAAACGGCACAGGAATAGATATTAGTGAAGAGATGATAGGAATTGCAAAAGAAAAATACCCACAGTTAGAATTTTATATAGATGATATAGAAAAATTGTCTATAGATAAAAAATTTGATTATATAATTATGCAAGACCTTATCGGTCACTTATCAGATGTGTGGCTAGCATTTAGAAATCTTAAAAAAGTTACTAAAGTAAATACACGAGTAATCATAACATATTATAATCACATTTGGGAACCAATAATACTTTTGGCTGAGAAATTCCACTTAAAGCAGAAACAACCATATCAGAACTGGCTTTCATTAGATGATATTGAAAACTTACTATATCTAAACCATTACGAAGTTATAAAAAAAGGGTACAGATTTTTATTCCCGATTTATGTGCCTTTTATATCAAGCTTTTTTAATAAATGCATTGCAAAATTCCCGCTAATAAAAAAACTCTGTCTCATAGGGTTCCTAATTGCAAAAGAAATCAATACAGCCGTCAAAAAAAATAACTACTCTTGCTCGGTAATAATTCCCTGCAAGAACGAAGTAGGCAATATTGAGGACGCGGTAGTACGAATTCCAAGTATATGTGAATTGACCGAAATAATTTTTGTTGATGGAAGTTCAAGCGATGGAACCGTTGAAAAGATAAAAGAAATGATGGAAAAGTATCCTGAAAAAAATATAAAACTGATACCTCAAGGTGAAGGAACTGGTAAAGCAGATGCAGTAAGAAAGGGCTTCGATGCGGCTAACGGCGAGATTTTTATGATACTGGATGCTGATTTAACAGTGCATCCTGAAGACCTTCCAAAATTTTATCTTGCACTTTCAGAAGGTAAATCTGAATTTGTATCCGGATCACGGCTTGTATATCCTATGGAAAAAGAAGCGATGCGAACATTGAATATGTTAGGCAATAAATTTTTCAGTTTAGTTTTTACATGGATTTTAGAGCAAAAAATTAAAGATACACTTTGCGGTACTAAAGCATTATTCAAAAAAGATTATGAACGGATTAAACAAGGAAGAAAATATTTTGGTGAGTTTGACCCGTTTGGTGACTTCGATTTATTGTTTGGCGCAGCAAAGTTAAATCTAAAAATTGTTGAAATACCTGTAAGATATAAAGAAAGAAAATATGGTAATATAAAAATTAGTAGATTTAGACATGGCCTTTTATTGCTAAGAATGGCTTTCATTGCATTTAAAAAATTTAAATTGACATAAAATGCTTATGAGCAAATCTACTCATTTTGATAAATATAGCAATCAATACGATGAAAAAAAGCCAAAGTATTACTATACAAAAGTTAAACAGATTTACTCTGAAATTATTCCGCCAAGTAAGAAAATTTTAGATATTGGTTGTGGAACTGGCGAAATGTTGGCTTATTTAGAGCCCAGCATGGGTGTAGGAGTAGATGTACCTGATGAGATGATTAAAATTGCTAAGAAAAAATATCCTCAATTTGATTTCCGAATTATTTCCGCTGAAAATTTAGTTATTGAAAGTAATTTTGACTATATAATTATGGTAGATTTAATTAAATATCTTAATTCTGTTCCAAGGATGTTAGAACGAATATATAAAATTTGTAAATCGGACACAGTTGTAATTGCTTCTTGGTATAATCCACTTGGGAACCAATTATTAAATTTGCAGATATTCTAAAATTAAAAATGCCTGAAGGACTACATCATCTTACAGGTATAAAAAAATTTGATTATGCACTTCAAACAACAGAGTTCAACTTAATAAAATATTGTTATATAAAATGTTACTGCCTCTGAATATTTTTAATCTATCAGATAGAATAAACTTGACAGCAGAAAAAATATCATTCATTCGGAGATTCTTGTTTTTACAGGTATGCATTTTCAAAAAAAGATGAAATTATTACCTCAGAAGTTGTTAATCAAAAGAACCACGAAAGATGACTGTGCCAATTTTTATTATAAACCTATTATTGGCTATTTATATAGAAAAAGATTGGAAATGATAGATGCATTGATAAAAGATGCTACATTTGATAACATTCTGGATATTGGATATGGCAGCGGTATTTTTTTCCCTGAACTAAAAAAACATTCTTCCAATCTTTTCGGTATTGATATTCATGAATATCACACCGAGATACAAAAAA
>CAZZIA010000062.1:0-3725 GCA_964654075.1 uncultured archaeon | reverse complement strand
AAAAGTTAGATTATCACCAAGAGGAAGTTTATATATTGGTAAAATCACAATGCAAAGAAAAGGAGGAGATGCAGGAAGACCAACAGCAAATATGTTACAATTCAAGATTAAACCATGTCAATTGTTTGATCTTTCTGTGTAAATTTAAGGAACAATTTTTTTACTTGCGTTAACTATAAAATCAGTATAGAATTCAAAAAAAGTTTTTTTTGTTTCTGATTCCATTTTAAGCAAGAAATCTCCTGCTGTAATTCCTACAGGTGCGTATGAAATCTTAGAACGAACAAGAGATTTAAATTTTTCGTTGGAATGGTGTGATCCATGAACAATTCTATTACGAATACATTTCATCTCATTTAATTGTTGAATAATTGGTTTTAATGCATTTTTATATGGTTCTTTTTTAAAAAAAAGGCTTGCTTTTCTTATTATTTCATCTGGTGTCCAATTTGAATATTCCTTTCCTTCATTAATAAGTTCTTGAGCATGAATATAATTTTTAGGACTTACATAAGAACTAACTTTATATCCCTTAAAGGTTTTTCCACCTGTCATGTATCTAATAAAAGTTTCTTCCAAGAGTTGTTCCCATGCTAAATATATTTTTAAAAAAGAAAGTTCTACAATTAAAAAAACATACCTTTGTTGTAATGGTGGTTTAAGTTCATTAACTTTTGCTATTAAATCAAAACTCTTTTTTATCTCAGAATTAAATAGTTTACGCAGAGGGGATACATTTAATCCTATCACTTTATTTACCCTCCAAATTCATTTAGAATTATTTTTCCTATAACATCATGTCTTAATTTTCTTTCTGGTTCATTAGTTGTGTGCCTGCTACAAGCATCAATAAACTTCTTATATTCTGGGTATTCATTTGGATTATTAAAAATTATCTCCAATTTTCCAATAGCATTTCTTATTTTAGGATATATGATCGGCTTAATGTTTATTCTTTTTTTTAATGAAGAGTTCTTCAAGCCATACATTAAGTCATAAATTACACAGAAGATACTATAAAAATGGGGTTTACGATGAAAAATTGAACCAGACAATATATCTTCAAAAATCCCACCTAAAGTGTCCATAACAACTTTAAATTCGGAAGTTACTTTTTTCTTCATAGGAAAATTATCATCATACTTTTTATAATAAGATTCTACAACATTTTTTGATTGTATTCCGTCAACCATTGCTATTATTAGTTCTGAAGAAAGTTCCGCTTCATCCATCCTCAATATTTGATGACGACTAAGTATCTTATTGGTTATCCAAAAATTGTAAAATTCTCTACCTAAGTAATATGCTGTTTGTTTAAAATCACCAAAATAACGAGAATTAATTAGTTCTTGTTTATTTAAACTAACTGTGTAAGTATTAAGTCTTGCAAAAATATCTAAAACTAATTCATCTTTTAAACCAGGTATTAAATCAGTAGAAATTTCATATCTTAAGAATTCATTTTGAATATTCTTAGGAAGTTGACTAAAATATAAATTACAATATTTAGAATTATGTGTTTTTAAAACTTTAAAACCATTATTTAAAAAATCTAATATTGTTCTCAAACGTTGCTGACCGTCAACAATTTCCCTAATGGACTTATGAGTTTTATCATCAATCTGATGTCTCATATAAATTTTAGGAATAGGCAATCCACGTAAGATTGTGTCTATTAGATATGAACGTGCTTTATCAGACCAAACAGATCTTCTCTGAAAATATGGTGCTAATACTAACTCTCTACGTTCATGCCACTCCTTAAAATCATTTATACAATAAGGTCTTGAATCAAAATTTTTACCCATTTTCATTACCTCTCATTCTTTATTTATATATTTATCCCAACATACTCTTTAATCTATTCTCCACATTTTTAACATAGTTTGGAGATATGTCAATTCCTATATATTCTCTACTGAGTTTTTTACATGCAACTGCTGTTGTTCCACTTCCAATAAATGGGTCAAGAACTATATCTCCAGCATTACTACTCGCTTTAATCACTCTTTCAAGAAGTGCTAAAGGCATTTGACAAGGAAAGTTTTTAACCCGTTCTTTAAATGTTCCTGCAACTCTTGATATTTTCCAAACATCATCAGGTATTTTTCCTTTTGGATTTGCTCTTTTATCTCCTATTTCTTGTCTAATAGACCTTACTCTAACACTATTGACATTAAAAGTAAATTCATTTGCGTGTTTTGTAAAATAAACTATATGAGTATGCGCTCTACTAAACTTCTTTCTTTGATTTTGACCAAAGGTATAATACCAGATTATCCAATTTCTCATAGATAATCCTTTTTTCTTTAAAATTGATACAACTTCTGCGGCATATTCATCTCCAATAGCAATATAGATAGAGCCATCGTCTTTTAGAACTCGTAAGCAAGCAGAAATCCATTTTTCTGTCCAATTTACATATTCTTCATAAGGCATATTGTCTTTATGGTTGTCGTATTTAAGACCAATATTATAGGGCGGATCAGCAAAAACCAAATCTACTGATTTTTCTGGCATTGCATTCATAACTTTAATACAATCTTCACAAATTATCTTATTCATAAATTTGTCAGTAGGTTTTGTCATTTTCACCTAATATTAGTAATAATTTTTCAATTTCACATTCAATCTTTGGTAATTCTTTATCTAACACTGGGATTATAGATGTTTCATTACCTTTCAAAAGACCAGTAATTTCCTCCACCTCCTTTTTATTAAGCCCTTCTCTCAGATGAATTTTTTCAAGCATAAAATTAAGATTATCCTCTATTTTATGATTTACTAAAATTACCGAATGTTTAAGTTTAAATAGATTACAATTACCCATCTTGTTCGGTAATTTATAAATCAATGATATGTCAACACTATGGAACTTGTGTGGCATTAATAGTAGACAAACAAATTGTTTTTTTCTGTCAGATGGATAATTTAACAATTTTGTCTCTCCATCAGATAATTGCGTCTTTAACCAACTTAACTGTCCTATCCACCTTACATCTGTTAAAGTATGTAATCCTTCGGTCCATACCTTAACAAAGGATAAAAGCATCTTTAGTGTTGAAATCCATCCTACATGTTCCTTTAATTTATCAAAAAATCGCGTTATTCCAATCCCAAAAAAGACAGAGAAAAGAACAGCAGAAATAGTTGGATTTATCCCACAGAAGATTAAGGTTATAGGGGCTAAAATACTGAGTATGAAATATATTAAAAATTCAAGTTTATTCCATAATACTATCTTCAGATATCTATTGCATATAACCATTTCACACCTTCAACCTGAAAAATTTTTTATCATACTGGGGAATAAAATTTGAGTAATCCTCTTTAATTGCTTCAATTGACTTTTTTAATATATCCTCTTTTGTTTCATTAGATTTTGCTTTTTTACCCAAACTACGCATTCTTAAAGGCCAATAAAACATTCTTAATTCGTTTTGGAGGGTATTGCCTCTTGGTATATATTCCAATTCTTTTTTAACTTGCTCCCTGATTTCTTTAAGTTTGTTATTCATTCTCCCACCTCAATTTATTATAAAATGCATTACTTGCATTATAACACTCGTTGGCATGTTCTAATGCTAAATTGGCTTCTTTATCTGTAAATAATTTATCCGAACCAACTTTTAATTTTTCCAGACCATATTTAGCAGTTACATAAAAATATGACCAAAATTCTGACAATAAATAAATTCTTGAATAATTGTAAATATTTTTTATCT
>CAZZIA010000061.1:0-3742 GCA_964654075.1 uncultured archaeon | reverse complement strand
TTTATAAACTTGAACATATTATATGTTTGTTCCGCTTTTGATATTTGTTACAAGCCTTGTTATTTTGGTAAAGGCTTCAGAGCTAACAATAAAGGGCTGCATAAAATTTTCTAAACTGATTGGAATATCACAGTTTGCTGCTGGTTTTATCTTTGTTGCAGTCGCAACTTCCTTGCCAGAATTTTCAGTTGCAATTATCTCATCTCTTGCAGGCCAGGGCATAATATCAGTTGGTAATGTAACCGGGGCTAATGTTACTGATATAACTTTGATTTTTGGTTTAGGAGCAGTTTTAGTTGGGTTTGCACTAACAAGATATGAAAAAAAGAAAATTTTGCATGCCCTAGCAATAACATCAATAGTTGCAGCTACCTTGCTTTTTTTAGGTAGGGCTAATTTTATGTTCGGACTTGGTTGCATAGGCACTTTCATATTGTTTAGCTATGCAATTGTAAAAGAGGGTTATGCAATTGAGCCATTTAAATATAGGTTTGGGTGGTCAACGACGCTTGAAATTTTAAAAACCCTTTTTTCAATTATAATTTGCGTCTCAGTTGTAATAGTTGCAGCAAAATTTATTGTGAGCTCTCTCATAAGCTTAGCTGGAATTTTAGGTATAGCTGGGTCGCTTATAGCAGCTGTTGTGCTGGCTTTTGGAACATCTTTGCCAGAGCTCTCAGTTTCTCTCTTAGCATTTAAAAAAGGGAATATATCCCTGGCTATTGGTAATTGCTTTGGTACAATTGTTACAAATCTAACTCTTATATTGGGCACAGCTGCTATGTTTGGGCCAATTGCACTTGATGAAGTAACTAAAAACTGCCTCATTGTCCTGCTTTTTGTAAATATTATAACTTTATTTTTAGTTATAAGAGGGAAATTTAAATGGCCAGCCGGGCTGTTACTTTTTGCATTATATGGCATATTTGTAGCAGTTGCGCTCATAACAGGATTTATTACAACTTAGCAAATTTATTATATAAGTTAGCAAAATAATTTTATGCAACTTAAAAGGGAAATAGGCTTTTTCACAGCGCTTTTGCTAAGCATAAATTCAATGTTTGGGGCAGATATTTTCTTTATACCAGCAATTGCAGCAGCTTACGCAGGGCCTGCTTCGCTGATTTCCTGGGCAATAATGGCTGCAATTTCTGTGCTGATGGCTTGTTATTTTGCAGAGCTTGTTTCAATGTTCCCAAAAGCAGGAGGCGTATATGAATTCACAAAAAATTCTTTTGGACAGCTACCAGCATTTATAATTGGCTGGTCTGCATGGATAATTTCAAACATCACAATTGCGCTACTCATAGTTGGTTCGCTGTACTACTTGCTTCCTGACATACCATTTTTTGCGCATGTTGCACTTTCTATCGGGTTTATTGCTGTTTTTAATTTTATAAATTACATAGGAATTAAATATAGCGCGAAAATGCTTTTTATTTTTGGATTTTTAACAATTTTAACACTGGCTATTATAATATTTCCAGGCTTATTTTCAGTAAAAATTTCAAACCTATCACCATTTTTTGTTTTCCCTCTTTCTTCTATTTTCCTATCGCTATTTTTTGTTGCTCAGGCATTCTTTGGCTGGGAATCCATAACATTTCTTGCAGAGGAAATAAAAAACCCAAGGAAAATACTACCAAAAACAATTATAGCTGCGACTGTTGCTATTGGAATAATTTCTTTTGCGCTAGTTTTTGTTTGCTTAACTGTTACTAATTGGAACATATTCAGCCAGGCTAAAGCACCTATTGCATACATCGCATCCATACTTTTTGGAGCTCAAGCTGCAAAATTGTTTGCCGCTCTTATGTTTATTCCAATGATAGGTGCAGCAGCCTGTTGGATAGTATCATCTCCGAGACTGCTATTTGCATTAGCAAGGGACAAGCTATTCATAACAGACATACAAAAAATTCACCCAAGGTATAGGACACCACATGTTGCAATAGCATTTCAAGCTGTGATAACTTCTATTATAACTTTGGTCTGCTTTGGTAGCTATAGGATTTTGCTATCGCTTTTAATTCCTTTAATTATCATAACATATTGCTTTGTGCTGTTAGCCTTTATTAAACTAAGAGTTGCTATGCCAGGCCAAAAAAGATATTTCAGGGCGCCTTTCGGAAGAGTCGGTCCGCCAGCTATAATTTTATTTAGTTTTGTCTTGCTTTGCTTCTGGCTAACTCAGCCAGATGCTGCGACCATGCTCTGCTTTGGCGTTGCCCTGATTGCGCTAGGGTTTCCAGCTTATATAATAATAAAACTTCAAACTGACAGGAGGTTTATAGAAAAATTCTGGGACAGAATTTCATTTGCATTTAACTGGTATTTTCCTTTGCTTTTATACGGCAAAGCCGAGCTAAAGCAAGTTCTAGCTAATGCCCAGTTAAATAAGGAGCATGTTGTTCTTGATTATGGATGTGGTACAGGTATCACGACAGTTGCGGTTGCAAGGCAAGTTAAGAAGGTTTTGGCAGCTGATCTGTCTAAAAAGCAGATTGGCAGAGCAATTATAAAAGCAAAAGGGGAATTTGAGCTGCCAAACATAGTTTTTGTTAAAATCGCAAAGCCAGCACCCTTTGAGCCAAGGATGTTTGATCGTGTGGTTTGCACTTTAACAATTAATTACTTTGTTAATCCTAAAAAAGAGCTTCAGGCAATCGCAAGGGTGCTAAAGCCCGGTGGCGTAATTTCTGCCTTGGCAATCTTAGCTCCAACAATCACAACACACAAGTTCCTGCTGCGTGATAGAACAATTAGAACTGTTTTTAAAACTGCTGGATTCTCAAATACAGAAATTAAAAGAGAAAAAAAGCTTTGCAGAAAATATATTTATATCAAAGCACAAAAATGATTTATATGAAAGAAGAAAAGCGAACTAAAATACTAATGTGGATTTTTCTTATCCTAGGGCTTTTAGTGTGGATAATTGGATTTTTGAAAAATATATGGCAGAGTGCAGTTATTGGAACGCTATTTTTATGCGTATTCATGTGCTTGCAACTTAAACTAAGAATATTAAAAAAGTGATGACATGCTTGTGAAAGATGTGATGACAAAAAAAGTTATAGCTTTAAAGCCAAAAGATCCTTTGAAACTTGTTATTCAGATATTTGTTGAAAATGAAATTTCTGGCGCGCCTGTTGTTGAAGATGAAAAAGTTATAGGAATTGTCACAGAGGCAGACATAGTAAGGATAATAGATGTTTACATGCCAAGAGTTCATTTTCCAACTGAAAGCTCGTTTGCAATAATTCTTGCTGCAATTAAATCTACGCGTGAGTTTGAGACAATTAGAGATGCAATAGACAAGCTAAACATAAAAGTTGAAGATTTTATGAACAAGCCCGTTATAACAATAGAACCTGATGAAAAAATTACAAAAGTGGCCCAGATGATGAACAAGTATAAGATTAACAGGCTCCCGGTTGTTAAAAATGACAAGCTTGTTGGGATAATTGCCAGGGCAGACATAATTAAAGCACTGTCGAAATAAATTTTAATGAGAAATGGGGCCGCAGCCGAGATTCGAATTCCCGACCTTTTTGATAAACCTTTTTTTCCAAAAAGGTTCTCGGGACAAAGGCTACCTGCAAACTTTTTGCTAAAGCTTTTTCTAAAAAGCTTTCCACAGGCCTCTATGTTACCATTTTGCACAATTGCATGATGCAATCAGTTTTACACCACTGCGGCCATTTTTGTTAAACCCCCTTAAATTCTTTGCTAAAGCTTTCTT
>CAZZIA010000060.1:3371-3744 GCA_964654075.1 uncultured archaeon | reverse complement strand
TAATTATACTATTTATTAACAAGTCAGCATCTACTTTAATTATTCCTTTTCTTTTATCTGCCATTCTATCAGAATCCACTAAAATGAATTTATCCTTACGGGAATCGTAGCCTGAAATAACAATAAAATGTCCTACATATTCCCCTTTTATATCGTCAAAATTATTTCTATAAACTCTTCTTATTTTGTAAATTAAAGTACTATTTAGAGGCGCTATTATAGGTATTCCTTTTTTTAAAAGTTTAATTATAAGATTTTTTGATATTGGAACAAATTTGATATTACCCCCAGCTTTGATGAATTTTATTATACTTTCTAATGCTGGCTTATACCACCACCATATATACCCATCTTTAACATCCTTTTTGTTATT
>CAZZIA010000060.1:0-3361 GCA_964654075.1 uncultured archaeon | reverse complement strand
CGTTCAATCGCCCACGATACTCAAATGCAAAAATTTTTAGAAACAAAATTTAATCTTTTTTTAAGTTGTTTTAATAAAACATCTTTTTTAAAATTATACCATGTCGGGTCAAATATATCTGTTGTAAGCGTGTACACATCAACTTTGAAACCGCATTTAAGAGCGAATAATCCTAGTTTGTAGTCCCAATCAATATATTTTTTTTCACTTTTAGTCCCTTTGATTATAGTTTTTAAATCTATTTTATAGTTATAAAAGTCAAATACCTCTTTTAGACAAGTTGGACCGCATTCCATTGGTGGCTGCTTGTATCTTGGAACATTTAACAAGATTTTCATATAAATTGTAATGTGTTAATAATATAAATTTCTAAATGGACTTGTTAAAAAGACCAAACAAGAATACTATGTTTCTGATAAATTTCTTAAAGAGTATGTGCGATCCCAATATACTACAAAACTGTAGTATTAGTTAAAGATGGATTGATATAGAAGAATAAAAAATTAGAGTGCTACAAAGCGACTTTTCCAACAACTTCAAAGCACTTTCTAAATCTCCAGCCTGCTTCACTTTCTCAAGATATTGCAAATCGCATGTCCACAACCTACACAAGCTCTACAAGCTCCACTCAACAAAGAGCTAACATCAGCACGTGAATTGTCTAGTGGAGGAAGTAGAGGAAGTGGAGGAAGTGGAGGTACGAATGCACAAAGACTACACTTGGCAAATCCTAATAGAAACCTTTATATACAAGTTAATGTATATTAATTATTAGTTGATAAACAATAGTGATGAAAATGACAATACTGTTAGAACATAAATTAGAGCATGCTCCTACTTTGAATACTGTATTAATGGTGGAAGATACTTTAAAAAATATGGACGAGAGTGTCATAACAATAGCAGAGCTAAAAAGAAAGCTTCCAAGACAAGTTAATCATCATACTTTAAAAATAATTCTTGAATACCTTGAAGAAAGCAATAAAATAGCAGTTAGCATAAAAGGAATCACATGGATACATAATACTAATCCAAATTTAAGGGAAGCAATTGCAAAAGGGCTTGAGCTATGAAAAGGGTGCGAGTGATCTTTTCTCCGGAAGCAGAGGAAGTATACAAATATCTAAACAAAGAAGCACCAAAATCAAAAACAGAGCGAATCATACTTAATGCAATTAATAAGAAAATACAACTTATCAAAATAAATTACCATTATGGAAATCCTATTGCAAAAAATAAGATTCCAGCAGAATATATTAAAAAATATGGGGCAATAAATCTTTTTCGCGTGGAGCTACCGAATTTCTGGCGGATGCTAGGACGCTATATACGCTAGTAGAAGGAGAAAATAAGATAGAAATAATTGCTTTTGTTCTTGATGTTATAGATCATAAAGAATATAATAAAAAGTTTGGTTACAAAAAGAAGTAGGAATTCACTTATCATTTTAAATGCAAATCGCACCTACACAACCTACACAAGGTTCACAACCTTCACTAGACAATTTATATACTGATATAAGTTTTTTGTCGATATAATAAATAAAACATCTTCTGGATAATTGCTCTTTTAGGATATTTTGCTCTTCGGTCTTGTTAAGAACGGAAAGTTTCAATATAAGTTCTAATAAAAAACTTATTATGCGAGAATTACTATTAATACAAAATGAGTGGTGAAGAAGAAACAAGAAAATTTAATTCCAAAATTATCACATTTTATCCTTTGATAAAGCTACTTTTTAAGTTTAAATTAATTTAATCTTAACATTAGCTTAGATCTAGTTGAGGTAAAATAAGAATAACAGCAGATGAATGTATTTCTACCTAATTTTAATCTTTATATGAACCAAATATTTAAATATTTGAACTATATATAGATTATTTTGAGAAAAAAAGAGATACAGCCGATTTTTCTAGATATGCAAAAAATTAATTGTTCTCTTTGAGAACAGAAATCTTTAAATACTGTTCTAAATAAAAACAATATATGGAAGAAGTTTTTGAAGAATGGAATACCTATGCATCAAAACAAGTGCTTAAACAGCGAGCAATTGATTTAGAAAGCATAAAATATAACACAGCTCTTAAAATTGTAGGAATTACTGGTATACGCAGAGCAGGAAAATCAAGTGTGCTTTTTCTGTTGCATCAGAAATTAACCAATGAAGGCAAGAAGGTTGCATACATAAACTTAGAGGATAGCAGAATCAAAAATGTGAAAACTGTGCTTATTGATCTTATTAAATGGTTTGGAGATTCTGGATATCTTCTATTAGATGAAATAACAGGTGTGTATGACTGGCAGGGATGGCTGGCTAGAAATTGCGAGCTGTTGAAAGGCAAGCTACGCTTGATTATTAGCTCTTCTAGGAAAAAACTTGCTATACCAGCTAAACCACTCAGAGGAAGAATGCTTATATATGAGCTTTTCCCTTTGTCACTCAAAGAATTTCTGAAGTTCAGGAATATTGAATTTGAACGTACTACTGCAGGGATAGGTCGCATAGAAAAAGCTCTTAATGAGTGGCTTCTCTACGGCGGATTCCCAGAAGTTACTCTCGTTGAAGACAAGACAAACAAGGTAAGGCTATTGAACTCTTATTTTAAAGATATCATTGGTCTTGATGTAGCAGAAATAGCGAAAGAGAGCATAACAACTGTTGAGCTATTTGGAAAATATGTTATTGAATCATCATATTTTTCAGCCTCAAAATGTCTAAACTTTTTTAAAAGCATCGGACATAAAATCGGCAAGCAAAGCATTCTTGATCTTGAGAAACATTCACAAGAAGGTTATCTGTTCTTTTTCGTTCCCATATTTTCTCGTACAATAAAAGCTAGAGCGCAATATCCGCGAAAAGCATACATGGGAGATACAGGATTTATGTATGCAATAAGCGGAAAAAAAGATATGGGAAGATTATTTGAGAATGCAGTATTTTTAGAGCTTAAACGACGAATCCAGCTCCAGCAAGATATTCATTACTGGAAGAATAAAGAAGGTTTTGAGACTGATTTTGTTATTCGTGAAGGACTAAAAATCAAAGAGATTATGCAGGTTATGTATGATACAGAAAACAAAAAAACAAAAGAACGAGAACTGAGGGGATTGGTGGCATGTGCAAAGGAATTCAGGCTAAAAACAGGATTAATCATAACAAAAGACCTCGAGAGTATAGAAACTATTGACAAAGTAAAAGTGCAATTCATCCCACTGTGGAAATGGCTTTTAATAAGCAATTTTTAGGAGCTGCAAGGAATATCTCTAGGGTCTAAGAGATCTGCTAAGGTGGGCAGCGGTTGAGAGATAAAAAAGCTTTTTATTTTACGATTTCTATAGATAAGTTATGCGGCTAAGACAT
>CAZZIA010000059.1:0-3776 GCA_964654075.1 uncultured archaeon | reverse complement strand
TCAATGCAAGCTTTTTGTCATGCTTCCACTGCCTTAAACTAGAAATTATCAAAACTGCAAGTTCTCCGGCTTGCTCTGCTTTTTTGTCTATTTTTTCAGCAACAGACCACTCAGAAATATGAATGCTTTCGTTTTTTTCAAATTTTTTAAATAAGTTTTGCCATAGCTCCTCTGTAATATGAGGCATTATTGGAGCAAATAGCTTTAAAATTGTTAACAAAGTTTTGTATAAAGTGTATTTGGCAGAATCCTTTGTTTCATCGGGATTATACAATCTATATTTCACAATTTCAAGATAATTGTCACAAAAATCTTTCCAGAAAAATTGTTCTACTGCCGTTTTGGAAACAGAATAATCATATTCCTCAAATGCATTTGTTGATAATTTGATTACTTTAGAAAGTTTACTTAACAGCCACTTATCAATTGTTTCTATTTTTCTCAGTTTCTTATATTTATAATCTTTAAGGTTTGTTATTACAAATTTCGATGCATTCCAAAGTTTTGTAATTGTTTTCTCTCCTGTCACAAGTTCTTTTTCTTGGAAAGGAACATCTTCACCTAATTTTGTTGAAGCTGACCAAAATCTTAATGCATCTGCAGAATATTTGTTAATCATTTCCATAGGTTCAATTACATTTCCTAATGACTTGTGCATTGCCTTTCCTTTTGGGTCCAAGGCATGCCCGCTTATCATTATATGCTTCCAAGGAATCTTATTGAAATGATAAAACGCCTTTGTTATCGTATAAAATGCCCATGTCCTAATTATATCATGAGCTTGTGGTCTAAGATTTTCTGGAAGCAAATCTTTAAACAATTTATTACCTTTTGCCCAACCTAAAACAATTTCAGGTGTCATACTTGACGTCATCCAAGTATCAAAAACATCTTTTTCAGGTATGAATTCTGAAGAACCACACTTGCATTTCTTTTTTGGTTTATTAATTTCTGGATTGACTGGCAAATCTTTTTCATCAGGTAGAATTATGTTATCGCATTTTTTACAATACCAAACGGGAATAGATATTCCATGATATCTTTGTCTGGAAATCAGCCAATCCCAACTCAGATTATTAACCCAGTCTTCATACCTTTTTCTATAATACTCTGGATACCACTTTATCTTTCTTCCTTGCTCAATAAATTTTTCTTTGTTCTCAATTATTTTGATAAACCATTGTTTTGTTACCATAAATTCGATGGGGTTATGGCATCTCCAACAAACACCAACTGTTTGCTCCAAATCCTCTTCCTTTTTTAAGAGATTCAGATTATTTAATTCTTTTATAATCTCATTTTTTGCTTCCTTAAGTGTTAACCCTTTATATTTTCTTGCATTTTCATTTAACTTCCCTTCTTTTGTAATAATTATTTTCAAAGGTAGTTTATGCAATTTCCACCATTCGATATCTGTCTTATCACCAAAAGTACAAATCATCACAATTCCTGTTCCGAAATTAGGGTCAACTTTTTCATCTTCCATTACAGAAACTTTTTGTTCGAATATAGGAACAATCGCCTTTTTTCCAACTATATCTTTATACCGAGTATCGCCAGGATTTACAAATATTCCAACACATGCTGCTAGAAATTCCGGTCTAGTTGTTGCAATTGTTATTTTCTCTTTGTTCTCTAATTCGAAATCAATATAATATAGCTTTGTTAACCTATTCTTGTCTTCAACATCTGCCTGAGACAACGCTGTTTTACAATTAATGCACCAAATTGTTGGTTCTTCACTTCTGTAAACATATTTTTTCCTAAACAAATCTATAAAACTTAATTGTGCAGCTTTTGCGCAAACATCTTCTGTTGTTCTATACAACAAATTCCAATCATAAGAATGGCCCAATCTTATAAAATCGTTTTTATAACCTTCTTCAACCTTTTTGATTTCTCTCTTAACTAAATTTACAAACTCTGTTTTTGAAACTTTGGACAAATCAATATTATATTCCTTTTCTATGAATCTTTCAGTTGGGTGTCCATTATCATCAAAGCCAATTGGAAGTAAAACATCGAAACCCCGCATTCTTTTGAATCTGGCTATAAATTCAAATTGCGTGTAAGACATTGCATGACCTAAGTGAAGTTTCCCAGAAATTGTTGGCGGTGGCGTGTCAATTGAGAAAACTGGTTTTTTGCTTTTGGGGTCAAATTTAAATATTTTGCTATCTTGCCAAAATTTTTGTATTCTTGGCTCAACTTCTTTAGGATTATATCTTTCTTCCATCAATACCACTTAGTGTTATTATGGTAACAGACTTAAAAACTTTTTGCCTAAACAAATTTCATTAGTCCCGGCTTTGGCAGATTATCAAGGTCAATTTGCACAATTTTTTTGTTAACAGGCAAAGAGACATTAAAAACTGGTATAGAATCTATAAAAGCTAGCGGAATTCCATTGTGTGCATGGCCGTGCACAACTAAAGTTGGCTTTGTTTCTGAAATAACTTGCTCAAATTTTTTGCATCCAAGCATGCTATATACATACTCCTGCTCTCCTTCTAATGTTTTATAAGTTGGTGCATAATGCATGAGCAAGATTTTTATTTCAGTATCAAGTTTTTCTAGAAGACTTTTAATATTTTCTACCCTCTTTGCATAGATTTCTTTTATATTATGTATATTTCTCGCCTGCCAACTAGTCGGCTGGTCCAAACAACCTTTTGTTCCTACAATTCCAATTTGCCTACCAGAAATTTTTACTACAATACTTTCATCTGTTAAAAAATTTATTTTATCGCCACAAATTGATTTTATTTCTTCGTAATCTTGCTCAAATTCTGTGTTCCCCCAGCAAGCTATAATTGGACAGCTCAAACCAGCCCTTTCTATAAGTTTTAGCACAACCTTATATTGCTCTTTCTGCCAGACCTCGCAAATATCCCCTGCAAAAAGAAGCAGCTCCGGTTTAATGCCTTGCAAAGAAGACCAGAATAGCTCGAGATATCTTGGTGAATGAATATCAGCAAGAGCTGCAATCATATACACATTATATTTTTAATAAATAATAAATCTTAACTATTTAATGGGCCGGTGGTCTAGTGGAATGACACGTGCTTCGCAAGCACGAGGTCGCGCGTTCGAATCGCGCCCGGTCCACCATATTTATAAAGTTTCAAATCATACTGCTATGAAGGAGGATTTGTATGCCATTCGAAGAAAGAGGACCTCGTGAAATGCACAAAGCGATTTGTTCTGAGTGCAAAAAAGAATGCGAGGTACCTTTCAAGCCCACTGAGGGCAAACCAGTTTTTTGCAGAGAATGCTTTGCTAAGAAAAGACGATTCTGAGCTCTTGTCGAGATAACTAGCTTCTTTGTCAAGAACTCGCTAGCGGTAGCTATCGTTTGTTAATCTTTTTAAGGAATAAATACAAGTTTTGAATATGGGCGGGTAGCACAGTTTGGTTAGCGCGTCACATGAAGAGACGAAGCTGATAACCTAATAGTTAGAGACGTGAAGGTCGAGAGTTCAAATCTCTCCTCGCCCACCAAACCTTTCTTAAAAAGAAAGGTTTATCAAAGAAGCTTTAGCAAAAATTATTTCAACCTTATTGTCTCAAGTAATTTAGGGGCAAGAGTTTCGCATC
Organism: uncultured archaeon; assembly: GCA_964654075.1. GTDB lineage: Archaea > Aenigmatarchaeota > Aenigmatarchaeia > Aenigmatarchaeales > Aenigmatarchaeaceae > CAZZIA01. The sequence goes on along the minus strand of CAZZIA010000059.1, from coordinate 179 downwards.
TAAATAATTTGCGCATATCCCTAGCAAGCTCGATGCATTTAGCATTTTCCCCATGATTTACAATAATTCTTTCAGGACATTGCCTCAGCTTTGATATATAATTTATTAGCTGGTTCCTGTCGGAGTGGCCGGAAAGGCCATCTATTGAAACAACCTCACAATTTATTGGGAGTGCAAGT
>CAZZIA010000058.1:0-3776 GCA_964654075.1 uncultured archaeon | reverse complement strand
TCCCTATTAATGATCTCTGAACCATTCTCTATTTTCCAATCATTATTACTTTCAATTGGCCTATATTTAGAAAGCGGATATTTTTGTTCGTCAATCCATTTGTTAATTTCATTGGCATTAAACATTCCAATCTCATTATTTTTTATCTTTCTTATCCAGCCGCAAAATGCTGTGTAAGTTCTATCTTCACAATGCTTTGCAAGTTCTTTCCCAAGAAATTCAACCTCTTCAGATTTCATTTTATATTGCATACAAAGAATAGCTGCATTCTTGAAAACCACCGAATTGCCTCCTGTATCTGGTTTAATGATTACGTTTTTCTCAAATATCTCATACAGCCATTTATCGTTTTTGTGTATGTAATATTCTTGCAAAAGGCCTAAAACAGTTACATTTTGAGTAAGTATTTTTTTAGGAATAACACAGGAATTTACAAACTTTTTAATGTTTTTCGTGTTCTGTTCTATTTCATACTGCTGCATCTCATTGCAAAAAATAAGTTTAGATATCTTGTTTCTTTTCCAGTTAAAAGTCCCAGCAATTCTGCTTACTCGTTCAAGATTGAATATTTTTGTGTCAATACCAATTCCTTTACTTACAACTGAATCTCTGAATGCATATAGGAATTGCTTATATTTCTCCCGATTTATATCATCAATTTTTTCAAATTGATGTGGGATATAATAATGATATCCGCCACCGCTTAATATTTTCATGCCAATCTTTATTGCATTCATTTGCAGCAGGGTTTCAAAACTTTCAACAAGCTCTGGGTTATCTCCTTCGTGCATATCTAACTCACAAAAGATATAGAATGATGATACAACATTATTATCTCCTCTGGCAGTTCGGTCTCTACCGCCAATATAAACATCAATTTCTTCAACTACATTAAGCTGATATACTTTTTTTACAAATTCATCCTCATCTTTTACAAAGATTGATTTTCCTTTTGGATATTTAACAGGATCAAAAACTCTTATTTCAGTAGGGTTTTTGTGGTGAAAGAACTGATAAAACTTCCTTATATCTTCCTCATTAAAATCAGGGTTAGTCATTGCTCGCCCCCATTCTCATCTCTAAAAGGTATATTTGTATCTGTAATAGAAACTACTTGCTGTTTGTTGATGTGAACTTTTCTTTTGCCTGTTCGGAATACAATAAAAGTTTCATCTTGGCTTAGAATTATCCCAAGCAAAATGGTTGGGCTTATATCGTCTCCAAACTTAATTTTTTTGCAGAATTTAATGCTTGCGTTTTCTTTGGCGTTTTCCATTTAAATCTCACAACTTATTTTCTTTTTTACCTCTTAAAATCTCGTCCTGAACAGCAAGAACTTCGTCAATATCTTTGCAGTTATATTCTCTACAAAGCCGATCTTCTTCTTCCTGTAAAAAATTATTCTCCATCTTTCAAAGCCTCATGCAAAATCTGTTTTACTATAGAAGATTTCGGAACTGAGAGCTCTTGTGCTCTTAAATTAAGCTTCTCAACTATACTGTCGGGGAGTCTCAGGACATATGTTTTAACCATTTTAATAACAAAAAGCAAACATTTATATATATATCTTACTATTCCATTTTAGTATAGTAGATTTTCGGTGAGAATATGATTAAAAAACCAATAATTGATTTAATTGCAAAACAAAACACAGTTACAGCAAAGGTATTCAGTTGTTTTTTCTTTGATTGGGAAAACACATCAACAGTTAGTCAGCTGATATATCCTCAAATGAAAGAAGGGAACGCAGAAAAAAATTATAAAAAAAACAAAGAAAACAAAAAGCCTAACAAACCAACAAACAGGGCTAATATTTTTATTATTTCTAAAGATTTAAAAGAAGGGGGTTACTTAGATGAGCAAAATATAGATAAAAGGAATGGTCGTGGTATAAGGTCTTATTACAAAGCAAATCAAAAAGCCTTTCTGGAGTATTTTAAAGAAATATATGGCTGGCAGCCATCTAAACAGGCTTTGTTTGTAATTAAAGCACTATTAGAATATGAGAGGGATTATTTTGGAGTTACTTCAAGCAATGACTTTGTGAAAAAGGGCTTTATTGTTGAAAGGGATTATTTTAAGTGGCAATACAATGAAAACATAAACATCTTTGAGAATTTTATGCTGTTTCTAAAATCTTTTATGTTTCATGATTCTGTTATTAGTTGGTTAGATAGCAGGCCAATGGATGCTTTAGAACAAGGAAGCAAAAAAGGGCTGCATAGATTAAAAGATTTTTTTGGTGCTGATTTAAGCAAAAACCAAGAAAAGCATATATTATTAGACATAAATCCTTTTTTAGAGCCATTTAATAGTTTTGTAAGCAATGAAATAAAAATAATCATTGACTCAGATTACAACTTTGAAAAATGCAGGCCTGTTTTAGATAACATAGCTCACTCCCATACATTGCATTTCTTTGCCTTACTGTTTAACTTAATGTCAGAGGCATACACAGAGATTGTTTTAGGCCTATTTAAAGATTACACAAACAGAAAGATGTTTCAGAAATGCCTTGCTTATGAGCTTAACAGGCCAGAAAACAAGAATAAAAAAATGCCTGTAACAAGAGAGATATTTAACAAAATAAAAATAGAAGAGGAATTACCTTAATTTTAATTCTTTTATTTTCTTGTATTGCTGCATGGCCTTGAGAATTTTACTTACTTTCTCATCCATTTCCTTATTGTTTGATTTTAATAAATTCAGCTCGGCACAAACCTTTTCATATTCTTCCCTTAACTTCCCTGTTTCATCAGAAATTATCTTTTTATTGACAACCTCATCATCAACGCCTTCCCTGTCAATATAAATCATAGGCATATTTGAGGCCATACTCCAGCCATATCTCTTGCACATCTGATAATTGTTTAGCTGATGGCAATAATAGGTGCAGGAAGTATGCCTCAACAGATGGGGATAAACTTTCTTGTTCAATACCTCTTTCCCTCTCCTCTTTAATAGCTTGTTTAAGCTATCATAATTAAGGGATACTAAGGGCTGTCCTGTGCCTTTCTCTTTCTTGTTAGTTTCTAACCACTCATCCAAAATTTTTGTTGTTGCAGGTATTAAAAGGCTTATAGTTCTTGGTTTTGTCTTGCTCTTTGTGATTCTTATCTTGTAATAGCCATCTTTCCTTGCATCCTCTTTGATATCGCTGTATTTTATGTTTAAGAACTCTGAGGCTCTAAAGCCGCCATCAAAAAGCAGCTGGATTATTAACTTATCCCTCAGTTTTGAGGCATTAACCATCCTTTCAACTTCCTCTTTTCTTAATGCTGGTATTTCTGTGTTTTCATGGTATTGATCAACATAATAAACTAATCTTTCTTTTCCAAGCCATTTAAAGAGCATCCTTATTATTTTGTATTCAATATCCCTTTTAGTGCTGTTGTTATATGGTTTGCCGCTAATACTCCTTATCTTATCATTTTTTAGGCTGCTACGCAGCTTATCAATATCTTCCTGTGTTACTTTATCAAAATCCTTGTTGCCTAACCATACAGAAATCTTTTTTAGCCAGTTTGTATATTTCCTGGCTGTTTTTTCAGCTATTGGTTTCTTTTTCTGGTTTAGAATTGGTTTCCCTAACTTTAAATCCTGGATAAACTCCTCAATTAACTTCTTATTATTACTGCTAAGGCCTTTTTTTTTTGCCATATAAGGTATAGAATTACAATTACTATATAAATGTTACCCTTTTTGTCGCCAAAAAGGATATATGCCCGGTCCGGGACTTTCGTAGCACTTGCGAGCGAAGCGAGCGCGGTGGGCTT
>CAZZIA010000057.1:0-3854 GCA_964654075.1 uncultured archaeon | reverse complement strand
GCTTTAACAATTTTAAATTATGTTAAATCGCAGAAAAATATAAATAAAGTAAATGTATTAGGCCAGAGTTTTGGAACAGTAGTAACAATTACACTAAATCCAGAAGTAAATAGTATAATCTTAACAGGTTCTTTGGCATATCCGAAAAAAATAATGTCCAATCTATTTGATGTTTATAATCCAGATGGAATATCAGAAATGAAACATGAAATAAGAGAAAAAATATTAATAGATTCGCAATTCTGGAAAGATTTGGATAATTATAATTTACTTGAACTTGTTAAGAATATCAAATGTCCAATTATGTTTATTCATGGTGGAGATGATAAAATTGTTCCTGTTGATAGTGGCGTTAAAGAATTATTTGAAAATGCAAATCCCCCAAAGAAATTAGAGATAATAAAAGGTGCAAGTCACGGATATTTTAACTATAGAAAAGAATTATTAAATATTATAAGAGAATGGTTCAAAAAATGGTTGAAATGAACCCTTAAATCTTTTTCTTTCTATAAAATTATTGATTGAATGGAAGAATTTAAATATCAGCAGGGATGGAGCAAAAATAAAGATAATGTTACTAAATTTGATATAACAAAATTGCCATTACAAGAACAATGCGAACTTGGAGAATGTTTAGGAATGGTGTATGATCTAGCTTCAGGACCATGTTCTTATAAAAATACTTTGCGTTTATATCCCTGGGATAAAAGACAAATTGATTTCCTTAGCGAAAGACTTAACAAACCAAAAGATTTTAACTATTGGGAAGATAAAGACAGTAGATATTCTGTTAATATAAAAAATAAAACATTTAATTATTTTTTTGAAAAACCATTTGCACTAAAAGGACCAAAGGTGCAAAGAGCCATTTTAAGTTCCCTTATAACTGATTCTGTGCTCAGAATTACAACCAATCCCAATAATAAAGTTCATAGAAAAGTCGTATTTATAACAAAAAATGAGGAGGTATCTAATTTTGTAAAGACATTTCTTGATATAAACACCAAGGATGTTAAATATGAGCCTCTTGATTATCTTGAAAAAGGAAGACAATGTTACTCAGTTTGGTTTTATGCTCCACTTTCTCTTAAACCCTACATACTTAATGAATTTAATGACCTAATACCAGCCTTAGATAAATTACCGAATTTTGATACTCCTGAAGGTGCATGGATTGTACTAGCTGAAAGAGCCAATTTCAGGAGAATGAAGAGTTATAATGAAACTAAGAGACTTGGGTTACTCGATATAACAGCTCATCGTGAGTTAGAAACAGAGTTTTACAGAGTTAAAAATGAATTAAGAGAAGCTGAAGGAGTTTTAACTTTATTACAACATGAATGTACAACTTTAGATTCCTTTAATGATGAAAATTACAGAAGAAATCTTGTTAATAAAGAAAATATACTAAAAGCTAAAATCGACAGACTGGAAGAGCTATATTTTGAAATTGATCAACAGTTGTACGGTAAAAAAAGAAAAAAGAAGAAAAAAAGCAGTCATTGGCGCGAGCAGGAATTATATAAAGATTTTATATCTAAGCAGAAAGCTGGTGAGTTGGTATGAAGTTTAATGAGCAAAGGGCTTTTGATGTTGCCAAAGAATTAAAAAATGCTTATGAGAAAAAAGAAAAGCTTTTTTCTTTGGATATTAAAACACCAGAAAGCATTTTGCCAGAAGGTATTAATTCACAAGAAGAGCACGCTAAATACCTATTCTTTTTAGGTATAGCAACTTACAAAGATAAGTCAGAACGAGTATTTGAAAAAGGGAGGGAAATGTATAAGAAAAATCCAGAGTTATTTGATCCTAAATTTATTAGGGAAAATTATAATGCTGACAGTTTAACAGATAAAATATATAGTGGTCTCGGACACCCGTTTTATAGACAAATTGCTGAAAACTGGTATTATTCTTCTAAGAAATTGACTGAGTATGATGATAATCCATTGAATATTTTTAATGGAACAAAAGATGTGAATGTTGGACTAAAAAAACTCTATAAATTTAATGGCTTTAGCACAAAAATAGGAAATCTTCTAGCAGCGTGGTATCACAAATATGATTTAGTTGATATAGAAAATATTTACGAACTTAAAATACCAGTTGATTCTCACGTAGCAACAATTTCAATTGGCCAAGAAATTCTAGAAATGGAAAAACCGTTAAGAAGAGAGAAAGTAGCCAAATTCTTGCAAAACAACTACCTCAAATTCTTTAGAGAGCATTTGGGTTTTGATCCTATTGAATTTCAAGAAAACATGTGGATAGTTGGGGCATATAACTGCAACAAAAAAGTTTGCAGAACTTTATGCCCTCTTGAAGAGCCGTGCAAAATGACAATTGATAAAGGCCTTTTTTATAAAAAAGCTATTGTTAGACCAATTACCATCAAGCCTGTGCAAGAAACACCTTTCTAAAAAATTTCGATATTTTCATTGAATTGCTCTTAACAGATAATTGTATCTTATCTGGAAAAAATAGGTTGGCCAAGAAATCTTATTAGCCTATAATAACAGAGCTCTGGTACAAATGGGAACTGAGGTATTGTGAAGATATAGCATGACTTTAAATACTTATATAAATATATATATACATAAACTTATATAAAATGATAACTATGCAAAAACAGGAAATTATACACTACCCAAATCTTAGCACAATGCTTGAAGTAGAGAAAGTTCTCAAAAATGCAGATGAGCCTTTGTCCAAGGAAGAATTAAAAAGAAGGCTTCCAACAAAGATTATGCACCAGACCCTTAATCTTATTTTGGCATATATGGAAAATAGAGGGCTAATTCTAACAGGACCAAAAGGCATACTTTGGACATATAATCCAAGCCCTAAACTTCAAAGAGCCATAGAAAGGGGCGTTGAAATATGATGAAAAAGACCATCAAAGTCGTACTTAGCGAGGAAGCTGCTAAACAGTATGAAGAATTGAATAAAATTGTCGGCGAAGAACTGAAGAAGGGCATAACGAATTCTATTCACCAGCAGTTGCTGAAGTCTATTAAACAAAGAACCGAACTTTTGAAAATAAATCCTCAGGCCGGAATACATATACCAAAAAGTCTCATTCCGAAAATCTATATAGACAAATACAATGCAAATAATTTGTGGAAAATAGACTTATCCGGCTACTGGAGAATGATTTATACCTTACGAACAACAGAAATCGAAATAGTGAACTTTGTTCTCGACTTTCTAGACCACAGGACATACGATAAAGTGTTTGGTTATAAGAAAAAATAAATGTCACCTTGTATCTGAAATTATTCTGAAACAATGACTCCTAACGAATATATGAAATGTAAATATGGGAGCAAAAATTGTTAAAGGTATCATAAAAGCACTCAAGAAAATTGAGTATAACTAAGCTAATTATAACACTGTTATGTCTGTTTTTGTGTGAGAGTTTTTAGTGGAAATAACTGTCGAACTTAGATTCGTTTATAGGAAAGTGCGAAATTTTGAGGATTTGAGGCGATTTGAGCCAAAATCTGTTTTTAGTACAATGCTTATAAGTTTATAATACTGATATAGTAATAGAGACCATGCCGAAGATAAAAAGAGATAGAAAAGTTAGAAAAGGTATTGATTATACTAAGTTAGCGAAAATATGGAGAGTGCTTACTGAAGCAGACTGGTTGCATGTTGCTGAGATTTCAAGAAGAAGCGGAATTAACGAGTGCACTATAAGATTTTATTTAGACAAATATTTTGGCAAAGCTGTGGAGGAGCAAAGAATTGTTCCGCAAATCAGGCTAAGGCTAGTTAGGCTAAAACCAGGAATGGATTTTGGTATGCTTGTAAAGATGATTCAGACATTAAAGCAAATCAGAGAATAGTTA
>CAZZIA010000056.1:2175-3894 GCA_964654075.1 uncultured archaeon | reverse complement strand
TTTATGTTTTCATCTTCAAGGTAAAGCTCAAGTGCTTTTTTAAGGTTATTCTTAGCCTCTTCAATTGTTTTACCCTGACTAGCAACATTAAAAGGCTCATACGCTGCTACATAAATATATTTTTTTCTAACTTTTTCTTTAAATATAACTGCAGGCAGTAGAATTGTTTTATCCATTTTAAATCGCCTATTAATTAATATATAATTAATATTTATACATTTATTTATATGCTTGTTAGCAGCCATTTCCACAAAGGAATGAATTTTATTTTTTTGTTCTTGTATTTTTCTTCAGCTTCGTGATCATCTGTTATAATCAGTCCTTTTCTCAATTTGAATTTTTTCATGGCTTCTAATAATCCATTAATCTCTCTTTCCTTAGTTTCTTTATCAGTTATGTCCAAGCAGACCTGTATCAGCTCCCTCGGCTTTAATCCTTTCTTTATCAGAAAATCCACTTCATTCTTGTCTTTCCAATAATATATTTCCTTTCCTCTTCTCTTAAGTTCAAGAAATACGATATTTTCATAACACTTGCCTAAATTTTCACTAAACTGAAATCCGACATTATTCAATAAACCTGTATCGCAAATATAAATCTTTTTTTGGCTTAATTGTTGTTTCCTTACCGAATAATCGAATTTAGGAACAAAGAAAAATAAAAAGACTTCCTCTAAATATCCCAAATATGTGTTAATTGTTTCAAGGGATAATTTGTATTGTCTTGAGTATTTCCGTAAACTGAATATATTAGTAGAATTTGAAACAAGAAAATCTACTAATTGCTTTATCTTTGAATAATTAACATTATATCTTTCAACTATATCCTTATGAACGATATCTTCCAAATACTCATTAAGAAGTGTTTTTTTGTTTATTAATATTTCTTTGAAAAATATCTCGGGGAAAGCGCCCCATCTTATATAGTTTGAAAGTTCTTTTCTTATTTTATTAATTTCTTTCCTGTCTGAAAATTTCAAATCAAATTTGATGTCTTTCCAGCTAATGTACTCTCTAAACGAAATTGGATAAACAGTCAAAGTTATATTTCTGCCTGTAATTGATTTGGCATATTCTGACTTTATAAATTTTGATGAAGAGTCTGTAATAAAAATATGCTTTACTTGCTTAAGATCATACAATTTTCTTAAAAATAACGCCCATTCAGGGCATCTATGAACTTCGTCCAAAAATATATACGGTTTTGTATCTGGATTTATATTAGACTGGTATACGTCAAAAATTTCTCTCAGTTTTCTCTTAGATAGCACATCATCTTCGAAATTAATCAATAAAATCTGTTTAGGATTTACTTTTTTATTTAAAAGATAATTTATAAATTGATAAAATAATGTTGATTTTCCGCTTCTTCGAACGCCTATTAATATTTTAATTTCTCTGAAATTTAGATAATTCTTTAGTTGGCTGTTTATTTCTCTGAATTTTCCGAGCAATTCTTTATCCACTATGCCTGTTTTCCACCAAGAATTCCACTCTGAAAGGGTTGTCAATACCATACTAATAGATTAGAACAATTAGTATATAAGTGTTTCGTTTCATTAGAACAGTTTGGAACATTAGAAATAATTTATAATGCACAAAAGTTTATAATTTTTTGCATATTTCATTAACGAATTATTTATAAACATCTTTTCTATGTTCAAATTTATGAAGAATCAAATCGTTTCTTCTGATTTCATAAATAATCCTGAATACAGAC
>CAZZIA010000056.1:0-2075 GCA_964654075.1 uncultured archaeon | reverse complement strand
CTTAATCTTCTTTATATCGTTTTCAAATTCTTTAGAATAAATAACATTCAAACTATTCACCAAACAAATTATCAACAGATTCTAGTTTGGTTACTCTTCCGGATTTAACATCCTCCTTAGATCTTTTGATACCTTCCATAAGTTTCTTGTTATTCATAATTCCTATTGTTTCAACTACACTGTCCAGTTCTTCTCTTATTTTTTCCATTTCTAAAAATGCTTCTTTACTAATGATAATTTTTTGAGGCATTGCAACTTGAACCATTTTATCACCTAAATATTAATTAATTTCTAAACTTTATATAAGCTTTAGCCTATCCACTGGTCTCAGACTAGTGGTAACATTTATATGCTTTATTCTAAAAGTTCTTTCAATTCTTCAAAAACAATTTCAAAATTAGGAAGCTCTTTCATGACCAAATGCCCCAATCCTCTTTTCCAATAAGATTTCACAGCCTCAAAATTCTCCTTAGAAAATATTTTTTCTATATCAAATTCCACATCAACAGCTTTACATTTTTTAGCAACCAATTCACGCAATTTTTTCGAATCGAATTTCTTTGTTTTAAGAAGCATCCAAACATCATAATAATCTCTTGTTTTTCCTCTTTGAATAATGCTCCTAATTTTTTCAGCCAAAAGCTCATCCAAAGTGTAAATAATCACAGAAAAATTTCTGCAGTCAGGATAAATAATTTTAATTTCTTTTTCAATTGGCTCTTCAATTAGTTTTTCTCTAAAATTAACATCAATTTTTACAAAACTCTTCTGGCCGTAAGGCCCGGTATAAGCAACTTTTACAACAACATTCCATTTCGTTGCTCTGAACTGTTTTGTAGACAGTTTTAAGCCGGTTTCCTCAGAAATTATAGAATATATTTCAGGCAACAAAGATTTGATCTCTTCAGGTTTTATATTGTTTGAAGTGAAATCAATGTCTTCTGAATATCTCCAACTTTCAGGAAAATAAACTTTCTTGAGCGCAGTTCCGCCTCTAAAAACTAATTTCTTTGTCTTCTGATTTATCGCCTTCAAAAGCCATGTAAGCACATAATCTTTTTCTATAACTCCAGCAGAAACATTTTCTCTTGCTGCAATTGATCTTAAAAATTTTTCATCAATCATGCTAAAACCTCTTTTTTCAGTTTTTTCAAGTCTATATTTTCTACTATATTCCATTTGCTGTTATATTTTCCTTTTTTTGGAGCTAAGATATCCAAGTATACATAACCGCTTTTAACTTTCTTTAACAGTTTGGACGCATCAGCTAATTTCAGTTTTTCTAGAACAAAGCCAATTCTTTTCAAGCATGCGCCACCAGTTTTCTCTGCATATACAATTAATTTTTTGTAATCAATTTCTTCCTTTGTTAGCAGAGGTTTAATGGCTTCTGAAGTCCCTCCACATAATTCAGGTCTGTCAAAACAATCAACAACTGTTTTCTCTTTATTTGATATGTATACTGGCTTGTTAGCAATAAAGTATTTTTTAAATCCAAAGAATTTTTTTGGCTTTATCTTAACAAACTTGTAATTTGTTCCAAATATTTTTCTATTTCTCAATGTCTTAGTTGTAGCAATAAATACTGTATTTGGTACTTGCTCAGTAAACCCGTGAAAATTCAAGGCGCCCCAAAAACCAATATAATAAGGCGCGACCAAATGAGAAGCTATAATAAAATTATGTTCAGTATATTTTGATTCTGGCCCAGCTTCTAAAGGAATTATAAGATACAGCCCTCTTTTTATTCTAATTAACCACCCTTTTTTTACCAGACCTTTTAACATCTCATTTACAGCTGTTTTTTTGGTTTTCAGTATTCTGACAGCTATCTTTGTAGTAAATATGTGCTTTTGTTTTTCCATTAATGTTTTGATCAAAAGGGATTCTTTTTTGCCAAGACTTATTTTCATATTATCACCATCAATAATAAGGTAATAAGTTATTATTAGCAAAATAAATATATAAACTTTAGCCTATCCATAAAATAAATTATTATAACATTTATTTATATGCTTTATTTATGTTTTCATCTTCAAGGTAAAGCTCAAGTGCTTTTTTAAGGTTATTCTTAG
>CAZZIA010000055.1:0-3912 GCA_964654075.1 uncultured archaeon | reverse complement strand
TATTTTTAACAGCTGGTCTAATACAACAGGCAGTTGGTTTATTCCATCACCGCCGCTAAAATGTTTCATGTTATGCTCTGTGATTATAACTGCATTTAGTTTTTCTTTAAATAGATCCCCATAATGCGATGAGACATAAGGGTCGTTATCAGAATGGATAGCCACAAATTTTCTGCAATGAGACTTTATTTTGCCCCAGCTTATTGACTTTGTAAAGAAACTCCCTAATTCTTCATACCCTAGATTGGAGGCAAATCCGGCAACGAGAATAACACCGCCAACTTCCTGATTTTCTTTCAAAGTTTCAAGATATCTCAGAATTGCTATACAGCCCAGGCTATGACCGACAAGATAACAGTCTTTATCCGGCATTCCGACTGTTTTTATCAGATGCTTAACCCATTCATCCATTTTCGGATGTTCTGTGTTTGGCATAGCAGGGATAAATACGTTAAATCTTTTATTTTCCAGTTCTTTTTTCAGCCAAGGCCTCCATCCTTCTTCAGGACGGCCTTCCCATCCATGAATTAAAAAGATTTTTTTGGCCATAATGCATTATTAAATCTTAGATTTTATAAACTTTTCTTTCGCAAGAGACAACCTAAGACATAATTTCTGCTAACATTAGGAATTCCTGTTATGCTCTTTGGTCATATGAAGTGTGGGAAAACTGCGTCCGCAAAGTTTTCTTACTGCTGAAAATCGTATAGGTGCCGTAGTTTTTACTTACTTTATTATTAATTTCTGCGAAGCAGAGTAAATGTCCTTAGGACAAGAGAAGTGGCTGTTTTTGGTTCTTTTTCTGAAAAAGAACTTTACCACTAGACACTGGACAAGTATACACAAGATTTATAAATATGTCTAAGTATGTCTAATAATGAGGGGTGTAAAATGCCAAGCAAAAGCGTAACATTAAAGGTGGATTCTAATATTTATGATAAATATAGGATGTTCTGCAAAAAGAAAGGAATTGTTGTATCAAGGCAATTTGAAATTATGATGGAAGAGCACTTAAAAAATAGGAGTGTTGAGAATGGAAAATAATATTATCAAAGCAATAACAAACATAGTCAATTTTGGAAATTATGACTTAAAGGATTATGCTTCTAAATCACACATTAGAATAAATGCTATTGGGGAACAGCTTGAATTTTTTGTAAAAGATTCTATTGCCAGTTCGTTTAATGTTGAAAAAGAGAAGAAAGAAGCAAGTTATTCAAAGGTTTTTTCATGGCTGGGAAACCAAAACCATCCACCTGATATGATTATTAAAAGTAGTGATGCGTTTGAAATAAAAAAGATAGAAAACCAAAAGTCCTCATTGGCATTAAATAGCTCACCGCCTAAAGACAAGCTGTTAGCAAGTGATGTAAGAATTACCAAGGATTGCAAAAATTGCGAAGTTAATGGATGGAAGGAAAAAGAGCTTTTTTATGTTATAGGGCATACAAAATCTTCTAAGCTTAGATACATTTTCTTTATTCAAGGCACCTGCTATGCCGCAAACCATGAAGTTTACCATAAAGTTCATGAACCTATTAAAAATGAAGTGGATTCTGTTTTGGATTCTTTAGGTTTAGAGAAAGGCAAGACTATCGAAATCGGCAAAGTAAAAAGAGTTGATCCTCTTGGAATAACCGAATTAAGAATAAGGGGGATGTGGCAGATACAAAACCCGCTGAAAGTTTATAAAGACTCTTGTAGTATTTCCGAAAAGGAGAAATTCCATTTGTTTGCTTTGCTTAGAAAAGAAAAATATGAGTCTTTTCCTAAAGAAGACATCAAAGAATTAGAAAATCATCCGGATATTGAAGTGAAAAACATTAAAATAAAAGACCCAAACAATCCGGCTAAGCTTATAGAATCTAAATTAATAACGAGTGTGGAAAAATGAAAATAGCATCATTCTTTTCAGGAGCAGGAGGATTAGATCTTGGATTTACCAATGCTGGCTTTAAACTAGCATACGCTAATGATAACTGGGAAGGGTGTTGGGAAACATTTGAGAAAAACCATGGCATTAAAATAGATAAAAGGTCAATTGCAGAAATTAATCCAGATGAAATCCCGGATGTTGTTGGGTTTGTTGGTGGTCCTCCATGCCAAAGCTGGAGCTTAGCTGGGGCAATGAAGGGGATTAATGACTCAAGGGGAAAGTTATTTTGGAATTATGTTAATTTAATTGAGCAAAAGCAGCCATCATTCTTTTTAGCTGAAAATGTTCCTGGCATTCTTTCGCCAAAGCATAAGCCAGAATTTATGAGGCTGATTAAAAAATTTTGGGATATTAATTATGTTGTTTCATTCATGCTTTTGGATGCAAGGGATTATGGTGTTCCACAAGAAAGAAAAAGAGTTATTGTCATTGGCTATCATAGAAGTTTAGGCATGAGATTTAAATTTCCTAAAAGAAAAAGAAAATGGATAACACTAAAAGAAGCTATAGGAGATTTGCCTGAGCCAAAAGCTGCGAGCGAAAAAAATAGGACAAATGGAAAAATGGAAATATCAAACCATGAATATATGAACGGAGGATTTTCAACAATTTATATGTCAAGAAATAGAGTAAGAAATTGGGGTGAGCAATCTTTTACTATCCAAGCAGGAGGAAGGCACGCTCCCATTCATCCTCAAGCCCCAAAAATGAAATTTATTAATCAAAATAAAAGGGAGTTTGTTAAGGGGAAAGAGCATCTTTATAGGAGATTATCTGTTAGAGAATGTGCAAGAATACAAACATTTCCCGATGATTTTATTTTTTATTATAACAGCGTCGCAGATGGCTATAAGATGATAGGAAATGCTGTTCCTGTGAAATTAGCTGAAGCTCTGGCAGAAAAAATAATGCTTGACATAAAAACAAAAAAAGTAGAAAAATGCCAGACAAATTCGATAAGAAAACAAGAAGCGCAATTATGTCTAACATAAAGCATAAGAATACTTCTTTAGAAGTAAGCTTTAGAAAGCTTCTTTGGGAAAATGACTTTGGAAGATACAGAATCCATTATAAACTCCCTGGAAAGCCAGATATTGTTTATGTTTCTAAAAAGATAATAATCTTTCTTGACGGAGATTTTTGGCACGGCTACAATTGGAAAAAATTAGGCAAGATTCCACCTAAGAAGTATTGGCAGAAAAAAATACAGAAAAATATTGACCGAGCAAAAAAATATAACAAGCAATTAAAGAAAGACGGCTGGATAGTGCTCAGATTTTGGGAGCATAACGTTAAGAAGAATCCTAAAAAATGCATTAAAAAAGTTAAAGAGGCTTGGAAAAAACATGATGATTGATTATTTCATTAAGCAGATAAAATCGAAGAGGCAAATAAAAATACTTATTTAAGTTCTTTTCCCATACGAAGTGTGGGAATTCTGCGTCCGCAGATTTTTTAACTTGCCTATCAATTAATTAATCCTAATGCTTTAAAAATTAAGTAGGCTATAATAATTAAGAAAATCACTTTAATTATATCTTCAAGTGTTGTTGCTTTACCTTTTTTATTTTTTAATAAAAAAATCTCATTTTTTATAAACATTAATTGTTCACTTATACCAAAATCTTTTTTTAATTCTCTTACTGAATCTGACAAATCATTAATTTTATTTAAAAACATAAAAACTATTGCAACTACTAATGCAGCAGCACCCCATATTAACAATAAAAATCTATTAATATCAGTCTTATCAATAAAAAATGAGAATGCTGTTAAGAGTATCCCTCCAACCCCAATAAGATACCCTACATAATCCCGATTTTCAGCCATATTATACTTATAAATATTTTTATCTATTTAAATCTTCCTTTATAGTCAAAGGCAACTCAAAAATTGAAACTAACAAGAATAATAAAATTCAATTAACAGAATAAGAACTCATTTCTTTGTGGTTTTGGCCTTTGGTTTAGCCTTAC
>CAZZIA010000054.1:0-3982 GCA_964654075.1 uncultured archaeon | reverse complement strand
TTACAGCACTAGTTGTCATAGTACTTGCATGGCTCTTCCAGTCTTGGCTCTTCCAGTCTGGATCAGTACAATTTAACATATTCCTAACAAATCTTATTGCTGGATTTGGTGTAGCAGGGTTTATAATTGCACTTGGAGTTATAATAAAAATTGGCATAGAAAAGTAATCATAGGAACGCATAAGAAAGGGCTGCTAGTGCAAAAACAGCACCCCATACTTTCCAGCTCCAAGAAAAAACCTTCTGCCCATCTAAAGGTGAGATTGGGAATAGATTAAATATAGCTAGAAATAGCGATATTCTTGCAGCTGGCCAAAGTAAAAATTCTAGGGCTGGATAAAACTTTAAAAATATAATAAAAGATATTCCTAAGGCTATATTAACTGCAGGGCCTGCTAGGGCAATTAGCCCAAATTCTTTATCAGTAAGGTGCGCGACAGAAAATGCAAATCTCTTTCTTACAACAGGGGATATCATAACAGCTCCTGGCGCTGCAAATATAAAACCAAAAAATGATGTGATTATGGCAAGAAAAAGGCCAAGAGGCCATGCCACATATTCAGCTGAGCAGCCAAAGTGCTGTGCTACTAGCTTGTGTCCGAGAATTTCATGCGATGCAAATGCAGCTATTACAATAAATAAAGTTAGCGGTAGCAGCTGCAGGTTGAACGAGCTAAATGCTAAAGCTAGAACTAGAACAGATATGCTAAGATCTTTAAGTTCCCTTTTTGTAATAAACTTCATTTTATCTTCCTCTTTAGCGCTCTTTTAATTCCAGTTTCATGCCCTGCACCAACAACTACAACTATTTTTTTAAACTTCTTTGACAGTTTTAAAATCCAGTCAACCATATATTTATTTCTATCTGTCACAAGAACTTTATAAAAGCTCGGGAGGCTTTTTCTCATCCAGTGCATAACCTCTTTTATAACTTTTTTCTCCGGAACTTCAGCTATATTTATACACTTAACTGAAATTGGTGCAAAAAATAGCTTTGAAATTAGGTTTAGCTTTTCAGACAGAGGTATTTGCTTAATTTTTTTCAGCGTTGTTTGAATATCAATGTCTATTAGCACAATTTTTGCATTAACAGCTTTAGCTGCTCTTATTGCTGTTAGCATTTCAGCTCCGGGCAGCACACCAGTCTTCTTTCCTAGCCATTGTTGCAAAAGGTAAAAAATAGCTCCTATTAGCCCAGCTTTTAATGAGAACTTTCTTCGCCCGGTCTGCAAAGCATAATAACGTGCTGGACATAGCTCAACTGCCACACAATCAGGCTTTTCTGTTAATATTGCCTGTTGTGCAGCCTTTATACTCTTTTGAGAGATGTGTGAAGTGCCGATTATTATTATTTTTAACATAAGAGAGAACTATTTTTTTGGTTTATAATCCTTTGGTAATAGCCCTTTGCCATAAACTCTAAGAGATTCCCACAGCTGCGCATATGCAGGACCAACTAGCTTTCTTAGTCCTACAACTTCGTATTTTGTCATAGTTTTAATTTGGCCTAAAAGAATAAAAGCTTTTATTTCTGTTTGAGAATTTATTGTTATGCAAATGCCTCCTCTAAGCCAAGAAACAATTTTAATATTTGCAATATTTGTAGTTGTTATATTCGTGCTATATAAATTTTTTAAAACTGTTGCAAAAACAGTAATAATCGGGATAGCAGGATTTTGTTTTCCCTTTATTGTTAATTACTTAAACTTGCCAATTCCTCTAAATGCTGATATACAAACAGGCCTACAGTTTGCTGCACTAGCAATAGGCATATTTCTTATGTATACCTTTGCTCATTTTATAATTTATTTTCTAAAAATGATATTGTGGCCATTTAAAGCGCTACTAAAAAGAAAATAAAATGTGAGAGATATGAATATCGAAATTAAAAGACAGCTTGTGCATGCAAGCGGAATTTTTCTTATTGTTTTAATCTCTTTTTTTGGAAGAGCTGTTACATTTTTAGTTATAGTTGCCACATTATTTGTGCTAACAAGTTGGGCTCTTTATAGAATAAATAAAAGCATAATCAAGCAATTTTTTCGTTCTAAATTCATTGAAAAGATTGATATGCTTGTAGAAAGCGAGATTAGTAATTATGAGAGATCCGAAGAATTTCCATTTAAAGGGGCAATACATTTTTATACTGGCTCGCTGATAGCACTAGTGCTTTTTAATCCTATCATAGCAGCTGCAGCAATAGCGGTGCTAGCAATAGCAGATTCCATATCTACATTAGTAGGAAGGGGATTTGGAAAGCATAAGTTACCAATTAATAAGAAAAAGTCATTTGAAGGCAGTTTTGCATTTGCAGCAGCAACTTTTATTGTTTTGTTATTTTTTATTAGTCCTGCTAAGGCCTTAGTAATAACTTTAATTACAACTTTTGTAGAAGCGCTGCCAAGAATAGATGATAATCTAACTATACCTTTTTCTGTTGGTGCTGTTATTTATTTATTAAAGTTTTTATAGTTCCAGTTGTCCTAATTTGGCTTATTGTCCCATTAATAGCTAAATTTTCTCCTGAAATTTCTATGTTACCGATATAATTCTGAATTTCAAGGCTTTCATTCTCAAGAGCTATCTGAACCTTGTTATCAACATCAATTTTCCCGTTCAATTCTTCTTGACTAAGAGTATCTATCACAATGTTTGAAATTTTTATTTTATCAAAACTAAGTCCAGCTACATTAATGTTTAGCTGGCTTTCTTTTGGCTTTATATTAACATTATTTACAAAAAATTTATCACAAGTTCCAGAAATTGTCAAAGTTTTATCTATAGAAATCTTTCCAGAAAAGCTTTCTATTTCTACAGCTATGTCAGCCAGATTTGAAAAGGTTAGCTTCTCATTTCCAACAAACCATTCTGCACCGGTATTTTTAAAGTCAATTTTAATATCATCTGCAGGCCAGCTAAGCTCAATTGGCTTTTTAAATGCAAGCCCTGCCTCTATTTTTATATCAGCTTCGGGATTTACACTTTTTTGAAGGACATCACTAATGCCACTACTTAACCCTGTAAACATACCAGTTATTCCTTCAGAATTAGTTTTGCTAGCTGCTAAAATAGCTAATCCAGCAATTGCTGCTACCGCGATCAGGGCCCCTATCTTCCATTTGCGCATGAAATCACTTTAATATTATTTATGCAAATATTTATATTAATAAGTACAAGGTATTAACCATGATGATGCAATTTGGCGGCGGAGACTGGGTATCAACATTAATCTGGTTTATATTTATTTTCGTTTTTATAATATTTGGCCAAAGACTAATGCTAACTAATTCTGTAATGAGACTTGAACGTGATGTAACAAAGATTGAGGAAATGGCTGCTGATGCAAGAGGAATTGTTACAAAATCAATATCAAAAAAGCCAGGAGCAAAACTTAAAGAAAGCATAAAATCTTTTATGGAATTCTTTGCCGTTGAACCAGTTTCCACAGATCCATATGGAATCATGCGTAAAATTGATTTTATAATAAAACAAGCTGATCAAAGGTTTAAATATTTTGTAAATCAGATTGTTCCAGAGTTTTCAGCCCAACAAAAGGATAATTTAAAATCCGCGCTAGCAGGAGCTATGACAACTTATCAGATTGCAAAAATTTTAAGGCACTTTTTAGAAATCATTAAAAAATATAAAATGCTTCAGCTTGCAATGATTTTGCAAATGCAATTTCCGCTAATTGCTCGGGTAGCAGAGGCATCTTTAGGTGCAACTAAAGCATTTGTTAAAGGAATTCCAATAGGAGATGGGATTGGACCATTGGTTGTGGCAGGACTTGCGCCAGCCAAGGCAAAACTTAAAAAATTTGAGGAGGAAGAGTTTGTTTGCTTTTCTGCAAAAATTTCTGGCAAAGATGTTCTAATTGCTAAGGCGAACGGGCCAGGAGCCACAGTAGGCTATCCTGGAAAGTTTCTAAAAAAACTACTGAAGGAAAAAAGAGTTAACAAAATCATTACTATTGATGCTATGAC
>CAZZIA010000053.1:0-4056 GCA_964654075.1 uncultured archaeon | reverse complement strand
ATAAAAAAGCTTTTTATTTTACGATTTCTATAGATAAGTTATGCGGCTAAGACATTGCTATGTTACTTTGATAGACCTGCCAGAAGCGCTGCCATTTGCTATTGAGCCAAGCATTACTGGAGATAAGGCTGAAAAAGGGCTTTTTAATTTTATCCAAGCGCTTGAAAAGGCTTTTAAAGAAAGCTTTTGCTATATAGGCGAGGATGTAATATCCGAGAAATACTATAGAAGGTTTCTTTTTGAGCGGGACGGCTTTGTTGAGATTATGACAGGCGCTCCTGCTGTGCTTTGCGCCCATTTTACAAAGCAGGAAAGGGCAAATAAGTTTGCTTCTGCGCTAAAAGCTGTGTTAAAAAAACTGATAAAGGGAAAAAAGCTTGAAATTCTTTTGAATTGTGTTGAGATTCATGGTGAGAAAGAGCAGGCAATCACATATGAAAAATGGTCAAAAATGCATGAAATCAGGACAGGGATATAAATGCTCTCAAGTTTTTTAAAAAGACTGTTGCTAGCTAGGCAGGCGGATTTTGGCCCAGAGATAAAGATTTTAGATTTAAACTATTCTTTAGCACCACTGATAGAGCGGATTGCGCTGCAGAGCGCTTTAAAGAAAAAGTTTGGAAAAAAAGGGCTACAAATTATTTATGATTCTGGCAGGCAATTCTCTATTTCTATCATAAAGCAGCTGAAGGATAAGTTTGGTCTGAATGGCGAAGAACTTGAAAAAATTTATTTTTCTCTAGTGCAAACATGCGGTTTTGGCGATATAAAAGTTATAGAGTTAAAAAAAGCAAAAGGAATTTTTCATGCAGAATCTTTAGTAGCAAAACATTATCTAGCCCAAGGGGTTCAAAAGGAGCCTGTTGACTTTCATCTTGCTGGTATGCTAGCTGGATTTATACAAGCAGCAACAGGCAAAAAGGTTAGTTGCAAAGAAACAGCATGCATTGCACAGGGGAAAACAATTTGCGAATTTATAGTCAAATAAGAGCTTTCCCAACTTTAATTCCTTTATCCGTTATCATCATCGGATATATATCCTTGCCATGATTTGTTCTTCGCATCTTTCTTATTTGCAAAGAATAATATGTTCCTTTTCCAATCCCCATATAATGCAATAATATTATTCCGTCTGCTATAAATTCCTCAACGCCAAATCTTGATAAGCCTTTTACATCTTCAAGTATTTCAGCTGTTAGCAAAGTAGTTGTTTCAGCTGCTTTTAAAGCTGTTATAAGCTTATATAACTGTTTTCTCACCTCAAATGGCTCCTTAAAGTACAGCCCGAACAAAGAAGTTGAGTCAACCACGATTCTTTTTATTTTTAATGTTTTTATCTGCTCTATTAAAGGAGATACTATGTCTGTTATTTCAAATGGATCTCTATATTCTAAAAATAGTTGTTTTTTATCAACATATTTCTTTAAATCAATTCCAAAGTTCTTAACATCAGTAATTATGTCTTCTGGTTTTTCCTCCAAAGTCAGGTACATACATTTTTCTCCCATCTTTAATCCTTCGTAAATGAATTGTGTGCAGAATATAGTTTTACCAGTTCCTGTTCCTCCAGAAATCAAATAAGCTGAGCCTTTGATAAATCCACCTTCTATTAGCTTATCTAACCCAGGAACACCAGAAGGAACTCTTTCAAATTTTGCCATGTTATCAATTACAATTTATTATAAATTCTATATAAAGTTATTACTCTGCGATATTAATTAGTTTTGCAAGTGCTTTTGGTGGCAAAGGTTTTTTAAACTTTATTTTTAAAGTTCCGCTCTTGCCGTGCAGCCCAGATACAAATCCAATATATTTGTTTCCCTTTTCATCTGTCCATGTTGCCTTTTTTCCTATGAGTTTGCCTGCTTCTTTCTTGCTTTTAACCCCATGTACAGACACTAAAACCTCTTTTGTGTATGCTATATGATAGTTAACAATAATTCCTCTCGGATCGCTCATATAATTCACCGTAAACATGTTATCGTAGAAATAGATTATAATTGCTTGAATTTAATATTAACGGTTCATATAGTAAATTTGTCACTCATGGTAGTGAAAAAGATATTTATACTAAAGCTAAAAATAGCTTTTATGCGAATAGGTAAGCCTGAAAGGATGTTTTTAGGATTTGGGATTTTACTAATAGGAGTGTTTATGCTCCTACAATTTGGGCTTAATTTTCTAGATTTCAAAACATACATAGCTATTTTTCTGTTATTATTTGGGGGTTATACGATAATCAAGGAGTAGTTATGAAATATAAAGAATTTATCAAGACTAAGAACATTATTGATATGCAATACCAAAAATTAATTTCTTATTTTCAAATTGTTACAATTTCTGCATTATCTGCTATTATTGGCCTTTTATTAGCATATTTTACACAACAGATTAACGCACAATCTGTATCAGTTGGCGTGCTTTTAGCTGTCCTTTTCTGCTTTTTTATTGACTTTAAAATTTTATTAAAGATCAATCAAACCAAAAAAGAATTGACAGATTTAAGCTGATTTCCAAAGTTTTTTGACTTTTTGCAATGAGAATTTTAGATACTTTTATTATGAGCTACTTATTTATTAAAATATTTGGTAATTTTTTTTTTCATTAAATCATCTTTCAATCCTTTTCGTATATTAAAAATTGGTTTGGGAATCCCTTTTTGCTTAGATGTTTTATTCTTTCTTTTAATTTTTCTTCACTTAACTTAATTTCTTTTCCTATCCAAGAATGGCCTACAACAAACTCTAGATTCTCATATTTTAACACAGAAACCCAATGAAGTGTTTCTGGTTCACCCGGAATAAGAGGCATCATCAATAATAGCGCAATTACTTTTCCTTGAGAAAGAAAGTTTTTAATTTTATTAATATATTCATCTAAGTTCTTGACTTTATGGAATTCTAGTTCTCTCATCAATTTATTATAGTTTTGTTTTGTTTTCCTCTTCCACAAGTTAGATCCTTTTTTTGGCACATTTTCATATTTAACCATCAAATTTAGTGCCATTTCACCTAAGGTTTTATCTTTAGAATATATGATGAATTTTCCTTTATCTTTTAAATATTCTCGAGCTAGTTTGAATGATGGACCAAGAAATATGTTTGTAGGTTTTATAACACCCATTTTATGAATTTCTCTTTCTATTTTTTTGCTATATTTTTTATTTGTTAATATTAGATATGTACACGCACCACAAGTAAAAGGAGTTGACTGTTTGAAAACTTTCATAAAAATAATTATATTTATCAGTTTATTAATTAATGATTTAAATCTTTACGAATTTTATTTTCAGTTTTGGTAGTTCAATTATCGTTATCTGACCATTATGTCCATAACCAGGATTAACAACAACCGTTTTTCCTACTTTTGTTTTTCGTTGAGAATATTCATGCATGTGACCACAGACGTTCAATAAAGGTTGATATTCATCAATAACTTTTCTAATATCTTTATCTCCAATATGTTGTCCATATCTTGGATTTTTCTTGTCAGTTATTTTATCAAAAACATTATATGGCGGATCATGTGTAAGCAAAATAATTTTAGAACCACTAGCACTTGACTTGAATTTCAGCGGGTCTCCTTTATTGCTTGTTGTCCGACTTTTTCCGCCATAACCAAATATATAATACTCATCAAATTCAATTGATGAATTTTCCAGTTGCTGTATTTTGTTAAATCGTTTTATCTTGTCTTCAAAATGCTCCCTATCTAAACCCTTTCCATAACTTTTCATTCTCAAATGCTTTGAATAGTCGGCATTTCCATGAACGGTGTAAATAGGAACATTCAGTTTGTTTAATTTGCTCAAGACACTATCTGAAGAAGCTTCCCATTTTTTCAGCACTTCCTTAAACCTTTTTTCTCCAAGATATTTTGGCAGGTTTGTACTTGTAAAATTTAGTTCTGGATACTTGATAAAGTATTTCCAGATTACGCCGTAATCAGCAAAATCTCCTGTACTAAGAACAATATCAATATTATTTTCTTTGATAAAAGTATTATTCAGTTTCTTAGGAAATTGGCCATGAAAATCTCCAATTGCTAGAATTCGCA
>CAZZIA010000052.1:0-4205 GCA_964654075.1 uncultured archaeon | reverse complement strand
AGTTGGAACAGGAGATATTTTAAATGAAAAATGGATAAAGCTAGTTAGAGAACAGCTAAAACCAATTAACGATTCTATATCAGAGCATGAGAATGGAACAAAATTTATCCTGCAAACTGAAGTCGAAGATAATAAAAGAGTTCATCACATAATATTATTTCCAAGCTTTTCAAAAGTTTATGAGCTAAGAGAAAAGCTTAAAAAATATTGCAAGGACCTTGATACTGAAGGTAGGCCAAAAATCTGGCTAAATGGTGAACAAATAGCTGAGTTATGCATAGAATCAGAATGCCTAATTGGCCCTTCACATGCTTTTACTCCATGGACAGCAATTTTCAAGGAATATAATTCTATAAAGGAATGTTATGGAAAATACTCAGACAAGATATATTTTTTAGAGCTTGGGCTATCTGCTGATACTAATATGGCAGACAGAATAAGCGAGCTACATAGGTTAACTTTTCTAAGCAACTCAGATGCCCATTGTGTTCATCCAGATACACGTATATTAACAGCAAATGGAAGTTTCACAAAAATAAGAGATAGTAAAACGATAGAGACATTGCTTTCAAACGACTTGAATTCTACATTAGAGACGAAAACCGCAATTGGTATAAAAGTTAGACGACCTGCACCTAATACTATGTATAAAATAAAAACGAGAATAAATAGTATTATAACTACGCCAGAACATCGATTTTTTGTGTTAGAAGACGGAAATATCAAAGAAAAATTTGCATCAGAATTAATGCCGTCAGATCTAGTTGCAAACATTAGAAGGTTAAACTTTAAAGGCAAGCCATACAAACTACCGAGGATCAAACAAACTAAATATTATAAGTTAAATTCTAAGGGTCTTAATTTGTTAAGAAAGATACGAAAAGAAAAAAATCTGACACAAAATCATGTTGGCAAACTTATAGGCCTAAATGAGAAAGATAGCCTTAATAGAATAGAATACGGGAAAACCTTGTGCAAAGATGTTTATTTAAGGAGGCTTAGCAAGCTCTATAAAATTCCATTAGAATCGATGAAACAATTCATTGCCTCCGAAACTCACACCTTAAAAATACCACAATATACAAACACAAAGTTATGTCAGATTTTGGGTTATTTGTTAGGAGACGGTGGAAGAGATTTTGGGAAAAAAACGCGGGCATTTTCTATAACTGATAAAGATTTAAATAACATTAAATTATACTCTGATTTGATTTCGAAATTCTTTAAAGCAAAGGGATATATAAAAAAGAAAAAAGGCAATTCTTATAGAATTAGGTATTTTGCACATTTGCTAGATGTTATTGAGAAGATAGCACCCAACATTTTTATTAAATCCAAAAAAAGAAGAGTTCCAGGATTTATATTTACACTACTAAATAATCAAATAGCAGGTTTCATTCGTGGTTTCTTTGATGCTGAAGGAACAGTTGGAAACCATTCCGTAGAGTTGTGTTCTTCAAGTTTAGAGCTAATAAGAGAAATACAGTCCCTCTTGCTTAGATTTGGCATAAGCTCGCAAGTTTATGAGAATTTATTAGAAAAGACTAAACAAAAGTATAGACATAAACTGTTTCTGTATGGTCAAGAAAACATAGTTAATTTTGAAAGATTAATTGGTTTTGGTTCTGTTAGAAAATCTAAGCGATTAAAAAAATACATAAAATCACTAAAGCAAAAACCAAAAGATAGTTTTGTAGATTATCTACCACTTAAAAAACTAATTCGAAAAATAATGTTCAAATCAAATATAAGTGTTTCTAAATTACCCAGAAATCTCCAGTATCATTATAAAACAAATAAATCTTCTTTGAGGCATCGCAATGTACAAGAATTTATCAGACTTTTTGAGGATATATTAAGCAAAGAAGAAAAAGCTAAGGTCTCTGAAGAATTACAACGCCTCAAAACCTTTTCAAATAGCGATATAACTTGGGAAGCCATAAGAAAAATAGAAATAATTAATGGTTCGTGTAATTTTGTATATGATTTTACAGTTCCTGTTTACGAGAATTATATAGCAAATAATTTTATTGTACATAACTCTCCATGGCCAAACAAAATGGGCAGGGAATTTAACAAATTTAAAATAAAAGAAGTCAGCTTTGATGAAATTTCAAAAGCACTAAAAAGGGAAGGAAACAGAAAATGTATATTAAATGTTGGTTTAAATCCGAAAGAGGGGAAATATCATAAAACGAGGTGCATCGGCTGTTTAACATTTTTTGATTTAAAAACTGCGACAGCAACTAATTGGAGATGCCCAAACTGCGGTAAACCAATTAAAAAGGGTGTTTATGAAAGGATAGAAGAGCTAGCAGATTTAAAAGAACCAATCCATCCTAACCATAGGCCAAAATATATTCATATAATTCCGTTATCAGAAATAATAGCAATAGCTCTAGGAATAAAGCAAGTTTGGTCAGGAAATGTTCAAGAGATGTGGAAAACTTTTGTTAATAAATTTGATAATGAAATTAATGTTCTGATTGACACTCCCATTGAAGAACTAACTGCTGTCCATGAAAAAACAGCTGAGCTGGTAAAACTATTTAGAGAAGATAAATTTCAATACATTCCCGGAGGTGCGGGGGTTTATGGCGTGCCAATACCGCCGGGAAAGAAAATAGATATTAATATTTATAAGCATAGGCAAAAAAGCTTATCTGATTTTAAAACATGCCTTTAACTTCTTTTATTGTTTTGTCAAAATCAGGAAGATTGCCTATAACTAATCCTTTAACATCCACTTCCCAATTATATAAAAATGAGTACCTAAAGTTATCAAAAATGATATCTTTGTCTACTCGATATTTACCATATTTACCGATAGGCAAAAATGCCTAAAGGAATTTACAAGAAAATAAAGGGGAATTAAACTTGTATTGTAATTATTTTCTTATCACTTGCTGTATTATCAGCAATATCTGAGACAGTCAAATTTACATCATAATTTCTTGCTGATAGATAATCTCCTGCATCAGATTTACCATCCCATGTAAGACTTACTTCTATATCCGCTGACAAAGAGCCTGAATATGTTTTGTAAGTTGCTGTGGTATTTAGTATTTTCACATTATAGTTTCCAACTTCATTTGAAGTAAAATTTATCTGTGTTGTTTCCTCTTTTGTTATGTTAATAGATGAAGGTGATACTGTAAACTCAGTTATCGTTGGTGCTATTCTATCGATTACTTCACCTTTCTTGCTTCTAGCTTCAATAGAAACTGAACTCTCTATATAATAGCCATATGTTGCTGAAAAGGTTATTGGATATGATTTCTTTGCAGAAGTTGCAGGTACAATTATATCACATGGCATTGTTACTGATGCACCTTTTCTAAGTTCAAGACCTGATAATGCAGCAATACAATCTGAGCTTAAACCGCTTGGAAGTGTAATAGTTACAGAGATTAAATTAAGTTCATTTTCACTAATAGATGGCATGGCATTATTTCCTGTACTAAGCGTTACTGGAGCATGTAATGTTCCTCCACCAGTGTTTGATACTGTTACTTTTATTGGATATGATTCACCTACTGTGCTAGTTACAACATATGGTTGAATTGTTTCTAATGATATATCTACTGGGCCGACTGTCTTCTCTATAGTTAAACTTGATGGTATTGTTTCTCCTCTTTGCTTTGCTGCTGTTAGCTCATCCTCATTATAAACCCATATTGTTGTAGCAGCTTTAGTTGTATACTTATAAAATACTCTAGCCGTGAATGTGTCTGTTCTTGTAAGTGGATAATCTAAATATGGTGATTTAATCTTCCAACTAATTCTTTCTGTTCCACCAGGCATATTTCTTACCGGGTCTGCAGCTGCTATACTGCCAGTCTTTCTATTACAATCATATTGGTCGGTCCCGTAATCTCGTGCCCACATCATATCTGATGTCGTTCCTGGGAAATTGCTTCCCATCAAACAAGCTACATAAGCTTGTTCTAAAATAGCTGAACTCCCTTTATTCTCAATTTCTAAATTTAACGATACAGACTTGCCCATACCATCAACTGTATCACGAGAAGAATAAAAAT
Organism: uncultured archaeon; assembly: GCA_964654075.1. Classification (GTDB taxonomy): domain Archaea; phylum Aenigmatarchaeota; class Aenigmatarchaeia; order Aenigmatarchaeales; family Aenigmatarchaeaceae; genus CAZZIA01. The sequence goes on along the minus strand of CAZZIA010000052.1, from coordinate 165 downwards.
CACTTATAACTAATCCATAACCAGCCGGAGCAACTGTTGTTGTCCCCCAAGGCATAGTACAGCCAGAAACAGCTAAAACAGCCATAATGCCTAAAACAGAAAATAATAGTGGAATTTTATTCAAAATCATTCACCTCGGACTTACTTTTACTATTATAGAATTAT
>CAZZIA010000051.1:0-4250 GCA_964654075.1 uncultured archaeon | reverse complement strand
TAAAATTAATATATGGTATAAATCCAACAAGAATTGAAATTGCTACAAATATTACTATAAGAGCAAGAAGTTGTATATAATTTGCCTTTGCAACGCTAATACTTTTCTTTATAGCTGGGATAGCTAAGCAGTTATCAATAACTATTGCCTGATTTGTAAATTTAAACAAAAGAGATATTAAAACTGCTATTACAGTTCCAATAATAAAAAGAGGTAAAATAAAAAATGCATTTGTAGCGCTCATAGAAGGTAAAGGAACGAATGCCAGACCGAAAATACAAAGCATAATAAGCCCAACAAGAATATTTGCTCCAAGAATTGTCCGAAATTTCTTTTTTATTGTTTTAAACAATGTACTTAAGCTAGTTTTACCCTTTAAAGCCTCAGCGTACATTTTAACAAGACTAGCGCTTATCAACATTCCAATAATCAAAGCTAAAATAAAAAATGTTAGTGCAAAAATTAAGTTTGAAAAACTCAATGAAGATAAAAGTGCTGTATTTGAAATTATACTTTGCAAAGCTGTTAAAGAAAATGTTCCTATAAAACTTATGAGAAGTGGAAACAAGCCTATTAAAGCAAGCCCGGTAGTTATGACAAAAAATAATAAAACAGCACAAAGTATATGCCAGAAATTTTTTCTGTAAGCTTTCCATGCTTTTTCTATATGATTAGTTACCATAAGCTTATTTTAAGAAAACCTATATATAAATCTTGCAAATTTTTTTCAGCGGGCAGCTTGTACATTTTTTCTTTTTGCAAAAATCTTTTCCTATTCTCAGCAGGGCTGTTTCCAGATTTATTAAATTTATTTTCTTTGCAAATTCTTTTAGATTTTTTATTCCTAAATTTTTCATAGCTAGTTTTACAATTGGACTTGGGGATGGGTCTACTTTTGGCCAAATGTTTCGCATTTCCCTCAGAAAAATAGAAATTGTTATATTTCCTATTCCTTTTCCAAGCGATTTAAATTTTATTTCAAGATCTTTAGAGCCCTTTGCATTGCAATACAGTTTATTTAAGTTGCCATTATATCTCTTTTGTAAATTTCCAAATACATCAAGCAACTTATCAGCGGTTGAGAAGTCATATCTTGTATAGCTTCCCTCATCGAGAATTTTGACTAGCCCATTCCAACCAGTACTAAGAATTTTCCTTGGTAAGAGCACACCATACTTCTCAAAGCACTTGTATGTTTTTGTTGCACAGCTTTCTTGTATTGGCTTTGCATATAATACAGACGCTAAAAACCATTTACAAATCTCAGAATTTTTCTTGCTATTGATTTTAATTCCTAATTTCTTAGAATACGGTTGCCCGAATTTTTTAACAAACTGTTTTATTAGCATAAAAATCTCTAATAATCCTCTTATGATCAAAAGCAAGCTTTAGTTTTTTAACTTCCTTTGCATTAAATAGACCAACGTCCTTTGCATCACTTCCTTTTTTTAACTTTCCTCCAAAAACCTTACATAAAAAAGCAATTGAAACCACTCTACCTCTTGGATCTCTGTTTGGATTATCATAAATTCCTATTAATTTGATTGGCCTAGCAATAAGGCCTATTTCTTCTCTTATTTCCCTCGAAACAGCTTTACTAATTTTTTCATTAAATTTTATAAATCCTCCAGGAAGTGCGTATTTATTTTTAAAGGGTTCATTTGCTCTTTTTACAAGAACTATATTCTTGCCTATTTTAATTATTCCATCGACAGCAATTTTCATTTTAATCATTTAAAATTTATATCCGAGCCCCTCAAAAATTTTCTTTTGTTTCAGCGAGTCCTGCCAAGTGTTAGGGCTTTCAGAGATTATCGTTACATTTAAATTTCTTTTTAGAATTTCTTTTGCTAGAGGTTCGAAAGGTGGGTGAGAATCCATATTCAGGTGATTTCTTTCTCCTTTTGAGGTGTAATTTATGCCAGAAAAATGGCAATGAAGATATTTGAACTTTTTAAATTTATCTAAGAGCTGTGAGTAATCTACTTTTCCTTGCTGTCTGGCATATAAATGAGCAAAATCTATGCAAAAAGAACATTTTGTTTCTTTTGCTAATTTCAATATCTCATCAACAGAACCAAAAACATTTATCTTACCAGTAGTTTCTGGAGCAAGTGCTACTTTCCATTTCTTTTCTTTAATTGTTTTTTGTAAGTCTAAAATCCCTTGCTTAATTATTTCATAGGTTTCTTCCTTGCTCTGCTTACCATAATAGCCTGGATGAAACACAACATACTCAGCCCACAAGTAATTTGCCCTTTCACAAGAATCTAGAATCCTTTTTTTACTAGCTGTGATTTTAGATTTATCATCAGAAGAAAGGTTTATATAATACGGAGCGTGTATGCTCAACTTTATACCAAGCTTCTTAGCTTCTTTGCCTATTCTTATAGCATCTGGTTTTTTCAGATATACACTATAAGTAAAGGCAACTTCACAAGCTTCCAATCCAAGCTTTGCAAAGTGCTGCAAATTTTCAACAGCATCTTTTGCTCCCCCTAAACCTGCAGGGCCCAAGTAAATTTGCATAAATAAATTTAAACAGAACTAATAAATAAACTTTAAACAGCTACTGTCATGAAAAGAAATATTTCTAAAATAACAAGCCCAACACAAATTGCAATAACATGCTCCGGCTTTAGCTTTATCAGGGATTTTTCTTCTTCAAAATATCTAACTAATCCAGCCATCCCAGTTGGTGCTTGCATCCTTTCTTTCTCTGCCATCTAAAAAATCTCATTTATTTTTTTGTTTTTTATGGTAAGCAAAAATTAAAATTTTTGCGCCATATATAATCAATTTTATTTACTTTTCAAGTATTTATTGTTTTGGTTTTTCATTTTGCCAGTGACCATCATAAGATAAATTTGAACTTTCACAATCCATATAAACAAGTTGAATCCAAAACTCATCTTTATGAATCTTAATTTTCTTGATTGGAACAAAAATTGTCTGAGTTGCAAATCCTTTATAGCCAGAATCTCCCACTGCTGTTTGTGATTTTATAATTCCAAGCCTATTTAAAGTTGATCTTGGGAAAAAAAATGCAACTACATTCTTTGGAATTTCAATCTCATTTGCAACTCTGATTTCATAAATCCCGCGCTCTAAAGTATAAAATTCACCTTCTAGTTTAATCAAAACTTTTGGGGGTATTATTTCTCTTTGTTTGAAGTTTATTATTACATTTGAATCGTCATTTATTCTCCAAACTTCTGAGACTTTCAAATCAACACCATTTGGATTTATTTTTATTTCAGGCGGTTGCTTTACAAATTTTGCTATTCTTTCTCCTGACCAAACTGTCATAAAGATTATTTGTAAAAAAGAAATATAAAGGTGTACTGGAAAACGAGTAAAATGGTTTGTTCAGTGTGCAAATTCGCAGTTTCAAATTATAATTAGGTGAGAAAGTATTTAAATATTTTCAATACTCAATAATTTCAGTTTTATTAAACAACATATGAAAAACTATTTACAAATAATATATGGGGAGCTGAAACTTGAAAAACCAGATTCATCGCTTAATTTCAAGACTTTATAGCATACTGGACCACTATATAAAGCTGAAGAGTTTGAAATACTCAATTCAGCTACTTCACTAGATGTTAGATTGCCTATATTTACTGATATTATGTCTACCTCTTTATCCTCTATAAAAGCTATAAATTTCGTCAAATCAAGCGTTTCTTCACCTGTGTTTCTAATATAAGCTATTATTAAATTATTTCCAGTATAAGTAGCGGCTTCTATAACAAAAGAATGTATTTCATGTTGTCTTTTACATATGTTATTTTTGCATACACAATAGTCGTTAGGACAAAAACGTGGCACTTCTTCATATAGATACTGGCGTGACCGTAACCAGCTATTATATAAATTTATCTTGTTTTTGTTGATACATTCGCAAGTAATATCTAGATAACAATCATCATTTAATTCACAATATTTAAATTCCTCAGGATTAATGGGGATGAATAAATGTGAGTAAAAAATTACAAACATGGATATACAACAGAATAATAATACAATTAAAAATACAGATAATTTTCGCCAATTTAATTTCAAAAATTCCTTCCAGTTCATAACAAATATTGAGATTTCCTATATAAATTTTAGAAAGCTTTGCAAATCCTAATCCCCTGATAAGGCACAATCTCTATTAATCCGAATTTCATGAGAAGAAAAAAATAATAGGGGTGTGCTGGAAATAGCCCGCCTTCTGTGAACCCTTTCTTTGCTTAAATATT
>CAZZIA010000050.1:0-4271 GCA_964654075.1 uncultured archaeon | reverse complement strand
CAGGTGATTTTGTGGAAAAAGTGAGAGGTAAAGTCATAGTAGGTAAGGTTATTGTTTCAGAAGAAAGTGGAAGGAAGTTTGGCATTGTTGGTGATGTTGTTTTTATTACAGAGTCAGGGGAGCTAATGAACATAGTTGTTGCTGAGCCAACAAAACAAGCAACAGAACTGCAACTAACTCAAGATGAAAAGGGCCGTGCATTAATACCATTTTCAGCTGTGCGATCTGTAGGAGACTTTGTGATAATTGCAGAAAAAGACATAGTTTAATTATTTAGTATTTTGATTTTATTTCACTTTTCTTCTACATCTCTTATACCTTCAGGAGTAACTCTAAATATAGCTTCTCCTTCTGGAAGGGATGGAGCATCAATTATTCTTGCAATTCTTGTATCCCCCTTTGATTTTCTTAAATATCCTCTTACTGTACTAAAATGTCCCAGTATGTGCCCACCGATTGGGACAGTTGGATCACCAAATAATATGTCTGGCCTTGCCATTACCTGATTAGTTATATAAACAGCAATATTGTAAACATCTGAGAGCCTTTGCAAAGTATGCAAGTGGCGATTTAGCTTTTGCTGCCTGGTTGCAAGTGTTCCTCTTCCTAGAAAATCAGCTCTAAATAAAGATGTAACCGAATCAACTATCAGAAGTTTCATATTTTTTTCTTTGATTATTTCACCTGCCTTTTCAGCTAAAATCATTTGATGATCGCTGTTGTAACACCTTCCTACATATATGTTTTGCAGAACCTTTTTTGGGTCAAGCCCAAGTGCTTTAGCCATCTGTCCTATCCTCTCGGGGCGGAATGTATTTTCTGCATCTAAAAACAAACAACCGCCGCTTAGTCCACCTTTTTCTACAGGCAATTGCACATTAACAGAAAGCTGAAATCCTATTTGCGACTTTCCCGAACCAAATGCGCCATGGAATTCTGTTACAGCCTGGGTTTCTACTCCTCCACCAAGAAGTGCATCAAGGGCCTTTGATCCTGTTGTTATTTTTCCTATTTTTTGCCTTTTTTCAAAAACTTCTGTTGCACTTTCAAAACCAATGTCCAAAACTTCACGAGCAGCATTAATTATATTCGCAGCAGTTTGTTCTCCAAGAGCTGCTACATCAGCTAGCTCCATAGGAGATGCAGCCGCAATTGCCATCATATCAACATATCCAGCTGCTTTCAGCTTTTGAGCTATCTTCTCACCAACTCCTGGCAAGTCGGCAATTTCCTTTTTCTCTTTTTTAACCATTTCATCACAAAATTAATTATTATTTAAACATTTGACCCAAAGCTATTTATAATTTCGTTTGCTTTCCCCCTTACATCAACATCTTTAATATCTGATACAATAAATTCGACCCTGTCAAACATCTGATTTCTTCTTACCTTGCCGCTAAAAATAAATTCCTTACCAACAATATCTAAGTTCTCAAATAAAGTTGCTTTCTGTTGCCTTGCCTGCTCTGTTTTTAGGTTGATCAACTTTTCAGCAGCATCTCTAAAGAAAACTGCTCTTATGTTTGAGGACCCATCATCTATTACACCAGATACTATCATTGCATAAGCAGGGCTTACGCTTCCATGCTCGCTGCATTTAAAGTCAGGCTCCTTTACTCTTGCGCCACATGTTGGGCATATCTCATAAAATGGATTTGTTTCAAATACCTGCACAAGAGCTGCTCTAACTTCATATGTGCCACCTTCCAGCATTTTAGAAATACAAATTTCCTTTGGTTCAGTAACCCTTTGCATTTCTTCTAGAGGAGGAAGCTCGGTTTGTTCAAGCGGTTTAATTCTACCTCTCCTGCCCAACCTAATTTCAGGCTCGCCCTTATAATCTTCTCTTGTATATGCATCAGAAATTTCTACTGCCGCTCCAACTTCTAAGTTTTTTAATAGCTCAACTTGCTTGTCCCATAAAGAAAGTCTAATACTTCCAGTTTTGTCAAGAAGGACAATATTAGCAACTTGATGAATCCCCTCTCTTTCAAATTGTTTTGGTTGGAAAGTTCTTGAAATTCTTGCAATTAAATTCAAGTTTTTAATTCCAGGAACAACACTTTTTATTTCTAAAGGTTTTCTTCCACTTTTAAGCAGATCTAGGCCTATCTCTTTTGCAATGATATAAGCTGCACCTTCCTGCGATATAAGACCAGATAGCTCCTGCTGCTTTTCTAAAATTCTTTTTTGAACCTCATCGTTGTTTAGTCCTGTTTGTGCTATAATTTTCTGAATTATATCTTCAACTGCCATATTATTACCTCAGTTTTCTTTTTGCAACCATAATATCAGCTCTTGTTACGGTTTTTCGCCCAGACCGTTTTGCAATAGCTGTAGCTTCAGCTGCAACGTCTGCTATAACTTCTTCTAATAACGTCCCGAATTCCTTTACTGCCTTTGTACTAACGCGCAAACGTGTTTTTTTTAAAATTTTTTCTAGCGGGGTTATCGGAATATCCATAGTTCAATCTTTGTTATTGATAAATTTAAATCTTTTTGACTCACTACAGTTACAAATTAATGTTATTTTATATAACGCCGTTATATTTTAACTCTCACAAAACAAAATAACCTAAAAATTAATTAGTATAATATAAAATATATATTAAAAGAAATTTATTATTAAATATATATCCAAATAATGCTACTATAAAAAATAATATAAAAGAAATATTTAACAATAGATATAAGGCAACATATATTATTCAATAAATACATTACGTTTAAATAACACCTTATACTTAAAATTATATGGGTGAATGTGTTTGAAAGACAGAGAAGATAAAAAAAATAGATTTGAAAATCTGTTTTTGCATGTAAAACCTGTAAAAATGTTGCTAAGTCTAAGATCCGACAAGATAAAATATGCAACTCAAGTATCAAAGTCTGTTGATTGTACATTTTCTCATACTGTAAAGGTGCTCGATCTCTTTAGAGCACTTGGTTTAGTAAATTTTGAGAAAAAAGGAAGGGTAAAAAATATTAAACTAACTCCTGACGGAGAAGATATTGCACACGATTTTGAAGGTTTGAAAAGAAAATTTTATAGATTGGAGAAACAGACCAAAGAAATTGCTGTGAAAAAGAAGTAAAGGATAAAACTAAACACCCTATATTTTACAAATATTTTCAATAATTTTCAATGCAAAATTATGCATATATACGAACTTAAAAAACGCTTAAAAAACAAGGCATTATTTATTTGCAATGTTACGTATATATATGCACACCAGCTAAATTATCATGATTACGTGGCAAAAATACACCAAAAAAGGGCTTTTGTTTTTGAAATTCACAACCATGTTCTCATATATACAAATCTTTATATATAAACGTAACTATGTATGAATAGAGTGCCATGCCCACAAAAGGAGTAGACTATATAATATATATATGCTTTGGAAACCATCCAAAAGCAAAACCACTACGAGATCTTATACCAAAAATACTGAAAAAACTGCAGGAAGAGCAGTTCGTTTCAGCAGAGGATCTGGCTGTTCTGCTAGGTCTAGACCTAAGAAATGATGCTCAAAGGGCAAAATTTTACAGAATTATGTCACCTCTAATGGGCCAAAACCCCCTAAATATAAGGTTTATTGCTGGTCAAAGGACAGGCGGCCGCACAGAATATTATTTAGCAAAGGATGCATTTGATGCAACATTTGACAATACAAAAAAGGACATAACATATATCTATAAAAAGTAATTTAAAACAAAATTTTCCCACAAATCAATGAAAAATGCTAGAAAAGGCAGCTTAATATATTTTCTGCTATACTAAGTATCAGATAATATATATTTTCATACATACTTAATAAAATATATTTCCTTTATAGTTCTACTTAATATATATATTATCATATATCTATTATAATAAAATCAATTAAATATATATCATATAAAATATATATTATAATAATCAAAATTACAAACCCTCACAAAAAAGTGAGAGTTCAAGCCGACGTGAAGGTAAAAATAGAAGCTAAAAACTTTAGGATCTCTCACAGATTGCAGAATCATCGCATATGTGAAGTAGGCTTCAAAGGATCCTTACTGTAGGCGGTGGGTATAGTTAATCAATTTCTAGTATTTTTCTTTTTCCCCAAATTTATTGTTTATACCAACATTGTGGATCTTTTGCAAAATAATTTCCATTAGAAGTAGCATATGCAACTGCCCTGCACCCTCTACACAATTGCATAATTTCACAGTCATTACATCCTTCTATTTTTTCTTCTTGTCGCATTTCGTTTAATTTTTCAGACCTT
>CAZZIA010000049.1:0-4327 GCA_964654075.1 uncultured archaeon | reverse complement strand
CGCTCTTTGATCGGCAACCACTTTGAAATTTCTTTCTAAAGTATTTAAAGATTTAGATTATAATGGTCCCGTCTGGGAGATTTGAACTCCCAACCTCTGCCGAGGACATTGTCCTTTCCGGTGATTATCGAGCGCCTGCTAAGCAACAAACACTAAGCGTGCTCGTCTACAGCCGGACGCTCCGCCATTGCCCTTTCCCAAGTCAATTTTCACTTAAAAAATTTGAGCTAAGACGGGTATTAATTTATTAACTATTATGTTTTAAAAGTTTATCGAATGATAATTTTTTTCTTTTATAGTAAAAACTGGCTGGATAGATTAGCTTATACAATTTTCTTATGTTTTTAACGTTATAAATACTTAGCCTGTAAGACGAACCTTCTTTTAATATTTTACCAGAATCTATATGCAATTTTAGTAATAATTTCTTGATATCTTATAAATGTTAGAATTATCTCTCTTTACAGGTCTTCTTCCTAGGATTTTATGAAGTCTATGTAGTTTTTTAATAATGAGTTTTCTATTCCACCTAAGTTGGGTTATTTTTAATAATTAAATAAATTTATATTTAAACATTCTAAACTGTATTCAAAATTACTTAACAGAATTATTTATATTTATTCCTTTATGCCTTGAATTGACACTTTGTTTGAGCTATGCATTATTGTCTTTTCTTTGCATATTCCACGAACAATTGCTCCTGGCAACTTGATAATACCTATTACCTCAACTATATTTTTAATTCTATAATGTAACACTCTTTCTTCACCTTTCCTAAGTTGGCCAAGCCGCCAAAACAGCTGTGTTCCCTGAGCAGTCTTCTTTATAACTGGTTTCATGGTTTCAAATTTTGATACCAGAGAAAATATGGGAGGTATTATATCACGTATGATAACATTTTTAACCAAATCTCCTCTATTTTTAATTTCAATGGAAATACCAAATTCCTTTCCAGCTACAGCTGGATATTTCTGTAACACGTGCTTTTTAATTGAAAGAGCTGTAAACTGAATAAAAAGATAAATCCCTCCTATTATTATAGCAAATATCAAGACAAATGTCGGCCAATATATCTCTGAATATTCAATTTGATAACTTTCGCCTGGAACTAAAGTGGCTAACCATGTATACCTTGGGCCTACAACAGTTGCAGGCTTTGGCCCAGAAAAACTGGCCCACCAATTAATATTAACTTCTGAGCTAATTTTAGCTTCTGTAACAGCATTTCCCTTATTTTTAGCAATTAATGTGATAAAACTTGCAAAAGGTGTAAATGAAACATTTTTTTCAACTTTAATATTTTCTATTATAGGAACTGAAAATGTTCTTGTGCCTGTTTCTAGAACATTTCCTGCTGCATCAAGCAGCTCTGCACCAATTTTATAATCAGCTGGATCTAACCCAGTTAAATCAAATTCAGCCCCAACCTGCCTTGTAGCAAGTGAAGCTAGGTTTTTAATCTGAATTTCATTTTTTACATTACCGAAACTTAAAATTACTTTTACATTTGATGGCTGAGCAGCCATACTTTCTACAACCACTGATGCATTTACAAACTCTTTGCAACTGGTACAACTTAAGCTAAATGATTTTATTATAAGCGGTGTCCTTTGATTTACATCAATCCTAACTTCCTTTTCTATTTTTGTGCCATCACCTAGTTTTGTTACACTAATAAACCAGCTATATGTAGCAGGTCTAGCATCTTTTGCTGTATTTATAAAAATTTTAGATGTCCCTGTCTCTCCAGAAGAAATCTTAATATTTTGATTTTCAACTGTTACCCAATCTGGCTTTGTGCCTAAAACAGAAATAGAAAACCAATCCTCTGGGCCTAGATTTTTTATACTAAGCTCTATCTTGTCTGTGAAGCCTGCCCAAATACTTTCTGGTTTTGAAACTGTTAGCTGGAACTGTTGGGCATGCACACCAACTGGAAAAAGAAGTGCCAGTAATAATATAATTATTAGTAATCTTTTCATATTATCATTAAAACTTAGTATTTGCCTACTTATAAATTTTTTGTTTTTCTTGAACTTAAGGAAGATGCTACCAAAGCAAGCACCAAAAGAAATAATATAAAACCAATACCAATCGTCATAAGCCATGCTGCTGATTTAACTGCACTAATAATCCCTTGTAAGACAGGGTGTTCTAGAGGTTTTCCTGCATATAAATTTATCATGAAATTTATTATAACCATTGCAATAAAGATTATAGATAGCCCAATAACAGCAGATTTTAAAGCTTTAGAAGTTTGAGTAACTTTTTCTTTTCTTGGAATACAATCTAAACAGAAAATTACCCCATCAACTTTCTCAAAACAGTTAGAACATACAACTCTTTTACACACAGAGCATTGCCATTCTGCTAAACCTTTCCCACATCTCTGACAGTCCATACTTATTTTTTATCATGGCTTTATATATAATTATTTTACCAAATTAAATTATTTTACCAAACCCAATCAGTCTCCATCTCTCAGCTATTCTCCTTGACAACACTGCTCTTTCACCAACCTCGCAACACACAGGTAGCTTAAGTTCAATATCAACCCTATTCTTTCTTGCCATTTTTACTGTTCCAATTGTTCTTGCTGTACCAATATTGAGCATCAGCTGCTCACCTACGCGTGGTTTTTCTATTAGCTCTTTAGAGCCTAATATGCTTTTAAGTAAATTAATCTCAATGGAAATTTCATTACAGGTTGGTGGAAGCTCATTACCTGCTACAGAACCACTAAGAGAATCTGCCTTTGTCAAACTAGGATCTAGCGTTGTTAGCACTCCCAATAGCCCGCCGGCACCAACGCTTTCTAAATTTTTGCCTGCCTTTTGCAACCCAACTATGCTTGTTTTTAATGGCTGCCATTGCCCCTTTAGCTTTACGCCGGGTTTTATCTCGATTTCTTCTCCGACTCTCAAGCTTCCAGCAATCAAAGCTCCGCCTAAAACCCCCCCTTTTATATCATTGGGTTTTGCCCCTGGTTTATTAATATCAAAAGATCTCACTACCAACATCCTTGGTGGTTTTGTAAGCTGACGTTTGGGTGTTGGAATTCTCTCTTCAATTGCAGCAAGCAAATGCTCTAACCCAATTCTTTTTTGCGCACAAACAGGAATTATTGGAGCATCTTCAGCAACAGTTCCTTTGATGAACTCTTTTATCTCTCTATAGCTCTCTAAAGCCCTCTCCTCACTTACAACATCAATCTTGTTTTGAGCTATGACTATGTTCTTTATACCAACAATATCAAGCGCCAACAAATGTTCCTTTGTCTGAGGTTGTGGACATTTTTCATTAGCAGCTATAACCAATAGCACGCCATCCATCAAGCATGCCCCAGCAAGAACAGTTGCCATTAAAGTCTCGTGGCCAGGCGCATCTATAAATGATAAAGTCCTCTTAGGCTCACATTGCGTAGAGCAGGTTGGGCATCTTTCACTATTAAAATATGCATTACAGCTTTTGCAAAAATAAACAGTTGCGTCAGCATATCCAAGCTTTATTGTAATCCCTCGCTTTAGCTCTTCAGAATGCACAGCAGGCCATTTTCCAGACATCATCTCAACTATGGTTGACTTCCCACAGTCAACATGACCAGCTGTGCCTATGTTTACCTCAGGTATTAGCCTTTTATCAATTTCTTTAAATTTGTTCACCCTTCTTTTCCTCTTTTTTCTCCTCTGCCTTTTCCTTTTCTGGAATTCCAAGTATTTTTGCCACGTCCCCCTCTCCAGAAACAACTTTACAATTTACTTGTACTATTTCTGAAGAAATTGTATTACCTCTGATATATTTGCGTCTTTGAATTCCCTTTTTTAAAGGTCTATAACCAGGCCCGCTAGATAGTAATACTTTTTTTCTTCCACTTCCTGGTAAATCAGCTCTCAAAGGAAAGCCGTCTTTATCAGAACCACCGGTTATCTGTAAAGTAAAACCATTTAGCCCTAAAACTGAGCCGTCAAAGTTGTCTCTTATTTTTAGACTAATTAAAGAAGGTACCTCTTTTTCTATCTGCCAAGCTCTTCGTGTTTTTGGATCAGATATCACAATTTTAAACATTTGTTCACCCCCAGTTTTTTGTTGCTAAACAACCACATCCCCAGGTTATAAATAAATTAAAAGGAAAGTATTTAAAAACATCTCACTTAAGATTATTTTGTTTAATTATAAACATATTTAATAAAGATTTAACTTTTTGAATAAGAATGATATATAGATTTGAATATGAAAAGAGCTTGGGAAGTGGATTTTACAAGAGGTATCGCAATAATATTAATGGTATTTTTCAACTGGTCATTTGCATTAAAATATCTTAATGTTT
>CAZZIA010000048.1:0-4370 GCA_964654075.1 uncultured archaeon | reverse complement strand
AACACTCACAATAGATGAAGCAGAGAAAATTCTTTCTGGAATAATAAAACACAACATTGTTGCAATAAAGAGCTCTTCTCAAGTTGGGATAGACGTAGATAGTTATGAAGAACTGCAAAACATTGAGAAAATTATAAAAAAACAATAAAAAGTTTTATAATAAGACTAAAAATTTAATATAAGGGGAGATAAAATAAAATTAGGACAAATTGTAAAAAAAGGATTTATAATACTATTGACTGGAACACTTCTTACTACAGGAGCTTATGCTTCAACAACAAACAAAGCTAGTTTAAACCCAAACCAGGGAGCCATAGTAAGAGAACTTAAAAATCCAGATAATAATTCATACTTTGCAGAAAATTCCATTGATGCAGTTGTGCTTGCAGGACAAACTCCTGTTCTTGACCTGAACACTGATTACAAGGCAACTATTGATATAGATGGCAAAGAAATGATTTGGTATGTTGTGGAAGCAGCACTTGAATCAAAATATGTTGATAATGTTTATATTGTGGGAGTAGAAGATAAGCTAAATAAAATCAACTTTTCAGGAGAAAAAGAAAAAATAAAATTTGTAAATGAAAAGGGCAATTTTCTTGATGATTTTATTCAAGGAGGTAATGCATCAGAAACAAAGAAAATTCTCTACTTAACCTGTGATATCCCATTGATTGAAAAAGAGCACATTGATGAATTTATTGAGGCCTGTGCTAAAAGAGGAGAAGCTGATTTTTATCTTCCCTATTGCTTAGAGGAAGAAGATAAAAGAAAATTTCCGGAAATAGAACCCAATTATGTTCTAAAAATTCTAGGAGAGGGTTATATTAGGAGTGCTTATATTCTTGTGCTTGACAGAAACCTTTTAGATGAAATAAATAAAAATAAGGATATAAAAACCATTATAGCTTCCCTTGACAGTACAAGAGAAAAGAGAAAACGGCTTTATCTTAACCTTGTCATTAAACATCTTTCACTTTCTTCATTGAAATGTTTCATTCAATATAAGCGTGGAACACTCACAATAGCTGGAGCAGAGGAATTTCTTTCTAAGCTAACAAGAAAAAATATTGTTCTAATAAAGGGTAGTTCTGAGCTTGGGACAGATATCAATAGTTATGAAGATTTAAAGAATATTGAAGAAATTATAAAAAAGAATAAATCTTACATTAAAACTGAAAATGTTCTTTGATAATCAAAAATCATTCGCTTTTTCTTTGCTTATTTTTATAAATTTCATTTAAATTAATTGACTTATGAAAAAAATATTGTTTTTAGTTATGTTGGTTTGTGTTTTTGATTCTCTTTTAATTTCAGCAGCAGATGAGAATAACAGTTGTGAAGGATTAAGAATAGAGGTTAGTTTAGATGATGGTTTATTTTTAGGAAAAACATACACAGGCCTTTTCAGGATAGACAACCTTGACCATGTTTCCGGCATAACAGACTACATAAATTTAACAGTTGCTTATAATATTTCTGGCCCTGGTTTTTTCAAGCAGGAGGTTTTTGAGCTGGCTGACCTAAACAGCTATAAAATATCAGGAACAGGAGATTTCAGTCCTGAAAATGAAGGAGACTATCTTGTATGCGGCCAGATAATTAATTCAACTGTTGATGACATTAACAAAGATGATGATATTGACTGCAAGAACATCTCTGTTATAAACACGCTTGGGATTCCATGCAATATATCCCTGACTATTGGAACATTGAAAAGCCTTTATTCTGATGAGCCGACTGTTTTCTATCTCAGCCTTAATAATGAGACCTTTCCTTTCATAATAGAGTACTGGGTTGAGGATTTATTTGGCAATGTTGTAAAAAATGCAATAAACACAACAAATACAAACAAAAAAAGCTTTTCTCCAAAGCTAGATGAGCCGGACAAGGCCTTTCTAATAAAATCAAGAATTGCTTTTATTGCATGCAATGACTCAAATAAAGATGATAATTATGCTGAAATGCTTTTTGTTGTTAAGGGAGAGGAGCCAGCAAAGGAATCAAAAATTGAAATTCTTGAGCTTTACTTGAACAAAGACAATGCAATTGAGTTTGGGGAAACATTAAAAGCAAAACTCAACATCTACAAGGGTGATTCAACAAAAAATGTAATAAGTGTCTGGGCTGAGAATCAAAAGGCAAATAAAATAAGCACTGAGACATCAAAAGTTACAATAACAAAAAAGTTCTCTGAAAACCTGATAACTATTCCTGTACAGCTAAAGCTAAATTGTGATAGCAAGCTGGATGAGGGCAGGCATTTTCTTGTTGTTGACGGCCTTGGCATTAAAACAAAAAAAGAGTTTTTGGTTAAGGGCAATTTAGATTCCCTTTGCCCAAAAGAGGCAAAACCTTCTACTGAAACAGCATCAGAAACAAAACCAGATTCAAAATTTTCCTACAAAATTATCTCCTTCCCTTTAACAGTTGAAAATAACAATGAGTTTAAAACACAAGTTTTGATTACAGCAAAAGATGAAACAAAGCTAAAAATATGGAGCTATGTTTACCGTGGAAATAAATGCTACTCTGGTGGAAGAGAGGATAACACACAGCAGGTTTTAATCCAAAGCAATGGAAACAAGACAATTGAACTTGAAAATAAGGTTATTGATGCAAAGCCAGGCAGCTATAAGCTTAAGGTAAAGCTGCTTCTGGAAGGCCAGAAAACAGAAAAAGAGCTTACAGAAGATATAGAGGTTATTGAGTCAGTTGAAGCAAAGGAAGAGAAAAATGAGCAAGAGCTCTCAAATTTTGATTTTGAATCAAATGAAACAATTGAAAAAACAACATTAGAATATAGTTGTGATCCACTAAACCTTATAGGAGATGAACTCCAAACCGGAACAGTTTACATCTCAAGCTCAGAAAAAGCAAGAGGTCTTGCAAAGTATATCTTTTTGGGCCTGTCTGTTCTGCTGAATATTTTGCTTATCTGGAGAAAGAGATAGGATTTTCTTTTCTAATTTTTTTTAGATTATTTTTTTCTCCTATTTCATTTTCAATTGTATATAAGAAGTTTGTAAAACCCAGAGAATAATCTTCTACACCATTTTGACCAGTAAGCTTCATTCTTAGGTTATAAATAGGCATCATGATAAAAGACACAACTTTTTCATAAAGACCTTCTTTACCTATCCTTTTTTGAAAATCTTGTTTTAGCTCACCCCTCAAAGCAGATGTTTCAATTGTTTCTTTAAATTTATCATCATTAAAATCTGCTACAACATCCATATCACTAAAAAGCCTTTCACAGTATGCAGACTGCATTAATTCTTTATCATAAGAGTTAATTAGTGAGAGGTATGCTAACACTTGTGCTTCCAATTCTATGAGATATCCTTTCCTATGAGCAAATTCATGTGCCATCCTATGGGGTTCAAAAACCCCCAAATTCCCGAAGAGACCAATCTCTCCATCTAAAAAATTATAATATCCTTTAGCAAATGGAAAAATTAATTTAGCTATACCAAAATTCCTAACATTGTCAGAACTATGTACCTCTACCCCACTTTTTTCAGCAATAAATGCTGTGAGTTTACGATTGACCTCTTGTGCCAAATATTTTCTTTCATGCTCTTGAGGAATATATTCATCATTAACTTTTTCAGTTAATTCATCTATTTCAGAAATTCTTTTTTCAAGAGGCACCTCCTTATGGTGCTTAACATCTGCTCCGAATGTCTCTAAAAAATTTATTTTATTTTTGGAGAAATCCCAGTGGTCTAATAGACCAGTAATAACCAAACTACAAACACCAGCAGAAAAACCAACAACTATTAATCTTTCCGCAAAGGGTGGTGCTTGATAACCTAAAAGAGATGAAATTCCCTTAACCGCATAACATAGTATAATGTATCAAAAAGTGGTAATGGTAGTTTTGCACTTAATTTTTTTAAAAAATATTCATAAACATCTTTTGTTAAAGGGTTTGATTTGTATATTCCTCTAAAATCTTCTTCAATTTTTTGTAAATCTTTCTTTGAACCAGCCCTTTTCAGATATGATTCTAGTGTTTTCATACAAATAAGAAATAAACTATTATTTATTAACCTTTCTGTTTTGTCACTACTAACAAATTATGAACTTTAAAACCTAGCTAGAAAAATATTTATACATTAACATCAAAAAAGGTAACTAATCTTGCAAAATATATTTTTCTTGGCCTGTCTGTTCTATTAAATGTTTTATTAATATGGAAAAGATGAATTAAATTTAAATCAAACTATTATAGTTATTCTTAATTTTAATAATTTTCTGAAAAGTTATTAATCTAAGGTCTTCTGGTGTTCCTTTATGCTCCCTTTCATATGCCCATGTTTCGCAGGGTATGTAAATCATCTTAATTCCTGCCTCAAGTGCTGGTG
>CAZZIA010000047.1:0-4459 GCA_964654075.1 uncultured archaeon | reverse complement strand
ACCAGAGAAAATTGAAAAAGTGTTTACAAAAACACTTAATGCTTTCGCACTTTTAGGAATAGATTATGAAATAATAAAAGAAGAAAAATTTAAAAGCAGTTTTACTATTAAAATAAGATTTAAAGGTCCACTTTATACAGGAAAATCGATATCTGCAAATACAATATCAATAGATTCTGGCTTAAGAGGAGGGAGTATTCTTAAGCCTGTATGGAAAGAAGTAATCTCAAATTATCCAGAGATTCCAAATTACTTTGTTTTAGCTATGCAAGAGCAAGAAATTTTGGCAGAAAAAATTCGGGCTTTAATTTTAAGGGGAAAAGCAAGAGACCTTTTTGATGTTTGGTGCATTTTAAATAAGACAAAAATAAATAAAAATTTACTAGAAAAGAAATTAGCAAAAATTAAAGAAAGAAAAATAAGTTTTTGTAGCAAAAGAGAATATGAAAGAGATTTGTCTAATTTACTTCCAAGATTACTTCCATATGAGCAGATTGTTAATGATGTAAAATCATCTTTAAGCAAAATCTTCCTTCAAACATAAATTAATATATCTTGGCGTATAATTAAAAAGTTTTAATCGAAAGCTTTAAATATTAGTAATTATGATTATTATAATTATGATTACTGAATTTATAAATAGAGAAGCTGAACTTAAATCTTTAGAAGAAAGATATAAAAAAAATAGTTTTGAATTTATACCAATATATGGAAGAAGGAGAGTCGGCAAGACCGAACTTATACTTCAGTTCATTAAAAACAAAAAATCTATATATTTTTTAGCTACTGCAGGAACGAAAAGAGAAAATATTGAGAGATTTAAAGTTGCTTCAAGTCATCTAATCGATTTATCTAGTATAAAAGAAGATTGGGAAGCAATTTTTGAGTATTTAAAAAATCACATTAAAGAAAGGGCTATCATAGTCATAGACGAGTTCCCATATCTAATAGAAACTGAAAAGGGGCTATCTTCAATATTTCAAGCGATTGTTGATCTTCATTTAAAGGATTCCAAAACATTCCTTATTCTTTCTGGTTCAAGTTTAAGTATGATGTATAAGGAGGTTTTAACTTATAGAGCACCTTTATATGGCAGAAGAACAGGACAAATTCATTTGAAACAATTGAGATTTAAAGATGTTGTAAAGTTTTTTAACAAACCCTTAGAAGAAATAATAAAAATATATTCTGTATGCGGGGGGGTTCCAGCTTATCTAAATGAATTCAGAGAAAACAAAAATTTATTCAGTTTAATAAAAGAAAAAATATTGAATAAAAATTCTATTCTGAAAGAAGAAGTGCCATTTCTTTTGAGGCAAGAATTTAGAAACCCCAAGGTTTATATGGCAATAATTTCTGCGATGGCAATGGGGTATAGAAATTTGGGAAAAATAATAAATTATTGCGGATTTGAAAGCAAAACAGGAATAATGCCATATTTGAATTCTCTGGAATATTTAGATTATATCAGGAGAGAAATACCGATAACAGAAAAACAAAGATCAAAAAAAGGACTGTATTTTATTAGTGATAATTTTTTCGGATTTTGGTTCAGATTTGTTAGAGCAAACCAGTCAATAATAGAGCAAGATGTCAACAAAGGCTTGGAAAAAATTAAAAAAGATTTCATTTCTCATGTAAGCTTTGTTTTTGAATATGTTTGTAAAGAATTTTTATGGGAAACAAAATTAAAAAGAAAAGTATTTGATTTTGAAAAAATCGGTAGATGGTGGTACAAAGACAAAGAAATTGACATAGTTGCTTTAAACGAAAAGACCAGGGAGATCTTGTTTACTGAGTGCAAGTGGAAGGACAAAGTGAACGCAGAAAAAGTCCTACGTGAGCTAAAGGAAAAATCAAAATATGTTCAGTGGCACAATGATAATAGAAAAGAGAGTTTTGCAATTTTTGCAAAAAGCTTTAAAAGAAAAATTAAGGAAAAAAATGTATTTTTATTTGATCTAAAGGATTTGGAGAAGAAATTAAAATAAATCCTTTCTAAACATAAATTAATATAATATAAACATCCGTTAACTATTTATATACAATTGTTTATAATATATTAACATGTTAGAAAGACTATTCACATCAAAAACAAGAGTAAAAATATTAGAACTTTTAATATTTAAGCAAGTAGAGTTACATATCAGAGAAATTTCAAGAAGAATTGGAGTTTCAGCTCCTTATGTTATGAAAGAATTAAGAAATCTAAAAAAAATGAATTTGTTAATAGAATCAAAAAAAGGAAACTTAAAATTATATAGGATTAACAAAAATTCTCCAATTTATAATGAACTAAAGAAAATATATTTAAAAACTGAGATTTTAAGTGATTTTATAAAAGAAAGTTTAAAGAAATTACTTCGAATTAAATATGCTTTAATATATGGCTCTTTTGCTTCAGGTGAAGAAAGAGAAATAAGCGACATAGACCTGTTAGTTATAGGAGACATAAAAGAAGATAAAATACTCGAGTTCACAAGATATGCTGAAGGAAAAATAGGAAGAGAAATAAACTATATATTGTGGAATGAAAAGGAGTTCAAAAAAAGATGCAAAGAAAAGAATCATTTGCTGATTAATATTGAAATCAATCCGATAATAATGCTAGTAGGAGATGAAAATGAATTTAAAAGAGCTATTAAAAGATAAAATGATACAAGAAATTAAAACAGATAAAAGACTAATTTTTAAAAGCTTCAGGAAAGGTTTAGCAGACATAAAAGTTGCTAAAGAAGTTATAAAAACTGGGAATTATGATTGGGTGTTAGCAATAGCTTATAATGCAATGTTACAAGGTGGTAGAGCATTAATGTTTTCTAAGGGTTATAGACCAATGGGATCTTATAAGCACCTTGCTACTGTCAAGTTTGTTCATATTATGTTTGGAAAAGAGATAACAGATAGAATGATCCACATTTTTAATAGTATGAGAAAGAAAAGGAATAGAATTACATATGATGAAATTGACATAGTTTCAGAAGATGAAGCAAGATCTGCCATCAAATTTGCTGAGGAGTTTTTAAGAAAGGTTAAAGATATTCTAAACATAAATTAATCTAAGGATATAATTAAAATTGGCTAATGAGAATTTTTGATATTATTTTTAGGAGGAAACCATCAACATTCAGACAATATCTAACCAGGAAATTGAATGCAGAAGAGGTTGACCGTTAAATTTATATAAGAGTTGTTAGAAAAATTTAACATATGTTAGAAAAATTTAACAAATATCAAGTTCTAAAGGTTTTTCTAGATGTTCCGGAAGGGCAGTTTCATCTTAGACAACTTGCACGTATGATAGGCCTTTCCACACCTACAGTTGCTACAATTGTTCGGCAACTAAAGGCAGATGGTCTACTATCGATAACTCGTGCACGTCCGCTTGAGATTGTGACTGCCAGACGTGAATCAGAGCAATTTATATCAGTAAAACGTGTGTTTAATCTTTATCGGATTGCAATTTCTGAAATTGTGCCATATCTTGTTAAGGCGTATGCTGAACCTGAGTCGATTGTACTATTCGGAAGCTTCTCACGTGGCGATGATATAAGCAAATCTGATATTGATATTGCAGTTGTAACGACCAGAAGCCTAAGTCTAAACCTGAAGCGGTTCGAACGTGCGCTCAGCAGAAATATAACGCTGCATGAGGTGCAACTCGACCGTTGTAGTAAGGAATTTGTTAATAACCTGGTGAATGGCATAGTTTTGTATGGTTACCTAAAGGTGTGTTGATGATAAGAGAATTTCGCTGGTACCTTGAGCAACAGCTTGTCAAGACACAGCCACGTGATCCAGAGACTGCACGAGCACTTATGGATATGGCGACAAGACGGTTTAACTATATCAAGCAACAGTAGATAACAGAGTTCACTGCAACATTTGTATTTGAAGATATTTATGAGTGTGTGCGTGAAGCTGGGCAAGCATTGATGGCTCTACGCGGCTATAAGCCATATTCACATGTCGCGATAATTGCATTCCTGAAAGAGTTCTTTAATCTTACAGGTCATGAGCTCGCCACATTCGATCGCTATCGCAAGATTCGCCATGAAACTATGTATGGCGGTTTACTGATTACTGCTCGCGAATGTCAACAAGCAATAAAATTTTTACAAGAGCTGTTTCCGAAACTAGAAAGCGAATTTAAACAAGCTCTTAAATGAACAGATTGTTAATGATATGAAAATGTCTTTAAAATCTTTTCCATAAACATAAATTAATATATCTTAAGGTATAATTAAAATTGGGTAGTGAAGATGGTTGAAGAAGAGTATGAAATGATAGTTGAATGTCCCAAATGCGAAAAAGAATTTTACTATTTTAGAAATAATAGCAGATGTCCATTTTGTGGAGAAGATATACCGATTAATAGCTTCTTTAAATGGCGACCAGTGTCGCCAGCAGTACCAGCAGCAGTACCAGCAGCAGTACCAGCAGCAGTACCAAAAAAGAA
>CAZZIA010000046.1:0-4501 GCA_964654075.1 uncultured archaeon | reverse complement strand
CAGTCTTCTATCAACAGGGTTGCTGTAAACCAACCTGTTTTTTCCGATGATGTTAGTATGGAAGTTGCTGTGCAACATAATTATCAACTATGGAAAGCTCCTTGCGTTAGCTGGAAGTAGTTTACACAAAACCTTTATGTAGTCTTTTAAATAAATCTTTAGTTATGGATGTAGAAACAAAGATGGATTTGATAAAGGATTTTGCAGAAGAGATTTTAACAGAGCAAGAGCTAAAAAACTTATTCGAAACCAATGCTAATCCGCTAGCATATGATGGATTTGAGCCAAGTGGAATTGCACCAATACATTTCGGTTTGCTTAGGGCAACTAATCTAAAAAATATGCTAAAGGCTGGAATAAAATTTCAGCTTTATTTGGCTGATTATTTTGCATTTATCAATAACAAGCTAGGTGGAAATTTAGAAAACATAAAAAAAGCTGGTAATTATTTTATAGAAGTTTGGAAAGCATGCGGCATAGACATTAGGAAAGTTAAAGTGGTTTGGGCAAGCGATATAATGGGCGATATAGATTATTGGGATAAAGTTCTTAGGGTTTCAAAGGAAATAACAATTAACAGAGCTTTAAGAGCAACAACAATAATGGGTAGAAAAGCTGGTGAGGCCCAGTATATAGCTCAGATTTTTTATCCTCCGATGCAGGTAACTGATATTTTTCATATGGATATAGATATCTGCCAGCTAGGGATGGACCAAAGAAGAGCTCATGTTTTAGCAAGGGAAATTGCACCAAAATTTAAATGGAAAAAACCAGTTGCAGTTCATCATCACATTATTCTTGGGCTGCAAGGTCTGCAAGTCAGAGGCACAAAAGAAGAAACTTTGCTGGCTTCTAAAATGTCAAAATCCCAGCCCAAAACTTGCATATACATGCATGAAACTTTTGAGGAATTGAAAAATAAAATAAATTCAGCCTATTGCCCGCCAAAAATAATAGAAGGCAATCCTTTGTTTGATTACGCTAAATATATAATTTTCAAAGAAACTGATACAATATTGATAGAAAGACCAGCCAAATACGGTGGGAATCTAGAAATACAAAGTTATGATGAACTGTGCAATTTTTATAGAAGCGGAAAGCTACACCCAGCAGATTTAAAATTAGCAATTGCCACCGAATTAAATAAATTAATAAAGCCAGCCAGAGAGTATTTTGAGAAAAATAAAGCAGCTAAAGAATTGTATGAGATGGTTAGAGGATTTCAAATAACAAGGTAATGCTATGCTTGACATAAAGCTAATTAGGGAAACGCCAGAAATTGTAAGGGAAAATTTAAAGAAAAGAGGCGACAAAGAAAAACTTGGCTGGCTAGATGAAATTATAGAGAAAGACAAGCAATGGAGGAAATTAGTTATAGAAAACGACAAATTGAAACATAAAAGGAATTTGTTGTCACAGGAAATTGCAGAGCTAAAAAAAGCTGGTAAGGGTGCTGCAGAAAAGCTTAAAGAGGCAGCCAAAATTCCAGGCAAAATAAAAGAAAATGATGTTGAAATACAAAAGCTGCAGGACAGATGTAAATGGATTTTGATGAGACTTCCGAACATTTTACACGAGTCTGTTCCAATAGGAAAGGATGAAAATGAAAATGTTGAGATAAAGGAATGGGGCAAAAAGCCAAAGTTTGATTTTAAGCCTAAAAATCATTTAGAGCTTGCTGAAAACCTAGGGCTGATTGATACAGAAAGGGCTGCAAAGGTTTCTGGCCACGGCTTTTATTATTTGAAAGATAAGCTAGCTTTGCTAGACCAGGCAATATTAAGATTTACAATAGATTTTATGATAAAAAAAGGTTACACATTAATAGAACCACCTCTTATGCTGCATAGAAGGCCTTACGAAGGTGTTGTTGATCTACAGGATTTTGAAAATGTGATGTATAAAATAGAAAATGATGATTTATATTTAATTGCAACTTCTGAGCATGCTATGGCAGCTATGTTTATGGATGAGGTTATTGATAAAAAGAATCTGCCAATAAAGCTTGTGGGCGTAAGTCCTTGCTTTAGAAGGGAGGTCGGCGCGCACGGGAAATATACAAAAGGTTTATTTAGGGTGCATCAATTTAACAAAATTGAGCAGTTTATTTTCTGCTTACCGGAGCAATCTTGGAAATTGCACGAGGAGTTGCAAAGGAATGCAGAAGAGCTTTATCAAGCTTTAGGATTATATTATCGGGTTGCGAATGTTTGCACCGGAGATATCGGAATCATCGCAGCAAAAAAATATGATATAGAAATATGGATGGCTGATGATAAATTCAGGGAGGTTGGTTCAAATTCCAATTGCACAGAATATCAGGCAAGAAGGCTGAATATAAAATACAGAGAAAAGCCGGGGGCACCTCCGACAGGTTTCGTACACACTTTAAACAATACAGCCATTGCAACTTCAAGGACAATACTCGTAATTCTAGAGCAATATCAGCAAAAGGATGGCTCTATTTTAATACCAAAAGTACTTTGGCCATATACAGGATTTAAGAAAATACCTTAATTCCAAAGCTATTTAAATATTGCCTATATAATATATTAATTCTCAATTTCAGTGATAAGATGACTATAATAATATTGGCAGAAAAGCCGGATGCGTGTGCAAGAATTGCGCAAGCGCTAGCTGAAAAAGGTTTGAAGAAAAAGACAAGTAAATACGATGTTGATTATTATGAGTTCTTGCGAAATGGAAAAAAACACATAGCTGTCGCTGCTGTCGGTCATTTATTTAATTTAAAGCAAAAGGGCAGTGGATGGGATTATCCTGTTTTTAATTTAGAGTGGGTCCCAAGTTTTAGGGCAAGAAAGATATCACAATTTTCTGAAAAATACTATAAGACAATAGAAGAAATAGCAAAGGCCGGAAGTGAATATATTTCTGCATGCGACTATGACAATGAAGGCTCTCTAATTGCCTGGAACATTTTAAAATTTATTTGCAATGCAAGCGATGCTAAAAGGATGAAATTTTCCACTTTAGCAAAGCCAGATTTAATTTACTCTTATGAGCATATGATGCCGCATCTTGATTTTGAGAACATTGAAGCAGGTCTCGCTAGACATTTTTTAGATTACTATTATGGCATAAATGCTTCAAGGGCGCTAACACTTGCAATAAAAAAAGAATCAAAGAGATTTTCTTTATTAACAGCAGGACGGGTGCAAGGACCAACACTAGTTTTGTTGGCAGAAAAAGAAAAAGAAATTGCAAAATTTGTCCCAAAACCATTTTGGCAACTTGAATTGCTATTGCTAATAAATGGAAAGGAAGTTGTTGCGCTATACGAAAAGGATAAGATATGGGACAAAAGCACAGCGGAAAAAATATTTTCTTCTTGCAAAGGCAAGCCTGCAATTGTTTCTGATGTTGTAAAAAAGAGATATAAACAAAGCCCACCAGTTCCATTTAATGTAACAAGTTTGCAAACTGAAGCATATAGGTTATTTGGTTATTCCCCAAGGCAGACTTTGAATATTGCTCAGAGCTTGTATACAGGGGCTGCAATAAGTTATCCTAGGACATCAAGCGAAAAGCTGCCTCCGCAAATTAATTATAAAGAAATTTTAGCTGCACTATCAAAGATCAAGAAATATGCACCTCTTTGCAAAAAATTATTTGCTTTACCAGAATTAAAGCCAACAGAAGGAAAACGAATAGATCCTGCGCATGAGTCAATACATCCTACAGTTGAGCCTCCTAAAAAGAAATTATCTGGTCCAGAGCAAAAAATTTATGATTTAATATGCAGGAGATTCTTCTCAGTTTTTGCAAAGGAAGCTGTTAGAGAGAGTATGCAAATTATAATTCTTGTTAATGGTTATAAATTCCTAACAACAGGCCGCCACACAATAGAAAAGGGATGGATGGAATTTTACAGTCCATACGCCAAGTTTGATGAAGTTATATTTCCAGAGCTGAAAAAAGATGACAAGCTAAAAACAAAAAAGCTAGATATGCTAAGCAAAGAAACCTCACCACCTCCTCGATACTCACAGGCATCAATAATTAAAAAAATGGAGCAACTTGGACTCGGAACAAGATGTTTAGCTGGAGATGAGCTTGTAAAAATAACAAAAAATGGAAAGACTGTTGATGTTCCAATCTCAAAACTGTTTGATGATTGCAAACCACTCGCAAATAATGGTCATGTAGAAATTTCTTTAAATAATAATATCTGTTGCTTTTCCTTGAATGGAAAATCTAAAAGAGAACTTCCGTTCACGCTTATTAGTAGGAGAAAGTTAGGGCCAAATGAAAAAATGCTTAAATTGTCTTTGGCTGACGGAAGTTCAATTAAAGTTACAGAAGAACATCCTATCTGTGTTTTGGACAGGGGCTTT
Source organism: uncultured archaeon (assembly GCA_964654075.1). Lineage (GTDB taxonomy): Archaea > Aenigmatarchaeota > Aenigmatarchaeia > Aenigmatarchaeales > Aenigmatarchaeaceae > CAZZIA01. Next base: position 146 of record CAZZIA010000046.1, on the reverse strand, counting down.
AAATTTAAACTAGCTAAAGATCTGAAAGCTTCTGATAAAATTATATCAAGTTTCTTTTATGATAGATATGAGGATGAAATTAAGTTTGATTATTTTATAAGATTATGTGATGAGAATTCCTGTTTGTATGGAGATTTTAATTTGAG
>CAZZIA010000045.1:0-4510 GCA_964654075.1 uncultured archaeon | reverse complement strand
GGAATTTTATTCAAAATCATTCACCTCGGACTTACTTTTACTATTATAGAATTATCAAGCATATATTTATATGTTGCGGTTAGGGTTAAGCTTTTTAAATCTATCGGCTGGCCTGCCTCTACAGTAAAGCTACAGGTTGATTTTGGGGCTTTATTTCTTATGAATTTTAATTCTCTATCTAAAACCAATTTTCTATCATTTTCATTCCAAATATATACCTCGCTACATACTTTGCCATCAACAGTTATAGGTTCTAAATTCTTTGGCACTCCTATTGTAATATCTTCTTTATTTACTTTACCTTCTTCTAAAAACCCGTTTCCAATATTTGCATAATCTATGTACATATGATATTTCTCGCCTTCCAAAAATGGCTGCTCATCAGAAAAGCTTAAAGAAATTTGCAATGGGTTAGAAGTAGAGCTTGAGCTAATTGCTATTTGACCAAGAGTTCCTTGCTGCTGCTTTGTGTAATATTCTGTTTGTTGCAAAACAGCAATTGCTTGAGATAGCATGAATTTTGCTTTATATTCAACTTTAAATTTTATTTTGCAATCCTGCTCAAAATCGATATCTGGCAGCTCGCAAGTATATTTAAATCTTTTTGTCTTGTTTGCTTCTATTGTATCGGTTGGCTCCTTGTCCCAATTACAATTTGTTTGAGGAAATAAGCAAGTATCATAAACAGTTAAATTAAAATTTTCAAGATCAAATAACTGTGGATTTTCTAGGTCAAAATAAATTGTCATATTTCTTCCTGTCTTAACCTCAGTTGGCACAGCTTCTGCTCTTATAACTATATCTTGGTTTGTAGTTTCAGCCAAACCATAATAAGGAACCTCAACCTGCTTCTTGCCAAATACCTGCTCAAGCGCAGTTCCTTCAACGCATCCAGAAACAAATATTACAGCTAGAATTAATATTAAGAATAATTTTTCCATAAACGCTTTTTCTAAAAGGGTTTTTCGCATGAAAATAATTGCAAGAAGACAAATTTAAATGTTATTTAAACTCCTTTTCTAAATCTTTTAGATCAAAGCAATAGCAATCTGCTCTTTTACTAAAGCTTTTTGCAAATATTGCATAATATTGCTTTTTGCTTTTCCAGTTCACATACTTTGCCTTTTCCTTTAATTCTTCTAAAACTTTTTCTGCATTTACCTTGTCCTTCCATTTGCATTCACAAAATAAAATTTCTTTGGTTTTTTCGTTTAGCGCAACTAGGTCAATTTCAACTTCCTTTCTGATATTGTTTTCCCTGTAATGGCCCCACCATTTACCAATTCTTTGAAAATCAAAATAGGATACTTTAATCAAGGCTTCTTTGCAAATGTTTTCGAATTGTCTGCCAATATAGGCATTGATTTCTTTTTTTATTTTTTCAATTAACCATTTTTCCCTTCTTTTATAGCTTGATAGATTTTTATAGAAAAACTTGAACCAGAAATTCATTAATGGGTGCCTAATAAACAATAATTTTTTTCTATTTACAATAGATTGTTCAACTCCAACTAGCTCAAAATAATTAATTAATTCATTTATTTGCCGTGTTAATGTAGTTTCCTTTTTTCTTAAAAAAGAGGCTACTTCACTAATTCTAGTATTTCCATTAGCTATTGCTGTAAGAATATCATAATATAAACCAGATCTCTTGCCGAACTCAAGAGAAAGTATTTGACTTACCTCATCTTCCAAAATAGCATTTTCAACAAAAAAGAATCTTGAAACTATTTTTTCGAGGTTTTCTCCATTAAGGCGCTCGTCTTCCATGCTTACATAATATTTTGGGAAACCGCCAAATATCGCATATAACTTGATAATTTCTTCAATGCTATGTATATCCAGTTCATGACACATTTTCATTATGTTAACAAAAGAAAGTGGTTTTAAAATCAGATTTCTCTTTATCCTTCCGTATAATGGTTCCTTTGCATCTGAAAATAATTTTTTAATTAAACCTACAATTGAGCCGGAAAATACAAAAAGAATATCCTTTTTATGTTCATTTAGGTCAACATATTTTTGTAAGGACCCATATACAGACTTATCGACATAAACAAAATTTTGAAATTCATCAAAAGCTATAATTCCTTTAAAACGTTCAAATATAATCTTAAAGAATTCATCCCAACTTTTCAGTGATTCTAGCTCTGTCAGAATTTTTTTATTTTTCAAAGTTTCTTCATATTCTTTAAGTAAACTCTCGCTTCTCTTATTTTTATTTACAAAAAAATACAAGTCGCTCTCTTTAAGTATTTCCAAGATTAATCTTGTTTTCCCAACTCTTCTTAAGCCATATATGGAAAATGTGAATAACTTGTTTTTTGATAGCTCAATAGATTCTTTTGTGAACTTAATTTCAGTTTTCCTGTCAATAAATTTCATTCTATTCACTTACTGAATAATTCACTAAATGAATATTTAAAGCTTTCTATGAAGCTTTCCCCATATCAAATCTCATTAGCTCTGGCAATAGAATATAATGATTGGATAAAATAAGGGCTATAACGTTTACTTTGATTCAGAAAGGCAAATTTAAGCTTTATTTAACTAAGGTTGGCTTTATTGCAACAGACAAATCTTCATATAAAGCGTAAGAATAACTCATGTTAGCTGAAATGTAATATGTTTTTTCATCTGTCACAAGAGTTGGCTTAAATGAGCATCTAAGCTGTGGGGACTTCTTTTTTACCATTGGGATATTAGCTTCAGATGCAAGCTTGTAAACATTATAATTTTTATATTCCGGATTAATGGTTTCATCAATAACAATCGGTGTTTTGTCAAACTTACCATTACAGCCATCAAAATCGTCTGGTACCAAATCTTTAGGTACTTTTAACCATATTTGATCGTCATCCTTTTCTTTTATATCTCCAAATATACCAGACCCCTTATCTTCTATCCATATAAATACAGGAAGTATTGAATTTTCTCTTATTGGCAATGGCGCACCAAAATCAAAATAAATTTTTATTGGCCCTCTACCAATTGATTGGGTTGGAGTAAAACTTGGGCTTTGACCTGCTCGCTGAAGCGCCTTAAGTTTATCTTCAGAGATAACTTGAATATCTGTCTGAGAAATTGCATTGAAATCATAGTTAACTTTATATCTTATTGGACATTCTGCTTCCATACCTCCAATTTGTGTGTTTGAGGGTGCCTCAAACTTAAATTCAGCGAATTCTGTTTGTTGAGGAACAAAGGATCCAAATGAGTAACTATAGGCTCCTGATACTTCTGTCCAGCCAGATGGACTAAATTGGTCTTTTTGTGGTGCGCACATTCCATAATCATATAAAGATATTCCAACATTTTCTACTTCTTTAGTTTCATCCTGATTAAAAACTTCAAAAGAAACTGTAAATTCACCATCTGCATATATTGGTGGTGTTGGGATTATATTTGTGTTTTGAACTGTAATTATGTCAGCTGGAGCTTCTTTGACCTCTCCCTCTGTTTTCTGCCCCATCATCTGCTTTAATACGTCTGGCATTCCTTCAACGCATCCAGAAACAGCTATAACAAAAATAAGCGCAAGTGCAACTAAATATTGATATTTCATTTAATCCCTTGAAATTATTTAGGATTTACAAATATAAAGGTTTTATTGTGCAAGTGGTGTTTTCATTATCTCAAAATCCATTGATTTTGATGTTGTATAGTTATAGTTTACATCGCCGATGAAAATTAATGATTTTGCATCAATATTTGGGTCTTTAATAGTATAGTTAAAAGAAAACATTAATGTTGCGTATTCTTCATTTGCTAAACTGCCTTTTAACTTACAATTTACTGTTTTATAACTAGATAAAGGTGAGCCGAAGTTTTTACATTCTTCTTTTAGTTTACTTGAACTCACATAACTTGGATTAGTTAATGAAATGCCACTAACAATAGTAGCTGGAATGTAAAGAGTAAGCTCAGCATCACTTACAGTTCCTTGACCTTTATTTATGAATGATATTCTTCCGTAAGATTCTTCACCGCTTCTTAAAGGCTGCTTTTGTGTCCATAAACTTACCATTATAGGACCTCCTGTATACTGTGATTCTTTTGACTCTAAACGAATTTCCTTGTTTAAAAGCCTTTCCTCGAATATATCTTGCTGCATAACTTCTACTGGTAGTGAAACATTTGCATCATAGTTAAATTCATAATCAAAACCAATTGTTAAATACCAACTTCCATATTTATAGACCTTTATAGCCTCGCCACAGTTATCACCACAATCGATATCCTTTGTTTTTTCTCCATTAGGACCATAACACTCACAACCTCCTACTAATGTTGGTCTGCTGTTTATAGTACCACAATCACTTTCACATTCAATATCTTCTGTTTTGATTCCCGAATCTTCATCATGACATTCGCACTGATATATATGATATATACCATCACCACTAGCACTCCAGTTTCTTGGTGGATATGGTGTAGTAGTACCACATCTAAACATCATTAACTTTATATCTCCAGGATAACTTTCTGTGTCCCATTTACATAAGCCACC
>CAZZIA010000044.1:0-4579 GCA_964654075.1 uncultured archaeon | reverse complement strand
TCGGGTACTGTACCCGTGACTGCTTGCTCTTTCAAACAAGGCCCCACGCTGCTTGCGCAGCTACGGGCTTCTCGCTTTCGCTGCGGATGCGCTGCTTAACAGCTTATCCTTGCCACGAACACAAACTCCCTGCCTCGTGTTTCGAAACGAACTCCATAACCCTGTAATCTCCCACTCATACACACTGCTCACGCAGTTTTCTTTTGTGGAAGAACCTTTCAGGCCATGGATGACTATAACCATTTGGTTTCAAGATCTTTTCATCTTCGATGAAGAATACTTTTCAGCGTTCAGTCACCTTACTTTTTTCTCTATCGGACTTCCGAGATATTTAGAGTTGGAAGTTGATGCCTCCCGTCTTCCTGCTCCATATCCAAGGAACAGTACTCTTGAAGTCTGGAATCAACTTTCTGGTCTACTCCTACTTGACTATCACAATCTATGGTATGCCTTTCCAGGCAACTTCGGATCAACCAGTTAAGCTGTGCCCAAACCCTACTCCACATCTCTTTGCATTTCTGCATTGATTCGGTTTGCTCTTTTCCGCTTTCGATCGCCTTTACTAACGGAATCACTATTGTTTTCTTTTCCTCCACTTACTTAGATGCTTCAATTCAGTGGGTTCCTGATCCCTTGCGGGAACGTGACCCGAAGGCCACACGAAGTCGCATTAGGTAATCTTGGGTTCTATGGCTTTACAATTAATTCAAAGCAGAAATTAATTTATTCATGTTTTTTATTTCTATTAAATTCAAAATTTGTTTTTTGTTAAGAATATTGCCAAAATGTTTTTTTGCTAAAAATTTATCGCTGACAATGAGAATCAATTTTATATTAGGATAATGTTTAATCGCAATGGAAACTGTCCTTCTTTTATTGTAAAAGGGATTATTTAGTACACGGCCACAAACTTCTATAAAAATATTTTTTTCTGGTAAATAAAAATCAAACCGCAAATAATGTTTTCTCATGTTTTCATCAGTATATTTCAACCATAATTTTGATTCTTTATTCACAGAAATTACTTTGATCCCATTTTTTGTTAAAAAGTCGTAAACCTTGCGTTCAGCGTATGACTGACAACCGTATTCATCAAATTTATAATATTTTGGAGAAAAAATGCCTAATCTTCTTTCAACAACCCTAGGACCACTTTTATAACCTCCATTTCTTCCAATCTCCTTTAACTTACTCTGAATTTCTGGGTTGAAAATACCTCTTTTTTCACTAAACATTTTTGAACCCAAAATTTTACCAACCTTTCTTTCCTCTTCTTTGCTTCTTTTACCTGCGCTTGCTTTTCCACCTTTTTTAGCATATTCTATTGTCCATGAAATACCAGATTTGAATGCGGTTACTGGTATCTTTCCTTTATTTCTTATACCAACTTCTTTTCTTATTTGTTCATATGTTTTTATTCCGTTTGTATATTTATCTGGAAGTCCAAGAAAATTCAGAATTTTTGCATAGATGCTTAATGGAATACTACACTCTCCATTCAAATAATAGCAAAGAGTAGATGGAGATACTTTCACAATATTACTTAAATTTCTTTGAGTTAGATTCATGTTTTCCAATCTTTTTCGCACATCTAATTTGAAGATATTAGAAAGGAAAACTCTGCTCTCCTTGAATATCATAGAGTTTATTTATTGTTCTAACCAATATTTATTTTTATCTGTCTTGAATTGATGCTTGCGCCTCGCCCAAGCTTATCCCAGCTTGCTAGGACCTTCATCAGTCTCGAAAGCCAAGCTATCCACCAAATGGTATGGCGCTCAGACCCTTTCTCTTGCCTCTACTGGTTTCATAATCTTAAGTGACTCACATGACCATCAAATTTTTCATCTCTTACGATCAATAGGTGTTCACAATTTCATCGTCACATCAACCCTTCCACCCTGAAGTATATCGGGATGTGCACAAATACCACTTGATAGTGGATTTAATCAATTCAATGGTGAGTTCATAGAAAAAGCATCATCTAGTCGCCTAGTCCGCAAACAAATGAACTATCTAGTGTATAACATAAACTCACCGTTCAGTAAAAATCTATTCCTTCCAAGAGTATTTAAAGGTTACGACCACTTTCAAGTATCTTTTTAATTGCTTGTTTTTGGGAGTAGCGAGTGTTTAGGTACTATATGAAGTTAGTGCACTCCGGTTCTGTTAACTTATTGTTGCTAAATAAATGGGTTTATAGGTAAAAGCTTTCTTATTTTGCTCTCCTAGATTTTCTCAAATTTATTAATAGGAATGGAACTAAAAGCGAAAGATTTAAATAGTATTATGTGCATATGCTCATTATGGTAAGACCGATAAAACCAAGATTTGTTAGAGGACCACCATGGATTGATTATTTTAAACCAAGAGGAATTCCTCTATCAACTTTAGATGAGGTCGTGCTTAAAGTAGAAGAACTAGAAGCAATAAGGTTGAATGATTTGGAAAGTCTAGAGCAAGAGCAATGTGCTAAGAAAATGAAAATTTCAAGAGGAACTTTTCAAAGAATCTTGAATTCAGCAAAGAAAAAAATTGCTGACGCTTTAGTTAATGGTAAAGCAATCAGAGTAGAAGGAGGTAACTATAAAATGCCAATTGCAAGAACAGGAAGAGGGTTTGGAAGAAGAGCAGGCGGACCGCCAACATTTTGTGTTTGTCCGGTTTGCAGAAATCAACAACCTAAAGTTGCAGGTCTTCCATGCTCTCAAATGAAATGTAATAAATGTGGCTCCTTGATGATAAGGGGCGATTAAACTAAATAAATTGCCGAAAGGCAGGAGGTAGATAAAATGCCAAGAGGAGATGAAACAGGTCCTATGGGATATGGACCAAGAACAGGAAGAGGAATGGGATATTGTGTAGGCTATCCTGCACCAGGATTTATGAATCCAGGTTTTGGATTTGGTCGTAGCTTCGGAAGAGGTTTTGGTAGAGGTCGTGGATTTGGTAGAGGTTTCGGCTGGAGACGATGGGGAGTTGCTCCAGTAACGTCAATACAACCAAGCCAAGTTTGGGAACCTGTGCAAATGCAACCACAGACATATCAACCAACAAAAGAGCAAGAAATGCAAATGTTGGGAGATGAAACAAAAGCAATTGAACAAGAGCAAGAAACATTGAAACAAGAACTTGAAGAAATAAGAAAAAGAATAGAAGAATTGAAAAAACAAAAGTAAATTAAAAATAATAGGTAAGAAAATGTCAAATGGAATACGCAGAGGACTAGGTGGAAGAGGTCGCATGGGAGGTTTTGCTTTAGGTCCAGCAGGAGAATGTGTTTGTCCCAAATGCGGATATAAAGCACTACATCAAAGAGGAGTCCCATGCTACCAACAAAAATGTCCAAAATGCGGGACTCTTATGACAAGAGCAGCATAAAAAATAAGGAAATAAAATATGAAAGAAAAAATAGCTGGAATATCAGTATTTGTAAATTTAGTTTTAGCAGCAAGTAAAATTACAGTTGGTATTGTAGTAAACTCTGCGGCTATTTTATCCGAAGGCCTGCATTCTGGCATGGATATTTTGTCTTCAAGTATAGGGCTGTTTGGAATAAAAAAGGCAAAAAAACCAAGCGATAAAGAGCACCCATACGGACATTATAAATTTGAAGTTTTTGCAGGGTTGATTATAACCTTAATTTTACTTGGAACGGGAGCAGGAATTATTTACGAAGCATACAAAGGTTTTCTTAATCCAGGAAAAGTTGAGATTAGTTATCTTGCATTAGGAATAATGATATTTTCAGCTTTAATCAATGAAATTATGTCGAGAATTAAAATTCATTTTGGGAAAAAAGAGAATTCAGTGAGCCTGCTTTCAGATGGTTTTCATTCCAGAGTTGATGTTTATACATCAGTTGCAGTATTATTTGGATTAATCTTGAATAAATATTGGATTTATGCAGATCCTTTATTGGCTCTTTTAATTGGCGTGTATATAATCAAACAATCGTTCTCCTTAGGGAAAAATGCAACAGATTCCTTACTTGATGTTTCTGCGGGAGAAATGATAGAAAATAAAATTAAAGAGATAGTAAAAGAACAAAGGATAGAAATTTCAGATTTGAAAACCCAAAAAAAAGGGTCAGTAATAACAACAGATCTGGAAATAGATTTACCAAACAAATTGAGTGTTGAAGAAGCAACAAAAATATCAAATAATCTAAGGGAAAAATTGATTGAGAATATTGAAAATCTTATGTATGTTGCAATTCAAATAAAAAGTCACGAAGTTTCAACAGGTTTCTATAAGCCACCAATGGGATTCGGAGGAGGATTTGGATGGCAGAGAAGAGGAAAATTTAAGGGAGAAATCAAAGAAGCAAGGGGCCTAGGCCCTAAGGGTTATTGTATATGTCCTAAATGTAGTTATAAAGTTAGACATGAAAGAGGAACTCCTTGCGCATCTCTAAAATGTCCAAAATGCAATACTATGCTAATAAGAAAATAAATTATAGGAGGTAATAAAATGAAAGTAGCTATAAGCTCGACAGGAAAAGGTCTCGATAGTAATGTCAGCAATGTATTTGGAAGATGCCCATATTTTGTTATTGCAGAAATTGAGAAGAAAAAAA
>CAZZIA010000043.1:0-4598 GCA_964654075.1 uncultured archaeon | reverse complement strand
AGAACCATCGACTCTTTTGTAGTCTATGTAATGAGAAATGGACGAAGTTTCGATATTAAAATCTTTTAAAAGAAGTGCTTTCATCCCCAAAAGCAATTCTTTGTCCAGAGAACAAACCTGAATGTTCGAGTCGCCAATGTATCCTTCATCATCAAATATGGCCTGAAAAAAACATGCTTTTTCTTTTTTCGTTAATTTGTCTACAAATCGAGGCAGACCAACTATACCAGAAAATTTAGTTCCATAAACACGATTTAAAACATAAACGATAGCCGATGGGAATGTTACTATAGGTGTTCGTCCTTTATAGAAAACCTCTTTTATTTCAGCATTTCCGAAAACTTCCTTTAGGTCTCTAATAAAACACTTTCTTAATTCAGAATCAGAATTAATATATTTAGGTCCACACCCAGCTATCCATGTCCCATCTGCCATCATATGACCTATTATCCTAAAAATTTTAGGGCTTTGCTTAATCGGCAAAATTGGATTAAATACCTCAGTTCCAGAGTGTGCGCTATAAGAAAAAATATTTTTTTCTACCCTTTTCATAACGTCTGTTTCATTGATATTAAACACTTCAGAATAGATCGAACAAACTTTCTTTAAAAAGGACAATCTAAGTCGAACCGCTTCGTTTCTTTTGTTTTTATTTCGGTACCTTTTACCATGTATCATTTTCCACATTGTCCCCCAAAACATATCCGTTCTTCTGGCAAGTTCTCGTTGACCACCTATTTTGTCCGTCAGTTCATTAAAAAATCGTTTGCGAAAATCATCTTTAAGGCACACAAAAATACTCTCTTCTGGGAAATCCCACAAATGAATACTTGCCATATGACACCACTAAAGATAATATTTAAGGACATAAATATCTTTAAACTTGTTATTTAAAAACGTTTGCATAGTTGAAAATATATTTTGTTTGGTAGGAAATCGAGATATGGCTAGTTCCTTTACTTTATTAATTAATATGTTGGGTACGTTCATTTTTACCCACCAAATATAACGGCGTTATATTTTTGAATGTAAGTTTTTCTTTAATAGTAATATATCTGTATAAAACTTAAAATGTTTATGCTTTCAGAAAAGCTAAAAGAATTATTGATAAAATCTGTAAAAAATTGTATAAATGAGAAAAATGTAGCTATTGCATTCTCAGGCGGTTTAGACTCTTCTGTGATAGCAAAAATAGCAAAAAAGTATTTTAAAGCCTCATTATACGTTGTTGGAACAAAAGGATGTTTGGATATAGAATCTGCAAAATTTGCAGCAAAGACACTGAAATTAAAATTAGAAATAATTGAAATAAATAAAAAAGACATTGAAAGTGCAATCCCTGAATTAATTAAAATAAATGGTTGCAAAAACCCTGTTTTTATTTCCTTTACTCTTCCCTTCTATTTTGTTGCAAAAAATTGTAAAGAAAAAATTTTAATCAGCGGCCAAGGCCCGGATGAGCTCTTTGGCGGGTATGCTAAATATCTGAAAGGCTATGCGCAGAAAGAAATGAAAAAAGATTTAGAAAATCTTAAGCTAACAATAGAAAAGCAAAGGAAAATTGCAAATCATTTTGAAAAAGAACTTAAACTTCCATATCTTGATAAGGAAATAGTTGATTTTGCCATAAAAATTCCAATAAAATATAAAATTCATGGTGAGGTCAGAAAATATATTTTAATTCAGGTTGCAAAACAAATTGGGCTGCCAAAAGAAATTGCCGAGAGAAAGAAAAAGGCAGCCCAATATGGTTCTGGGGCAATGAAGGAGATTAAAAAGCTGGCAAAAGAAAGAAATCTTAATGTAAATGAATATATTTTTAGGCTAGTCTAATTGGCTTTTCTATCCAAGCTTCAGCAGGCAAACCCTCTATTATAACTCTTTGTGCTCTATGAGCACCTGAGCCAGCAATCAAATAAGGACCTTTCATTTTCCTAAATTGGCAGACAATTCTTTCTGCTTTGATCCCATCACCAAGATGAACTAGCAACATATTATCACTCCTTTATTTTTCCTTCCTTTAGTAACTGACCAATAGCTTCCATAGTAACAGTCAAATCAAGCCCGAGCTGCGTTGCGATATCACTTGGATATGCAAGCTGCGTTTTCTTCAAAAAATTCAATACTTCTTTTTTTGCCGTCCTTATATCAACGTCCCTCACAGCTAATATTTGCATTTTTTCAAGTTTTTCCCTAACAGAAGATCTAACAAAATCTGCTTTATTGAGATAATATCCCATTTTAACTAGTTTTTCTACTTGTTCAAGCTCTTTTTGGGAAAGTCTAGTTGAGACAATTTCTGCTACCAACATAATTACCTCTGTATACTATAGTAATCTATAGTAATCTATAGTAATCTATAGTAATCTATAGTATACTTAATATATAAATCTTACACAGGCAAAATACTAATACTAAATGAATAGCTTCCTAGATTTGCCTTTGAAGCAAATTCATGCTTTATCCAGACATACAAATCGCTAGTAGGTATTGTTATTGGGTTTGTCAAAGTAGCATTTTTTCCTTCATTCGTTATTGACAGAGTAACATCTTGAGCGCCTCCAGCGCTCTCTGGCAAAATCCCAACAGAGATATTAACAGGCATATCAACATCAGCTGCATTTTTTATCTTAACTTTAACCCATTTTGTTTCCCCCTGGTACGTTGTTTTTAAAACATAAACAGTGTCATTTGTTGCGCTCGTGTTAACATCAGATCCAGTTTCAATTATATCCCAGCTTATTGTTTGCTGCACAACTGCATAACCGGTTATTGAACCGTAAGAAGAAATAACAGCTGAAGCAATTCCTATAATTGCCAATAGGCCGAGGCTTGTTGCTAAAGCAATAATTTTTCTTGCCATGCTGCTTTTATCAAACAACCTGTTCTTATAGCTAATTCACTACCTTCAGTGAAAAATTAATTATAAAAATATGATTAAAATTTTTAAAAACTAAAGCAAATTTGCTATAATTCGTCAATTGGGCTTTTAATTTTTATCAGTTTTGGCGTAGCCGCATGAACATAAATGAAAGTTGTTTTAGGACTTTTGTGTCCGAGCATTGTTTGCACTTCTGAAATGGAGCAACCATCTTCAATCAGATGAGTTGCGAAAGAGTGCCTCAAAGTATGACATCCAACATTTTTATTAATTTCTGCCTTCTTCGCTGCTTTCTTGACAATCTGTTGCAGGCTCCTCATATGATATTTTTTATCTCTATTGCTGCAAAAAAGATAATGTTCGGGTCCAAGTCCTTCTTTTGTTATCAATTCTTTTATTGCAGGCTTCAATTTTTCAGAAATAATGAATATCCTATCTTTGCCGCCCTTGCCACTACGAACCCATCCAAAATTCTTTTCAAGTTCTAAATCTTTGACACATAGGTTAATCAGTTCTGAAACCCGCAAGCCAGAACCATACATTAATTGAACCATTAGTTTATGTTTTGGATTTTCGATAGCATCAAACAACTTTTTGACCTCATCTCTTGACAAAAGTATAGGTAATTTTTCAGGAACTTTGCTATACTTGATATCTATCCAAATTCTCTTATCAAGGACATCTTCAAACAAGAATCTTACAGCCATATGATAAGTATTCATTGTATTGCCCGTTCTCTTATTTTCGGAGAGATACTCTAGAAATTCTCTAACATCTTTCTTGCTTATTCTGTCTATGGATTTCTTTGTAAATTTCAGAAATCTGTTAATGCAATAAACATAAGTTTTTACAGTTCTTTCACTGTATCTTCTCCTTTTACACTCTCTTTTTACAGCTTCTTCTATATCAACAGGTATATAGGTCATTTGTTATTGTTATAATGGCTTGTTTGTAAAGTCTATTTACCACCGTTAGTGGTGAATAAGATTTATATATCAGAAGGTGCATACAGATAAGGAAGTGGTTAAAAGATAACGACAATAACAATGCTCGACAAAAATTTTTCAAGTCGTTATTCAAAAACGCGGGCTTTGAGCAGCAAATCGTTCAAAACTAGTAGAATTCGTTAAAAGTCTGTTATGTTCAATTTTGCTGATGCAAAACTTTCTCACATTCGTTCGAATCCTTAACAGGAGAGCATAACATCGTTATGTTCAATTTTGCTGATGCAAAACTTTCTCACATTCGTTCGAATCCTTAACAGGAGAACATAACATCGTTATATGACATTGCGGCGGGCTCGCTAGAAATATTTATAAAGATACCCCACATACTCTTGATTATGAAATCAAAATATCTTGGTCTAATAATTTTGGTATTAGTAGCCGTTGGGATTATTCTCATAAGTGGGTGTATTACTCCAGAAACCAGATCCGTCTGTGGAAATGGAATTGTTGAAGCTGGAGAGGAGTGTGATGGTGATGGCTGTCCAGCTGGCAAAGCTTGTACTGAAAACTGTAAATGTGAAACTCCTAAAATTCCATCACCACCAGCATTACCAGAATAGGTGAAATAGAATGAAAAACAAAATTATAATTTTACTAAGTTTGCTGGTTTTTACTAGTTTAGTTGTTTCAGTTTATGCTTCGGCACAACCGCAAACGCTGGAACTGAAAATATACAAAGGTTGGAACTTGGTTTCTCTTGCGGTGATGAG
>CAZZIA010000042.1:0-4650 GCA_964654075.1 uncultured archaeon | reverse complement strand
CCGCTATTTTTAGTTGAAAACGGCCAGACATGGTTCACAGAAGAGCATGAAAGAAAAATAAAAAGCAATGAGCTCTCTTGGACAGATCTAATAAATGCAAACATTATTGAACATCTAGACGCAGAGGAAGAGGACAACGCGCTTGTTGCGCTTTATAAAAAAGATATAACAAGCTCACATACGCATTTAGAAATCTCACCATTAACTATATTTGGTCTTTCAGCAAGTCTAATTGCCTTTCCAGAATTTAATAGAGGAGATAGAGTAAATCTTGGAGCAAAAATGATCGGCCAAGCTGTTGGACTATACCAGCCGAATTTCTTTTTGAGAACAGATACAAAATCAAATGTGCTTGTTTATCCACAAACACCATTAGTTGAAACAGCCTCAACAGGTATAATTTTACCAGCTCATCCTACTGGTCAAAATGTTGTGATAGCTCTTTTATCTTATAAAGGGTACAATATGCAAGATGCTATTGTATTTAATAAAGGATCTATAGATAGAGGGCTTTTTAGATCAATTTTTTACAGGATTTATTCTGGAGAGGAAAAACGGTACTGGGGTGGACAAGAAGATATAATTTGTATACCTGAAAAAGACGTTCGTGGTTATCGTTCTGAAAGTGCTTATGCCAAATTGGGCGAGGAAGGAATAATAAGCCCAGAAAGTTATGCTGGCGCAGATGATGTGCTGGTTGGGAGAATATCCCCTCTTAGATTTCTAAGTGCTTCAGAGCTAATGACAGGCATTGCAAATACCAAAGAGAGTTCTATTCGTGTTAGACATGGCGAGGAGGGCACAGTAGATCGTGTTTTTATTACACAAAATATAAATGGAAATCGACTTGTAAAAATTGCAGTTAGAGATCAAAGGATTCCAGAAGTAGGCGATAAATTTGCCTCTAGGCATGGTCAAAAGGGCGTTATAGGGCTTTTTGCAGAAGAAGAAGATATACCATTTACATCTTCAGGCATAATCCCAGATGTAATAATTAATCCACATTCAATTCCATCTAGACAGACAATCGGACAGTTGCTTGAAATATTAGCAGGCAAGACAGCTGCTCTAGATGGAAATAAGTTATCAGCATCAGCATTTACTTCTTTACCTGAGCAAGAAATTAGGCAAATGTTGCGCGATTTGGGTTTTAGATCTGATGGTAAAGAAACAATGTATTCTGGAATTACAGGAGAAAAATTTGATGTTGAAATTTTCATAGGGGTAAACTATTATCAAAGACTTGATCATATGGTTGCAAATAAAATTCAGTCAAGATCTAGAGGACCTGTAACGCTACTAACAAGACAGCCAACAGAAGGAAAGGCAAAGGAAGGTGGACTAAGACTTGGGGAGATGGAAAAGGATTGCTTGATAGCTCATGGTGCTGTGCTGGCGCTTAAAGAACGGTTCGACTCTGATAAAGTTGTTATTCCAATTTGTAAAAAATGTGGAATGATAGCTGAGTGGGATAGAACGAAAAATAAGATTATTTGCCCTGTTTGTAGAGATAGTGAGATAGTTGATGTTGAGATGTCTTATGCATTTAAACTGCTTTTAGATGAGTTAAAAGCAATGATGATTTATCCAAAAGTAAATCCTGCTGGTTGATATTATGATAGATTCAATTAACTTTAGTTTGCTCTCGCCGCAGCTGATAAAAAGAATGTCGGCAGTTGAAATAACAAAGGCAGAACTTTATGATAATGATGGGTTTCCTCTAGAAGGAGGTGTAATGGACCCTCATCTAGGCGTGATAGACCCCGGATTACGTTGTAGAAGATGTGGAAAATCAAGTAGTGCATGCTTTGGGCATTTTGGCCATCTAGAGCTTATAAGGCCAGTTATTAATGTTTTATATGTAAAGTTAATTTATAAAATATTGAAGGCTACATGTCGTGAATGCAGCCGTGTTATTACTACTACTCCAACCATACCTAAAAAATGTCCATTTTGTAGCGCTGAGCAAAAAACAATAAAATTTGAAAAGCCGTACGCATTTATGGAAAATGAGAAAATAATTACACCAAGAGATATCAGGGAAAGATTTGAAAAAATTCCTGATGAAGAACTTCACCTACTAGGGATGACTGGTGGTAGGCCTGAGTGGTTGATAATTACCTTGCTTCCTATCCCACCAGTAATTATGAGACCATCAATCACACTTGAAACCGGCGTAAGGTCTGAAGATGATCTAACCCACAAACTTGTAGATATTATTAGAATAAATCAGAGGCTTAAAGAAAATATTGAAATAGGGGCACCAGAATTTATAATAGAAGATCTATGGGAACTTCTACAATATCATGTGGCAACATTTTTTGATAATAGTTTATCTGGGATACCAGTTTCAAGGCACAGGTCCGGCAGACCTCTTAAGACATTAGCTGATAGATTAAAGTCAAAGGAAGGTAGGTTTAGGCAAAATTTGTCTGGCAAAAGAGTAAACTTTTCAGCTAGGACCGTCATATCTCCAGATCCATGTATTAGTATTAATGAGGTTGGCGTTCCTCTTGTCATAGCTAAAGACCTAACTATTCCAGTTTTAGTTCAAAATATTAATATTGAACAATGTCGCGAACTTGTGCTGCGTGGGCCAAATATATGGCCAGGTGCAAATTATGTTATTAGATCGGATGGTAAAAAGAAAAAAATTGCAGAAGAGAATCAAGAAGAAATTGCAAAAGAGCTTGCTCCAGGTTATACTGTTGAAAGACATATACAAAATGGCGATATTGTTCTTTTTAACCGCCAGCCTTCTTTACACAGAATGTCTTTAATGGCTCATCGCGTTAGAGTGACGCCCTGGAGAACATTTACATTAAATTTGTGTGTGTGTCCGCCATATAATGCAGATTTTGATGGGGATGAGATGAATTTACATGTACTACAAACAGAAGAGGCACAAGTTGAGGCAAAGCTGCTCATGGAAGTACAAAGGAATATTAGATCACCAAGATTCGGCGGTCCAATTATTGGCTGTGAGCATGATCATATTTCAGGAGCTTATATGCTAACAACAGTAGGTACAGAGCTTCCAAGAGAGTTTACTTTCCAAATTTTATCTGAAATTGGTTTGGATGTTAAATTACCAAAGGGAAAAAGCTTTAGTGGAAAAGAAGTTTTCAGTTTTCTGCTTCCAAAAGGTTTAAACATAGAATTTAGGGCAAATGCGTGCATAGGTTGTGCACACTGCAAGAAAAAGAAATGCCCATACGATGCGTATGTTGTTATAAGAAATGGTAAGCTAAAGACAGGCGTTATTGATACTGCTGCAATTGGTAGAGAAACTGGCAAATTAATTGATGTAATAGAAAAAGAATTTGGAACAGATTCTGTACATCATTTTATTGATAACGTTTCGCTGTTAGCTATAAAATACCTAGAGCAAAAGGGTTTCACAATCGGTCTTGATGATGTTGATTTAACAAAAGATGTAATTGCTCAGGTCCACTCTAATATTGAAAGCGCTAAAGCTGATGCTAAAAAACTGATAGGCAAGTATGAAACTGGTCAGCTTGAGCCTTTGGCGGGGATGGACATAAAAGAGAGCCTTGAAGCTTATATAAGACAAGTGTTTGCAAATGCTATGGGCTCTATAGGTGAAATTGTCTCAAAAAGTGCTCAGAAGAACTGTGCAATTATTATGGCAAGATCCGGAGCGAGAGGCTCTGTTGTTCACCTTACGCAGTTATCTGCTTGCGTAGGACAAGAAAATGTTTTAGGTGAGAGAATTCATCGCGGTTATAAAGACAGAACACTTTCACATTTTAGTAAAGGTAATATTTCAGCTGAGGCGTGCGGATTTGTGGCAAGCTCATTTAAATCAGGGCTAAATCCATTTGAATTTTTCTTTGATGCGGTATCGGGTAGAGAGAGCCTTATGGACAAATCTTTAAGAACAAGGCATTCTGGTTATTTGGAGAGAAGGCTGATGAATGCTTTGCAAGATTTAAAAGTTGAATATGATGGCACAGTTAGAGATAATAGAAAAGTAATAATTCAATTTATTCCAGGAGAGGATAAAATCGATCCAAGTAAGTCTGATTGGGGTACCTTAGATGTGAGGGCAATCATCCAGTCTGTATTGAGATGATAGTATGACAAGTTTAAAAGAGATAGAAAGCATTTTACCTCCAAAACTTGTAGAAAATATAAAAAATGCTTTTAAAGAATTCAAGCTGTCAGAAGATCAGAAAAGTGTAGCCCTAGAAAGAATTATTGAAATATATAACAACACATGTTTTGAGCCAGCAGAGGCTGTCGGTATTGTGGCTGCACAGAGCTTATCAGAACCAGGAACGCAAATGTCTTTAGTGCCGGAAGAAACGATTCTAATCAAGGAAGATGAAATTGTAAAGCCTGTGCAAATAGGGAAGTTTGTTGATAGAATTATAGATGGAAGTAAAATTAAAAGGACAGAAAAAACAGAAATTTGCGATTTAAATAAAAATTCTTTTGTTTTGAGTCTCGATAAGAATGAAAAGGTATGCTGGAAAAAGATAAAAAGTTGTATAAGGCACAAGCTAAATGGAAAATTGATTAAAATAAAAACAAGAAGTGGAAGAAAAATAATCGCAACAGATTATCATTCTTTTGTTACAAGAAAAAACAATGAAGTTGTTCCAATAGCCGGGAAAAAATTGAAAA
>CAZZIA010000041.1:0-4754 GCA_964654075.1 uncultured archaeon | reverse complement strand
CTTTCAAGGTTTGATCTTATACCATACTGGAGGTGTTCTTAGTTATTTTTTAAGGCAGATTGATGAACCGATTATTGTAATATTCTTTATTTTAACAATCCTCAAACGGTTATCTATGGGGCGACCAATAAGAATTATGCCTATTGGTTTATTGCTATTTTGTATAACAGTTATAGGATTTATATCCAGCTATGCAAACCAGATAACAGGCTTGTATATTGCAATGTCCTCTTATTTGTTAATGATTAAAGGATTTTTAGTTTTCTATATTTTTCTTAATATGGATTTTGAAGAATCGGAGTTGAGGATATACACTAAAACCTTTCTCATAATAGGGTTGATTGTTGTTCTTACAACTTTTATAAACATTACATTCCCCGGACCATTTAATAAGTTTGTCGGAGGTTTGCAGATTTACCGTATGGGAATATTGAGTGCGGTTTCAATATTCGGACACCCGGGTGGATTAGGCTCATTCATGGCTATACTCACCTGTTTTTCATTTGCTTTCTATATTACTACTAAGGAAAGAAGACTTTTAGTCCTCACTATATTTTTTCTTTTAACGATGCTTCTAAGCCTGAGGATAACGCCTGCTTTAGGTATTTTTTTAGCAGTTGTCTTTACTGCTATTGTTTTGCCATCGATTGAGAGAAAACGAGCAATATTATTCCTTTGTACAGTAGGAGGAACTTTTATTCTGATAGCGTTCGATAAAATAGTAAAAATCTTATCCTGGGCAATCAGTGGTTATATTATAAATGTTGATTCATATAAGGTTGCGAGGAATGCTTTATACTTAACTGGCTTTAAGATTGCATGGGATTATTTTCCTTTCGGTTCCGGGCTCGGCACATTTGGTGGCTGGATGTCAAGAGTTTACTATAGTCCACTGTATTATAAGTATGGTCTAAGTCATATTTGGGGATTATCTCCTGAACATGGGCAATTTATAAATGATACTTTTTGGCCGCATATCTTGGCTGAACTCGGTATAATTGGCTGTATTTTCTATCTATTAATCTTCTATCAATTTTTTAGATATGCAATTAAGGGTATAAAGTCTTTCGATACACCTTACCAACGAGCATTTGCTGTAGGTACGTTTATGGTGTTAGTTTCAAGCCTTGTTGAATCATTAAAGTACACTATTTATGAACAGTCTCTTTGGACGTTTCTTATTTTTGGGAGCATGGGAATAATATGTTCTCTATTAAGAACCCAAGAGAGTAAAGTGTTTGTAAATAACATTAAGGACGAAAAGTAGGTCAAATCATTTTGTTTTGTAAAAATGCAAGTTACTCAAGGATATTTTTTGTCTAAATGGAAAAGTTATATAAGGAGTTTTCTGGGAAGAGAACTTGTAAAGGATACTATATGGACCACCATATTTAGTACCATAGGTAAAAGTGTTGGTTTTCTTATACCTTTTTTCATTGCCGCCTGGTTTGGAGTTAGTGCTAAAACTGACGCTTTTTTCTTTGCCTATGGACTTATTATCCTTCTTGCTACCATATTTTCTCCTGCAGCAGAGAGTATAATCGTTCCATTTGTTACCGAGATGAAGACAAAAGGTGAGGATGTTGGCGTCTTTGTAGGAAAGATACTTGGAATGAGTGCAGTTGGACTTTGTGCTCTTTCAGCACTTTTTCTATTAATTATAAAACCTTGTCTTGCATTTGCAACAAGATTTTCTCCTGAAGGACTACATTTGATATTTATCATTTTTTTGGAATCTATTCCCTTGGTACTTCTACTTGTTTGGACAAGCATTTTGTCGGGCAGCCTGAATGCATATAAAGTTTTTAGCATTCCTGCACTTTCACCAGCCTTAAGGGCAGTAGTGACTTTATGCTTTATTTTTATTTTTAAAGAAACTCTCGGTGTTCATGCAATTGCATTAGGTTATGTTATGGGAGAAATATTCAGACTTGGAATATTATTAATTATATTAAGCAAATTAAATCTTTTTCGCCTTAAACTCTCTATTAGAAGTGAAAAAAGAATTATTGAATTTTTTAGAACATCCTCTTATCAGATAGCCGGTATGAGCATGTTAGTCTTTACACCAATTATTAATAAGACGATGGCATCATGGCTTGGTGAGGGCTATGTATCTTTATTAGAATATGCAGATAGACTTTATATTATACCAATTACTTTCATTAGTTCCGGGCTTATGGTAACACTTCTTTCCTACTGGAGTGAGAATTATTACATTAAAGGTAAAGAAAAACTTAAAAGAGATATTTATAAAGCAGCCAAAGTAGTGGGAGGAATTAGTTTACTCATAACATTCTTTTTCCTTACAACCAAAAGTTTTTTGGTGGAGACAGTCTATGGATATGGAAAATTTCCTCAGGATCAACTTTCAAATATAGAAACTATTTTTTTTATTTACCTTTTTGGGCTAACTCCATATTTTTTATCACAGGTATATGTCAGGGCTTTTTTGGTCAGAAAACATACTAAAGTGCTTTTATTTACAGCATTACTAAAGATTGTAGCAACCATTATATGTAATTTAATTTTCATGAGAATACTAGGAATTTATGGTATTGCTTTGGCTACTTCTACAGTATCTTTTTTATCCTTTCTATTTATGTCATTTTATTTAAGATGGAAGATCATATGAATTATCGTGAAAGATGCTATAAAGCATATGTGACTAAACACTTTAGTTTCACGCATACTTTATCAAAAAATGAATATGATTTTGCAAGAAAAATATATGCTAAAAAATTTAAGCTTTTTTTACCATCAAATAAAGATAGTGCCATTATTGATGTGGCATGTGGAGCTGGGCATTTTCTTAATTTCTTAAAAAAAGAAGGGTATACAAATATTTACGGGATTGACATCTCAAAAGAGCAACTGAAAATGGCAAGAAGTATAGGAATAACAGAGGTAGAAGAGTCGGATCTTTTTGAATATCTACCTAAATATACCGAAAAATATGAAATGATTATTGCGAATGACATTATTGAGCATTTAACAAAAGAAGAAGTGTTAAAATTTCTTGACATTCTCTTTGATAGATTACAGCCCGGTGGCAAGGTTCTGATCAGTACCGTTAATGCGGCTTCTCTTTTTGGAGCGGCTACAGTATATTGCAATTTTACTCACGAGCAAGGCTTTACTGCAACCAGTCTGGCACAGGTTTTAAGGATATGTGGATTTGAAGGAGTAGAAATCTATGGTGATGGCCCTGTTGTACATGATGTTAGGAGTTTTATGAGGGTGCTGCTCTGGAAAGTAATTAGTGGTATTTTGAGAAGCTATTTAATTGTAGAAGGAGGCACCGGTCGCGGCTTCTGGAAACGAAAGGTGATTCTTGAGCCTCGCATGTTTGCAATAGCTAAAAAGCCCTATCACATTGAATGAGATGAAAAAAAAGATTCTTTTTGTCATTATCTCTATTGCTGGTGGAGGAGCAGAAAGAGTGCTTGTTCATCTTTTACGCTGTTTAGACCGTTCTCAATTTGAGTTATCTGTTGTTGTATTTGATTTAAGGAACGATTATAAGGAATTAGTTCCAGATGATGTAAAGGTAATCTCGCTTAACAAGAAAAGACGTTTTGATTTTTTATGGCTTATTCTGTCTTTGTCAAGAATAATCAAAAAAGAGACTCCTTTTGCAATATGTGCTTTTTTAACCTATACAAATTATTCATCCATTTTAGCGAAAATGATCTCGGGAAATAAAACTCCATTGTTGTTATCAGAACGTAACAATCTATCAATAAATTTAAAAAATGAAAGGCTTACGTTTATTAAAAAAATTCTTATACGGAATTTATATCCAAAAGCAAATGCAATTATTGCCCTATCAGAAGGTGTTAAAAGAGATTTGATAGTCAATTTTAGAATTAATGAAGAAAAGTGTAATGTAATCTATAATGGTATTGATTTAGATAATATAGAAATTCTCTCTATGGAACCAGTTGATCATCCATGGTTCAACGAAAATATCCCTGTCATTATTGCCTGCGGGAGATTAACTAAGCAAAAAAATTATCCCATGCTTTTAAAAGCAATGGGAATAATAAAGAAAAAACAGCCTGTGCGACTACTTATTTTAGGGGACGGAGAGGAACGTTCAAAACTTGAGTCACTTACCAGCGAGTTTGGTGTTCGTGACAGCATTGATTTTCTTGGTTTTCAAAAAAACCCCTTCAAGTTTATGGCAAAAGCAACCTTATTTGTGCTTCCTTCATCATGGGAAGGTTTCGGGAATGTTCTTATAGAAGCCATGGCTTGTGGGGTTCCCATCATATCCACTAATTGCCCATACGGACCGGACGAGATAATTACAGACGGCATTAACGGTATACTTATTCCTGTTAATGATGAAAAAGCTCTGTCGGAGGCAATAATGAGGCTCTTTAAAAACAACTCTTTAAGAAAGCGCCTCGCTGAGGAAGGCAGAAAAAGAGCTGAAGATTTTAGGATTGAAAAAATGGTAGCTGAGTATGAACGGCTATTTAAGAGTCTATAGAGTAGGAGATATGTGCAAAGGTGACTTATAAATGTATTTCACATAAATAATTTATTACTTATTTGTCAGTTAAAACTAAAACATGAAAGAGTTATTTATGTAGTTCATATTTAAGGTTCATAAAAAATGTTTTCTTTACTGATTAATAATATTATGCGTAGATCTAGATCACGAAAGCTGATGCAATTTTATAATTTCCTCAAGCCGAAAGTTAATGATGGTATTTTGGAGGTTGGGGTTGCAGGGCATGAATATT
>CAZZIA010000040.1:0-4777 GCA_964654075.1 uncultured archaeon | reverse complement strand
TGACTTCTCTTTCTATATTTAATTCCTCAACAAGTCCCCGTTTCAATTCTTCTGGATCTGCCTTTCTAATCCTCTCAATTAAATCAGAGTCTTTCATTTTTGCTCACCGGATATTTTTCAAAAACAATTATCTCCTTATCATTGATTCTAGAATATCTTCTTGGCACGTCTTTTAGCGCATCTTCCAAGATTTTCATAGTGCGATGAGTTATTCCATCATAAAAAACACTTTTTTTATCAGCCATCTCTTTTAACCCCCTGCGCGTTATTTGATATATAATTGTGTTATTTGGCATCTTCCCTTTTCTCTCTTCAATCAAACCAGCTGACATAAAAAACCATAGGTCTCTATCTAATTTGTTGCTGTATAATTCATCACCACTGAAGTCTATAGATGAAAAAATATTTTTTTCAGCTAATTTGCAACCAAGTGA
Source organism: uncultured archaeon (assembly GCA_964654075.1). Lineage (GTDB taxonomy): Archaea > Aenigmatarchaeota > Aenigmatarchaeia > Aenigmatarchaeales > Aenigmatarchaeaceae > CAZZIA01. The sequence continues at coordinate 4,343 of CAZZIA010000040.1, read as the reverse complement.
CAGAATGTCTTTTTTCATATCCTCGCGTTCTACCTTTATCGTTCGCTCAAAATACTTTAAAAGAAATGTTTCAGGACGTATTGTTTCATATTTTTCCTTCATTTTATTACCTCTTTAAAATATCTGTCTAATTTTCCGTTTTCAATTGCATATGTTAATGGAACATCATCCATTTTACAAATATTTAACTCATTTTTATCTTCTATCCGTTTTATTTTAGAGATATACTTACAGCGGCCAGTATAATCTACAAAATCTCCACAAGCGAAACAAGGAGGAATTCCTGAAGAAGCAGCAACAGAATAAAAACCCATTGTACTTATGACACCCTCTTCTCTTTCTTTGTTTAACATATTATTAAACGCTTCACGACCAATTTCACCAAGCGTATCTTTGTCTATTTCATAAACTTTGCCCTGATATATTATTTTCATTTTTTTACCCCATTATAATTAATAAGACATTATAAGAGTTGTATCCAATTTATCTATTTTTGACAAAAATCTGTCATCAGTGTTGTAGATTTAGGAAAATTTATATACTTTAAAAGAATTTATTTAGTTATGCTGGACACAAAGACTATTAAGAAGATCAATGATTTTGTCTATGTCAAACCAAGAACCATTCAGGAAATCGCTGTATTTCTTAAAAAGAACTGGAGAACAGCTGACAGGTATGTGAATCAAATTGCTGAGGAAACAGGATCCTTATCCACACGAACTTTTAGAGAAGGGACACGCGGAGCGCTAAAAGTAGTTTATTGGAACAATATTGAAAAAATTCACTCTTCAGAGCTTCAAGAAAAATTATTTAAGAAAATCGAAGGGGGCAGAGAGAAAACAGATTTCTCTCCGTTCGATATTTATCAATATGTTGATGAAAGTAGGAGGAGCGCATTTTTAGAGGAACAGGAAGATGAGGCGAAAGTTGTCAAACAAGATCTAAATGGTCTCTTTAAGAGTGCACAAAAACAAATCCTCATTTTTTCTGGTAATCTTTCGTGGGCCAATCTTACAGGAATGACCGATATTTTAGAGGAACTCGCAAAGCAAAACATATTGATAAAAATATTAACTAGAGTTGACCTCAGCGGGCTGAAAAATACAAAACGAGTGCTTGCGCTAAACGAACGAGTTGGCAAAGAAGCCATAGAAATCAGGCATTGTGAGCAGCCTTTAAGAGCATTCATAATTGATAATAAAATTGCAAGGTTTAAAGAAATCAAAAACCCTGAGGATTACAAAAAAGAGGAATTGAAAAAAAGGACTTTTATTTTTTATGAAATATTTGATGAAGAGTGGATAGAGTGGCTACAGAAAGTTTTTTGGGCTCTCTTTAGAACTGCTATCTCTGCAAGAAAAAGAATTACCGATTTAAATTCAATACAAAAAATTAATATTTTATAGAAGTTTTTGATGCTGAAAGGGTCACAAAAAGAAAGATTTAAATCTTACTTTTAAATTAATAACATTTCTACCGCTCAGCATCTCAGCTCGCTCCTTCTGCTCGTTCTAGCGCTCGTGCTCACAGCTCGCAATATGTTTTTTTCCTGCAAGCAGGTCGCTGCGCTAAAAAACTATTAGCTCGCTTCCTCTTCTTAGAGGTGATTGAATATAACAGTGTTATATCCCTTTTTGGAAGAAAGCAAGCTGCTTCGCTGAAATACCTGATTACAGGAACGTGTGCGAGAGATGCTATAAGAGGGAATTGGGGGCGCAAGAAAAGGGTGCCGCGCCATGATATTTTGTCTTTCTTTGGATCGGGGCATTGAACATACTCTTTCATTAATATCACACAAAGTCAGTATTAACCCCAAATTTTATAAGCTTCCCTTTTCACCTTGCCTTTGTCATAAAGAGAAATAACTTTAATTCCTTTAAGCTTTATATGATGACCTGCGCCAAGAATTAGTAGCCCTGTTTCGTCATTTTGCAAAGTCATTTGAATTCTCTTACTGATATATGCATCGCACTTGTTGCAAATCTCGTCAGCTTTTTGATTATACTCATGAAGTTTTTGCTTGGACTCTTTAAAAAAATCTTTAAACTCTTGTTTGTCTTGGTCTTTTTGCACTAAACTACGGGCTAGAGTTATATTCATTAATTCTTGCATTACGCTACTACGTCGGTCATACAATGATTTGCTTTCGGTTTTCATTAGTGGTATATCTAATTTTTTGGTCAATTTTTTAACTAGACTGTAAGTTATGCCTTCGCCCTTTAACTCTTTTAAAGCCCCGTTCCCACCATGATATATCCCTTCACAATACACTTTATCGATTTCCTTAACGTGCCTGTTAAGTCTGTTGACAACTTCGGTCCAATATCTCTCCAAGAAGTTTTCATGAGCTTTATATTGTTTTCTTGCTTTTGATTGGCTTTCCACTGCAAAGGATGCTAAAAATTGTATGCCACAGGTTTCACTAAGGTCATGTACAGCTGGGATGTACAACAATTTTCTCATAATCTAAATTGTAAAGAAAACTTTAAAAAGGATTAAAGAATTTAAAGATTAGCTTCTAAGTTAATGATATGTTCAAAGAAGATTGCCCGCATTACCAATCAAGGGAAGACATACTCAAAAATGACAGGGTCACACGCCTGCCTGAAAACCCGAATTTACACTGGTGCGGAGATAAAGCAGAGTGGATTGAGAAATGCGATGACCCTTGCAAGAGATATGACTTGCTTAAGAAAGATATGGAAGAAAATCCTATACTGTCAAAATATATTTCAAAAGCAGAAAATAAAGTTTAAATGTTTTACGGGTTAAAAATTAATTGGAGGTGTAAAGATGACAAGTCCGGGAGAAGCATATGCTCAAGAAGCAACTGCTGCTGTGAAATATCTTAGTAAATTTCCACGAGAAGCGCTCACAAACTATAAGACAATTCTTGAAAGTATACTAGAGAATCCTCATTTTAAAGAAATGGATGAAAGATTATTTGGTGGTACAGAACAGAAGTTAAGTTATATTAAATTAGTACTCCAAAAAAGTAAGTCAAAGTCCGATTTAATATAACATGTGCGGTTTAACGAAGTTTCCGTAAGGAAGTTCGCGAAGCCACCGCTTAACTTTTCTTTTCCCATTTGCCAGCTTTTTCTCCTTTGAGAAGTCTATCAAGCATTTCCAATTCTTCGTAAATACCTTCAATTAGTTCATAATTTTTAGCTTCTTCAAGAGTAACCCAAGTATATTCTGTGAGAGCGGGGCAGAGCTTAATTTCTCCTTCACTATGGTCAGCAAAAAGACTGACAATTATTGTCGGAATATTGTCAGAACGGATATAAGAAAGACTTGTTAAGTATCTAATATTTTTGATTTTCAATCCTGTTTCTTCCATAACCTCCCTTTTTAACAAATCTTCAAAAATATTATACCAGTGAGAAGAAGTATCCTTCGGTCTTTTTGCGTAATCGTCCAATTCTAGTTTCCCGCCCGGAACAGTCCATTGGTTTGGAAATGCTTTTTCAGTTGGCGCTCTTTTGGTTATCAAAAATTTCCCGTCTTTGACTACAATTCCTGTTACAACAAGATAGTGTGCTTTTTGTGGATCATACATAATTCAAATAGTATTGTTAAGCTATAAAAATTTTTGCATTTTGTGGCGGCGGAGTGAATTTTACTAGCGCTTTTAGCTTAGAAAGTTGGCGGACGAGCGATAGATTTTTATAGTTTTGCAATTAATTTAAAATATGCCTTTAAGAAGCATTTTAAGTGACGAAAAATTAACAGAGCTCCAAAAACATTATGAAGAAAAAGCTATACCTTATTGGTTAGGATGCGCAAGGAAAGACGCGAAGGAAGGTTTTGTTGAGAATGTTATTTATTGTTTAAAGAGAATAGAAGGGTGTGAAACGATTCTACCTGCCACAAGGAAGGTTCTAAAAACTGAGAAAGACGGAATACTAGATGTAGCTTATAGAAACGGTATAGAACGCCAATTGTATTTTGCGAGAAAATCAATCGAAGTAGTGGAAAGAACAGTAGAAAAAGGAAAGGGCAAATCTTTTAATCAATTAGTAGAAGAAACAAGACATAAAGATTCTGATATCGAACTTACTGTTTTATGTGGTTATTGTTCGTTGGAAGACGCTCGTAAATATGCTAAAATTATCAAGGCAAATATTGAAAGAGATGCAAATAAAATCGAAGAAAAATTAAATTCTCTTGGCCTACAAGAATTTTTGTCTAAACCACCTTTTTAGATTTTATAAGCGAGCCCGCCAATTGCAACTAACTAATACTTTATCTTACTTCATTCAATATTTTCAAAGCACTTTTACCATCAATCTTTCCACTCTGTTTGAGCCTGTTCAAATAAAGCATAGCAATCCTGCAGT
>CAZZIA010000039.1:0-4805 GCA_964654075.1 uncultured archaeon | reverse complement strand
ACTTATCAGTCTTTAAATTATTAATAGCAGCTTCTGCAGCTACAAATCCTGCATTTTGCGGTTTTTTAGAAACATTTTCACCTATCCCTATACTCACACGAATATATTCTGAAGATAAGACCATAGCAACACAAGATCCCTTAGTTACGCCATAATTACTAATCTCCCCGGCAGTCGTGCACCCAACCCAAGGAGTGTCTCCAAAAACAGAATGAGCTCCTTCAACTAGTTTCTTAATTGTTGAGTCGTTTTTTCCGTATTTTCCTCCTGAGCAGAAAACTAGACCGAAAGTTGGTTTTTTCCCACCTTGTTCTTGCATTTTCTTTATTGCCATTTGCACAGCTTCTGCTCCGGCTTTAAACGGATCGTCAGCTTTGCTGAGCCCGACTCCAGCATAAACATTTTTCTTCTTTGTTTTTGCCATCAAATCTCCTTCATAAATTCATGCAACATTCTCAGCTTTTCAATGTCCATTGACCAAACAACTAAAGACTGTCCGATCTTTTTGGTGTAAATTTTATTTTCTTTTTTTAGCTTTTTTATATGATAGCTTATTTTTGCAATGGCAGCTTTCCTTTGCCGCTCATCATTCCATTTTAGCCCCAAATGCCTTGCAAGCTCTGTTATGCTGAGGGGCCAGTGCTTTTCTATTGCCTCTAGGATTCTCGCTCTCATATAAAATATTTGCAAGAGCATATTTAAAAGGCTATGTAGCAATAGCTAGAAAATATGGCGATATAATTTAGCTATTGCTAAAAATACAGATTAACTGATCTTTATTCAGAGCTAATTTATTATAGTTCGTCTAACGTAAATTCTTTTCCGAAAAAAATTTTAATAAGGGAAAAATTTATGTAAAAGCGAGACCTGAAAATCTGTTCAATTATTTAAATATGGGTTTGTAATAATAATTATGACTGAAGATATAGAAAGGAAAATTGAATTATTCTTAAGAATTTATTCAAATTTAGATGTAAATGAACGTAAAAATGTAATTGTTGTAATTGATAACCAACCGTATAGTTGGGAGGTAGCTTATATAGAAATATCAAACAAAACAGAACTAGGGAAAAAAATATTAGAGAAATTAGTAGAGTTAGAAATTATATAGTGTGATAATATGGTAAGTGAAACTGAAATAAGATTGGTCATCGAGAGATTAAGAACTAATCCGTCTAATGTTAAATTATCTATTGGAAAGATGGGCACTTTTGATAAAGATCAATTAATAAATGAGGTTCAAAACCAAACTGAAATAGGTAAGTTAGTTATAGAAATGCATTTGAAGTATCTACGTTCTTTTAAGAAAATGTGAGTGATTGTGAATGAACCTATCAGTATTAATCACAAGGCCAAAACACGATGATGCCCTTACTTATCTTTATTATTATAGTGGAAAAGTGAAAGAATTTGCTAATAAGAAAAATATTAAAGTTTTTCTATGTGATGAAAATGATGTTACAAAGAATGGAATTGAAAGTAGAATACGTAAACTTTCTCCCAATTTTATATTTTTAAATGGTCATGGTGAAAGGGATTTTATAGCTGGACACAAGAATGAGGTTTTAATAAAGGTTGGAGAAAATGAAGAAATTCTTAAAAATAGTATAGCTTATATCAGAAGCTGTAATACCGCATCAGAATTAGGACCTAAAGCAATAGAGTCAGGAGCTAAAGGTTTTATTGGTTACGAACAACCATTTATATTCCCTCAAGATACTAATAAAATAACTAAACCATTAGAAGATAATGTAGCAAAACCAACCTTAGAATCTTCTAACATAATCCCTATTTCAATAATAAATGGGGATAATTTGAAAGGAGCATGTGAAAAATCTATAGAAACAACTGAAAAATGGTTAAATAAGATAAGAAGTAGCGAGTTCCCATTTCATTATGACTTGATGATTATGTCTTTATTTTGGAATATGAGTGTTTTGAAGAGATTTGGAGACGATGATATAACCATAAATTCTTAAATAAAATATTAAAAAATTATCTCTTAATAGGAAGTGAAACATCAATACTTCTTAATTCTTTTATAGGTATTTTTTGAGTGACATTAAGCATTTCAATTGCTAAAGGTAAACCTTTTGCATCAAGATCTAAATTTGTATCTTTGTCTAATTCTATTGTCTTTGCTGATCTGCCTTTTCTAAACTGTATTAATAAAGCATCTGCTTCAAGATCAATGCTTACTTTCATTTAAACCACTTATTCAATTATTGTAATTTGACTGTATTTATTATATATTTAATTTATACGTTATCTGACGAACCCAGTTCTTTTACGCAATCTAAAACGAATTTTTTAAATTCACCTTTCCACAAGGGTTTAACTTTCTCATAAAGTGGTTTCAGCTTAGACCAGCCTATTTCCTTTTCATGTTTTATTTCTTTTATATTAAGTTTTGAAATAATTGAAGAGACAAGTATTTCATACAAATCCCATAATTTCTTTTTGTCTTTAATAGTTAAATTCAGAGCATTCAAAATATCTAAAACATGAAGATGTGTCAATTCATGAGCCAAAGTTGCAAGAGGGTTCTGAGATAAAGGACATACAACAACTATATTTGGTTTATTATAACCTCCACATATATATGAACATGAAATATGGCAATAATAAATTTTACTTTTCCAATTAAATTTTGTTATGTTTTGTACTTTAGTAAAAAACTCGTCAGCCATTTTACTCCATGATTGTTCTAGCTTTTTTCCAGCAAGACCGTTCCTTTTAATTATCTCTTTTTTATTTCGTTCAAAAAATTTTAAAATTTCCTTATCATTTTTACCAAAACAGTCTGGATAACATTTTTTCAACAATACACTGAAGTAATTACCACAAAGATTTCTGAAATTTGGGAATAGATCTTTAATATATTCTAAGTCTTTGTCGAAATTCTGATAAAATTTAACTTCTGGCATGATTTAAATATTAGAATAAATAATATAAATATGGCATCGGGAAGAAAGAGAAAAATCAGGCTTAAAAGGACAAAAAGAGCTCATAGAAAAAGGCTTGCAAAAAAGAGAGCAAAAATCAGAAAATATTAATAACTACTAATTAAATAATCAATATGCAAAATCCTTGGATGCTACTAAAAGAGCAAATTAAAAAAGAGCTAAAAAAGCATGAAATTGGTATAGAACTAGAGGAGCCAGAGGAATATGGAGATTTTGCTCTTCCTTGTTTTTCTTTGTCTGGAAAATTTAAAAAAAGTCCTACGGATATTGCTGCAGAGCTTGCTAAAAAACTAAAGCCAAAATATTTTTCCGTAAAAGCAGTTGGGCCTTATGTTAATTTTTATATTAAATGGGAAGAATTTGGCCAGCAGTTGCTAAACGAAATAAATAAAAGCTATGGCTTGAAAGAGGGGAAGAAAATAGCTATCATTGATTTTAGCTCTCCAAATCCTGCTCATCCTTTTCACCTTGGAACTTTAAGGTCGACTGTAATTGGTGAATCTTTAGCAAGGATTTTAGAGAATCAAAGTTATGCTGTGAAAAGAATTTGCTATATAAATGACCTAGGAAAGCAAGCTGCCACTTTACTTTTAGGATATAAATCAGTAAAAGAAGGGCCAAAAGGCAAGCCTGATGTTTGGCTAGGAAATATTTATTTTGATATAAACAAAAAAATTGCTGAAAATCCTGAGCTGGAAAAAGAAGTTTCTGATATTTTAAAAAAATGTGAAACGAACAAAGCAGAAAGGGACAGAGCAAGAAAGATTTTTGATCTAGCGCTAGCTGGATTTAAGCAAAACTGGAAAATGCTAGGAATTAAATTTAATGATATTGTTTTTGAATCTGATTTTATTAAGGAAAGTTATGAAATTGTGAAAAAACTAAAAGAAAACAAACTTGCTTTTGAATCTGAAGGCGCTCTCGTATTAAATTTAGAAAAATATGGTCTGCCGAGCACAATAATCTTAAGGAAAGATGGCACAGGCCTCTATCTGACAAGGGACATGCCTTTTGCAATTTGGAAAGAAAAATTTAAGCCAGAGCTAAATATTTATGTTGATGGAGAAGATCAAAGATTGCATTTTCAACAGCTATTTAAAACCCTTGAACTACTTGGATATAAGGATTTTGCAAAAAAATGCTCACATTTATGCTATGGAATGGTTTTACTTGCTGGGAAGAAAATGTCTGGAAGAAAAGGATATTTCGTTTTATGGGATGAGCTTTTCTCTGAAGGACTTAAAAAAGCTTTGCAAGAGATTAAGGCAAGATGGCCTGAACTAAAAAAACCAGAAAAAAGAGCTAAGAAAATAGCATTAGGGGCAATAGCTTATTTTATCTTGAAATATTCGCCAGAAAAGAGTGTAAATTTTGTCTGGGATGAGGCCTTAAGATTTGAAGGTGATACAGGACCTTATTTACAATATACATATGCTCGAGCTGGATCAATATTAAAAAAAGCAAAAACAAAATCTGTTAAAAAATTTGATGTAGCACAGCTAAAAGACGAAAAAGAGATTGCTTTACTAAAGCTACTGGCACACTATCCTACTATACTTGAAAAAGCAGCAAAAGACTTAAGACCCCATTACATAGCAAACTATTTGCATAATTTAGGTGATGCGTTTAATAGCTTTTACCAGTCTTTGTCTGTGCTAAAGGCAGAACCAAAGCTAAGGGCAGCAAGGCTAAAGCTTGTAGAGGCAGTAAAAACAGTTCTAAAATCCGGGCTATACTTATTAGATATAGAAACTTTAGAAACAATGTAACTAAGAATACTTTAGCAGCGATTGTAACTTCTCAAGGCTGGTAAATATATTGCTTAAATTAACTCCAATT
>CAZZIA010000038.1:0-4907 GCA_964654075.1 uncultured archaeon | reverse complement strand
TTAATCTTTTTTAAAAAATCATTCCTTACTCCAGGCATAAATCAATTTTATCCAATGCTAAAGCTTCTTTGTTAAACCTTTCTTTTTAAGAAAGGTTTGGTGGGCCCAAGGGGATTCGAACCCCTGATCTACTGGTTCCTTCTTTAAATAACCGAAGCCAGTCGCTCTATCCAAGCTGAGCTATGGACCCAATTAGTTATTTCTTTTAGGATATTAAATATTTTGAAACTAGATATAATTATATGAAATTCTTTTACAAGGACCTGACAGTTGATGTTCCTAGCAATGTTTACTATCCGAGGGAGGATTCAACATTATTTGCTGATTTTTTATGCAAATATCTTAAAAATCAAAAATTTAAAAATCAAAAATCCATATTAGAAATTGGCTGTGGCTCGGGATTTCTATCAATTTTAGTTGCAAGGCTAACTGGCGCAAAAATTGTTGCAGCAGATATAAGCAAAGAAGCAGTTGCCTGCGCAAAGCAAAATGCAAAAAATAATTCAGTTGATATAATTGTAAAACAGTCTGACCTATTTGGCAATATTAAAGGCAAATTTGACTTGATCATATTTAATGCACCTTATTTAAACGAACAGGATGAGCTTGTGGAAGAAAATATAAGAAGGACTTGGACCGGCGGGCTTAAGCTGATAGAAAAATTCATAAAAAACTCAAAAAATTTTTTAACAAAAAATGGGGAAATATTGCTCCTCGCATCTTCAGCAACCGGAGATGTCTTGAAGCTTTTTCAAACAAATTGCTTTAAGGCAGATATAGTAGAAAGGAAGAAAATAGCATGGGAAGAGCTTTTGATTATAAAAGCTAATATATCTATAGAAAAGAAAGTTTAAATTGGCTATTTAAAATTTTGCTCCTAATTCTTTTTATGCTTAAAAGAGAAGATATTAAGGATTTAGAAGCAAGTGTCCTTACTGCGCTTTACTTAAATGATTCTGATATCGCTTATTGGAAAAAGGTTTATATTGATTCTCTTATATGGAAATATGATTTAGAGGGCATTTCTCTTATTTATAAAGAGTCTAAGGGAAAAGGTTATTTGTATAAATTTAAGCTTGACGACATTAGACCAATGAGAAGGAAAATTGGAAGAGGGCTAAGAATGAAGTACGAAAGTGATATTATGCGTGTTGCATCAGAGCTTACTGATGCATATTCACTGCCAGGAGCTGATATATCTAAATTTAAGCCAAATGGAAGCACAAGGAGCAGATTTTTCGAATATGATATTACTACTAAAGGTAGAAAGCTGAAAACACCATTTATTGCAATTGAAACTGGACAAAAAGAATTTCTTGATAAGTTAATAGATTCAGAAAAAACTTAATAATTATGGATATAGCCTTTCCATTGTTCTTGGAAAAGGTATTGTATCCATAATATGCTTTGCTCCTGTTAGCCAAAGCACAAGCCTGTCAATTCCGAGGCCGAAACCAGAATGCGGAATAGTTCCATATCTTCTTAAATCAATATACCATTCGTAATCCTGTTTTTTAAGCTTGAAGAGCTTAATTGAATCTAGCAACTCTTTAATGTCAAAAATCCTTTCGCTCCCGCCTGTAATTTCGCCAACACCAGGAACAAGCAGGTCGCTTGCCAGCACGGCGTCAGTATCAAGCGGGTCAGGTCTCATGTAGAATGCCTTCTTTTCTCTTAAAAAAGAGGTTAAAAAAACTGGCTTGTTTCCTAGCAATTGGACAAGCTCCCTTTCATCCTTGTCTGTTAGCTCTTCCCCAATCCTCTTACCAAGCTTTTTTACTGCCTCTTTATAAGTTATCCTTTTAAAAGGCGCTTTTACAGCTTCTAGCTCTTTTACATCTCGGCCAAGAGCCGCTAGCTCTGCTTTGCAATGCGTTAGCACATGCTTGATTATATAAGTTATAAGCTCCTCTTCAAATGCCATAAGCTCATCATGCCCCATCCATGCAGCTTCCATTTCATGGTGCCAGTATTCGGCGAGATGGCGGATTGTTCTTGATTGCTCTGCCCTAAACGACGGGGCAATCGTGTAAATCCGCTCTAAAGAATAAATTAGGGCTTCTGCATAAAGCTGCCAGCTCTGGGTTAGGTATGCTTTTTTGTCAAAATACTTTACCTCAAATAAGGTTGACCCGCCTTCGCAAGATGCTCCTGTGAAGCTTGGCGCCTGAACCTGATAAAATCCTTTGCTCTTGTAAAACTCGTGTATTGCAAAAAAAACTTCAGACCTTACTTTTAGAATTTCTGTTATGTACCTACTTCTGACCCACAAATGTCTGATATCTCTTAGGAACTCCTCTGAAAGGTCTTTGGCAATTGGGAACCTTTCAGCAAGGCCGATTATTTTTATGCTCTTAGCATCTAGCTCAAATCCTCCGGGAGCTCTGCTATCCTCTTTCACGCTGCCGCTAACCTCGATAGAACTTTCTATGCTAGCATTCCTAGCTTCTTCTAAATCCTTGCATGCTAGCTGTATTATACCAGAAGAGTCCCGCAATATTATAAATACTAGGTTTTTCTGCTCCCTTTTTCTGTAAACCCAGCCTCTGAGCCTTGCTGATTCTCCGGGAGAAATTTTTCCAGTTAAAATGTCAGATATGCAGTGATATTTTTGCATAACTATCAATTTAATAAATTATTTTCCTTGAATAAATAGCTATCTGGGAAAAAAATTTAAAAAATTTTGCTCTTTTTAACGAAAAAAATTTTATTAAACTCTATTTTTGAACATAACTTTAGCAGAATATAAATGTTTATAAATAAGAATAAAAAAATATATCTTACCTTAACTTCATCGTGTTAATAAATCTGGACAATTTATTAACGTGAACTTCACAAACTTCCTACTGGACAAAGGAAGTAAGTATTTCTTGGGTACTGTTAAGTTTATTTTTCTGATTTTTTCTCTAAATTTTCTAATTTGTAAAGATAATAAGGATATCATGCTATAAAAGCATTTCGCTTGATTAAAATATATTTAAAAAAACATGGAAAAATATGGAAAGAGGTGAAATAAATGCAATCAATAATTCAATCTGCATTTGACCGCACCTTTGGAGCACAAACGCCTCAAAGTCCTGGGGTTCAAGGGCGGATAGAGCAAGCAGAGAAAGTAAATTGGGAGCAAAGAGTATCAGAAGAATTTAATATTGACATGCACAAAGCAAAAATAATGGTAGTTGGATGCGGTGGAGCTGGTTGTAATACTGTAACAAGGCTAACAGAACTGGGTGCATCAGGATCAGATATAGTTGCTTTAAACACAGATGCAAAGCACCTTTCAATTACAAAAGCCCATAAAAAGATTTTAATTGGAAAGGACATAACAAAGGGGCTTGGAGCTGGTGGATATGTTGAAGTAGGAAGAAAAGCTGCAGAAGAGGACAGAAACGAGATTAAACAGGCTTTGGAAGGAGTTGACCTGGTATTTGTAACAGCTGGTATGGGGGGTGGAACAGGCACAGGATCAGCACCAGTTATTTCAGAAATTGCAAAATCAATGGGAGCAATAGTAATTGGAGCAGTTTCAATGCCATTTAAAATGGAAGGAACAAGGATTCAAAAAGCTGAAGATGGACTAGGAAGGCTAAGACAGGTCACAGACACAGTTGTTGTGATAGAAAACCAAAAGCTATTAGAATATGCAGGTGAGATGCCGCTAGCTCAGGCATTTTCATTGGCAGACGAGCTAATATCAATGATGATAAAGGGTATAACAGAGACTATTACTGTACCGAGCTTAGTTAACCTGGACTTTGCAGATGTGAAAACAATAATGTCCTGCGGCGGCGTTTCGGCAATCTGTGTCGGAGAATCAGACTCATCATCAAGAATAAAAGATGCGGTAATGAAGGCCTTGAATCATCCTCTGCTTGAGGTTGACTATGCAGGAGCATTAGGAGCGCTAATACATGTTGTATGTGGACCTGATTGCACATTAGCAGAGATAACAGAAGCAGGTGAGATAATATCTAAGAAGCTAAACCCAGAGGCACAAGTAATATGGGGAGCAAGAGTTATGCCAGAATATGCTGGAAAGGTACAGGTAATCGCAATTGTAACAGGAGTAAAATCTCCATACATATTAGGCCCAGTACAGCGTGAAGAGCTAGTAAAGACAGTAGAATCCGAGTTGGGAATACCAATAATTCTAAGGTAAGCAAATGGAAAATAAAAAGAAGGTGGCGGAAAACCCGCCATTCTTCTTACTTTTTGAAAACGAGGAGATGAACTAGATGAGACCAGCGTATCAGCTTGAGATAGATGATAGAAAAACAATAGGATTTGAGGACTTCAATACTTTAATAAACTGGGCAAAAGCTGTATATGGCGGAGGAATACCTCCATATGATAAGCTTTAATAATTCTAAAGTAAAAATGCAGACAAACTTGTTTTCAACTCGCGTGAAGAATTTATAGATTATGGTCGACACAAATACAGTGGAAACGGCTTTAAAAAATAAGATTTCTGCCTTGCTCAATAGAAATTTACATTAGTATTAATTATGGTTAATCTATAGCAAAGTTAATTTTTTTTATCACAACAATAAGAATATGCTAACTGGAATAATATTCCCACCAAGATTTTGTTCTGATATCTGCTTTATTTGCATATTGATATTTAACTGTCAATATGTTTAAAGTTTTTGATAGTTGGTATCAAGATTCCCTTCTTTTCTGATATTTGACTTTCTGAAGTCTTTGTTATTGCCTTTTAAATGTTTTCTTCCGGATCTTGATAATAGCATATAGAATATATTTATCGGCTGTATCTCCCAGCTTTCGCAAGGAGTCTTAGCCGATAGGAACGATAAACGAATAATAATACATAAAAATGTAGATATCTACATAGAAAGCTTTAAATATTAAGAATACAATCCTTATCATTATGTTCCTAAAGTTTATTA
>CAZZIA010000037.1:0-5505 GCA_964654075.1 uncultured archaeon | reverse complement strand
GCCATGACGGCGGCAAGAAGCTAGACGGCCTTGGAGGAATAGGGGCCATCTTGAGGTATAAGCTAAATTATTAATCTTTCGCAGGAATGAGTGGACACGCCAAAAAGATGATTTGGGAGTTCTAAACTTTTTGAGCAATATTTAAATAGGAGTTATTATAATATGTTCTATTAACTAGAAAAAATGGTTTTTGTAAACATCATAAATCCGCTACATCAAGACACTCCTGATTCATGTACTCCTACATGTATTAAAGTAATCTTAAAAACTCAATTTGATATAGAAAGAAGAATTTCATCCATCAAAAAATGGATTGGATATCAATTAGGGTGTGGTTCTTGTTCTCCTTATAACACCCCCGTGCGTCTCGAAGAACCCCTTTCTCAATTTAAAATTATTCCATTGGATTTTAAAAATGCCAACAATAAAAATATAATAGAATTGTTAGACAAACGAATTCTTCCATTTATATTCTTAAAAATTGACTATTTAAATGAAGTAATGACTAAGCATATTAAAGTATATGATGGTGGAGAGGAATGGTGGCACTGCGTGATAATTTTTGGATTTGAAGAATCCAATGAAAAAGTATTTATATATGATCCATATTTAACTTATTCAGAATCAACCCTTAATAAAAATAATTGTAAATTAAATTTACCTTATGCATTATTAACAAAATATTGGAAAGCAACTAATAATAGATTATTTTGGCTTGTATCTCAAAAAGGAGGGAGATACAAAGAAAAGAATGCATTGCTTCAATCATTCTTCAAAACAGGTGATACTTAAATGATGTTTCAATTAACACAGGAAATAATACAGAAAAAATATAACCAAGGAGTTTTTTGTACTTATATATCTAAAAACGAAGAGCTAGACACCATTTGTAAATTAGGTGCTGTTTCACCAGTAGAGATAATTGATAATAATTCATTTACTCATTTAAAATTTATAAAACTTAATGAAGTAGGTAAAATAACTCTTTCTGAAGATAAAAAAATTAAATTTGCTACAGATTCTAAAGTAATTAATGAAAGAATTACAGCTGAACTTCTCGACATTAGATGTAGGACAGAAAATATTGTTTTGGCCTCTATTCATGAGAAATTAGTTAAAATTGCTATGATAAGGGCATTGTTAAATCCAATTTATGTTATCCTTAAGGATGTTTATGATGGTGAGATCACTGACAATTCCTTAAAAGGTTATCCCAAAAAATATGAAAAATATTTTAAATTCCTTTTAAGCATAAATATGATTAGAAAATCAAAAAATGGTTATGCAGAAGGAAATAATTTTATTCAGATTAAAAAGCATCTATCTAAAGAGAATGAAGAACTAGTACTCAATAAGGTATTTGGTTATACTATAAGTGAAGGTAAATATTATTTAATTGATAACTTAAAATTAAATATATTAAAACCCTTCATTAGATTAACTACTTCTTTTTATACTCCCTCTATTCAATTAAAAGATAAAATAAATATGAAAAAATTAAATCTATTCAGAAAATACATAAATCAATATCAAGTTAATACAAGTTATTCTAAATTTGAAGGATTAATAGACCAATTAAATAGAGCAGAAATTATTAATGAAACTAAAGAAGGGATTTATGTTATTGATAAAATATTGGATAGGATAAACCAAAATATGTTATCTGATAAACAATTATTAGCAACATTTAATTAAAACTCAGAACCTTGGAAAGTATATTAACTGGTGATTTTTTGATAGCATTTTGTTTAACTTTTTAATTATATAAATTAGATTTTAACTCTCTCACTGATTCTTGTTGACCTTCTTTTCAGATATTTGTGTTATTGTAAACCTTTGTTAGGATTTTAGGAAAGTTGTTATTTTATTGCTATGACCTTTATTGACTATTTTCTTGAGAGCGATCGTATATGTTATATGCAAGTTTCTGAAAGTTAAAATTGATGAGGCAGTTGCCGAGTTCCTTCTGAACGGAAAATCTTCAGCTTCGCCTCAGAAATATTAATAAAGAAGTTCTTCTTATCCAAACTAAGAAATAGGGGCATCTTCAAACCGAAAAGTATTTAAATATGTATCTATATATTAATATAGATAGATACTTAAGGTGAGAAAATGAATAATAAGCTTAAAGAAATCAGAGAGCAAGTTAAAAAAGAATTGGAGCATATACCTAGGGGTAGCACACCTCAAAATGAATTAAGAATGTATTACTGGCCTCTAAGAATGCATAGTTTAGGCAAAAAAGCAAAATCCAATGAAACAAAAGAAGAAATATTAAAAAAATCAATTGAAGCTATCAAAAAAGATTATCCTGATTTTGCCCCCCAATTTGATAATAAATTTTTTAAATAAAGGTGTCCAAATGAAAAAGAAGCTAAAAATTATGTCTTTATTTGCAGGATGTGGCGGAATGGATTTAGGCTTCCTTATGGCAGAACACCCAAAACTTGCCTATGAACTTGTGTGGGCTAATGATTTTGAAAAAACCGCCTGCAAAACTTTTGAGAAAAATTTTAAGCATAATATAATCTGCAAAGATATTTGGGATATTGATTTAGATAAAACTCCAAAAGTTGATGTGATTATAGGCGGTTTTCCCTGCCAAGACTTCTCAGTTTTAAGAGGCGAAAAGAGGCATGGATTTAAAGCTAAAAGAGGATTATTATACACTAAATTTGTAGAGGCTGTTGCAAAAAAACTTCCTCTTTTCTTTGTTGCAGAAAATGTTAAAGGTCTTTTAACAACGCACAATGGATGGGCAATAAAAAAAATAAAATCAGATTTTGAAAAAGTTAATCATGTCGGCTACAAAGTTCAATATAAATTAATAAACTTTGCAGATTTTGGAGTTCCGCAGAATAGAGAAAGAGTCATAATAGTTGGTGTTAGAAGTGATTTGGGAACAAATTTTGTTTTTCCAGAACCGACGCATAAAAATAAACCTATCAGTGTAAAAGAAGCTTTGAAAGATGTAGAAAAAGTCAAAGCAAATAATGAAAAGATGAAGATACAGCCATCTACGAAAGAAAAACTGGAGCAAATACCTCCCGGCGGAAATTACAAAAATATCAAGGGATATGAAAACAGAAATTGGATGAGCTTGATATACAAAAGGGTTCATCCAGACAAACCATCTCCAACAATTGTGGCAAATGGCGGAGGCGGAACATGGGGCTACCACCATATAGAGCCAAGACCTTTAACAAATAGGGAAAGAGCCAGAATACAGACATTTCCAGATGACTTTGAATTTATAGGCTCAATTTCTGAAGTTAGAAAACAGCTTGGAAATGCTGTTCCTCCTTTGGGTATAAAGCCAATTGCTGAACAGCTTCTTAAAGCGATAAATAAAGAAATTGGATTAAACAAGTTTCTTTAAGAAATCCTTCCATGTTGCTTCTTTATTTGGAACATTCCTTAAAGGATAGCCCTTGTTGGCAATTCTCAATGGCGATAAATATCTGTCTTTTATTAGGAATATTTTGCCTTTCGGCAGGTTGTATTCGCCTAAAATTCTATGCTTAACAGCAACATTAGAAATAGTTTTGAAATATTTTGTTTTTGTTGAATTGCTTCCCCTATTTGTTGTCCTTTCTAAAAATTGGTATTTTCCATTTATGCTGAATTCCTCTGGAATTTTTTCTAAAGAAAATTTATTGTCTTTAAGTTCAACTTCTGCAACGCTTCCTTTTATTCTCGGTTTTTCCTCAAATATTTCTGTTTCAAATACGCTGTCTCCTGCATTGAATTTAAGACTGTTGTCTTTAAATTCATTTCTCCAAACAATCCCTTTTATTTCTGCTTCAATCTCTCCAAAATCTGGAATTGCATTTTCCAATTCTTTATCTTCCAACTCTAGATTATCTTTGAAAAATCTGATAATATGGTCTAATGGCAGATCTATAACCGCCAAAATATAAACATCATACTCTCTTGAATTAAATTCATTGTCGCTTATCAGCCACCAGCGGGAAGAGAGCTTTGTTGCCTTTATCTCCACCTTTAGTTTTGGAGATACCATTTTGCCGTCAGGCATAGCTACCTTTTCTATATCTCCAAGCATAAAATCTTCTGCCGACTCATATTTTTCAAATCCAAGATCAACATCTAAATTGAATTTTTGTTTAAGAAATTTCTTTACTGCAATCTCTGCAAGTTTTCCGCCAACATGGTCATGGATGTATTTTCCAATATCTCTTCTTACTCCAGAAGAAGCGAAGTCAATTGTTGCTCCGCCCCAAAGATACCTCAATTTAAGGATAAACTTCAAACATTCTTCATAATCTTCTTTTGTGATTTTAATTTTTTCCATATTTTAACAGCTTGTTTAATATCTTTTTAAAGTCTTTCTTTATTTCATGCTCCCACATTCTAATTACCTTAAAGCCATCTTGTTTAAGTATTTTGTTGTTTTTGCGGTCTCTTTTTACATTATTTTCTATTTTTGGAAGCCAATATTTTTTGTTAGTTTTTGGTTTTATATAACATTTTGGACATTTATGCCAAAAGCAACCATGCAAAAATACTGCGGTTTTTGTGTCTTTTAAAATGATATCAGGACTTCCTTTAATATTTGGATGCATTTGATGCTTAATTTTATTGCCTTTCAGATGGTTGTGTATCTTTTTTTCTTGAGCTGTCCATTTACTTCTTATTCTGGACATAGTTTTGCTTCTTTGCTCCTTTGTGAGATTATCAGCCATATAATAGCAAAATGTAAAAATACTTTATTAATCTATTGAAAAAATAGACCAGATGATGAAAAACACAGAGAGCATGAAAGGCACTGTCAACATAATCAGCTCAGACAATGACGGCGGCAGGAAGCTGGATGGCCTTGGAGGAATAGGGGCCATCTTGAGATATAAATTAAATTATTAGTTTTATCTCCAAAACCTGCGATTACCTTCTCTTTCTTTCATAACCTCTAAAAGTTTAGAAGTAAAGTCAAAATCCAAATTTTTAAGATTTTTTGGGTAAAGAGATATTAAATCTAAACAATTTTCTTTATATAACCTCTTTTTAAATTTATAACTTTTTTCTTTATAATCTTTATTTTCTATTAAACCCCAATATTCCACGAATATATTAAATTCAGGAAGAAAAAAATCAGGCTCCAACCTTATATTAATAAAAGGAATGTTAATTTTCCAAAATAATTTTGGAACAAATAATCTTGGGTGATGTTCAAAAATTATATTTTTTCTTTTAAAATATTCTGCTATTTTTTTCTCTGCTTTTGAATCATACCAATTCTTTTTAAAAGGATTAATAATTTGATACCTTCTTTTTGTTTCAATTACAAAATTACTAATTGAAATCAAAATCATAGAGAGTCCTACTACTTTTGAGAATATTATCAAACTATTTAGTTTCATAGCCAATATTAAAATACCTAGCCCTATAAAGAAAATAGAGCTTACTTGCTTAGTTGAAAGTTTATCCTTAAATTTCATTACATTTTGTCGCAGGATACCTAGCTTTTAGCTAGGAGGAATGCGACCC
>CAZZIA010000036.1:0-5553 GCA_964654075.1 uncultured archaeon | reverse complement strand
ATAAAAAAAACGCAAATTAACCAGCGTAATAAATTTATGCAACTGTGTTGTGAATGGGATTTTTGTTTGCAACCAACCGGTCAGCCGAACTTTTGCATGCCCGGTGCTATCTTTTGTTGATTGCTCACCCTGAATAGTAATCTTAACCCAAACTGTTGATCTTGCATCTTTTTTATCCTTTCCCCTCCAAATTCCATAAAATTCTATTGGCTCAACAGATCTATCCCATTTAATTTGGTCCTCGAAAATTTTCGTGCCCTCAATCCTAAATGTTTCCCTTATCAAATCTGGCATCTCCTTAAGCAACCTGCTTGGATGGTTGCCAGTAAATTCAAGAATTTTTTCAGGCTCTGGAGACAATAAATCAGACCTTAAAACAAGATCAGGCATTAAATCACTCTTAAATTATGCACGTGTTAACCCTTTCAAATCCTCTATAAATATTCCTAGCAGCCGCCTTCCTTCTTTTAGATATTCTTCTCGCTTTGGAAAATAAATAGTTTTGTTCCATACCATGCGTAAAAATTCATATAAAATGCTTTTTTCCCAGATCGTATCTTGCGGATATTCTGTCCTAAGCGCGCCTTCTATAACTATGCTAGCTGAGCCCATGCCTTTCGAAACCGTTCCTTCAAAATCTATAACTATCCAATAAAATGAGAATTTATCAAGGTCTTTGTTTACTTCCCATGATATCTTAAATTTTTCAGGTTCACCTTTACTCCAATAATATTTCTTTTCTTGAATAGCATCTTCACCAACTCTAAAAACGGTTGCTAGCAACTTTGGAATTTCATGATAAAACTTCTCAGGATGGCTTCCTGTAAAGCTTATTGTCATCCTGGGCCTTGGCCTTAGCAGGTCATCATGAATCAGTAGCTTTGTTCTTGCCATTACCACAAAATCACCTGATAATATTATAGATAAATATAATAAATACTTTTATTACTTATTAATATTAGTGAGCAAATGGTTTTTGAAAAAATACAATCCACATTTGAAGGATTTATTGCTATATGCCTAATTGCAGTAGGAGCTTTAATAGCATGGGTTTTATTCTGGCTAATTGGAAAATGGTTTGGAATAATTTTAATTGCAATAGGTATTTTAATTATAATTTATTTTCCTCATATTGGCGAATATCAGCCAAAAGGGTTTACAAGAGCAGGACTATTATTTGGAGCGATACTAATAATAGCTGGTGCCATGCTTTTAATACTCGGGTGAAAAAATGACAGAGTTATTTGAAATTGATGCAGCTAATAATATTGGTATACCAAGCACAAAACCAGATTCTCCATATCTAGGGCTATATCTAGCAGTTGGTCCTGGGCAAAATCTTAACACAGAAGAGGATTGTAATCAGTATGCAAAGCTAAATTTTACAGGCGTTCCAGGAACAGCCTCAGCCCTCTATTATTCATTGGTTTTTCAGTTACCAAAATGGGGATTTAATGTGGTAAAATCAGATGAATGGATTGAGGTTTCCCCTGCAATGACAAAATATTATGCAGAAACAATGAAAGCAAGGGAAGAGATTGAAGCAAAAATAAAAACTGGTCTTATCACAGCAGCAGATACTGTTTCACGATATGAGATGCTTGCTCATGATATAAGAAAATATAAGGAGATTATGGATTATTTCGAGCGCAAGGATGAGCACTCCTTAAAAGCCATGTTTATTGACCAGGTTGATATTCACACTGGAGAAGGATTTTCCTTATTTTCAATGCCAAAAAGATGGCCAACAATTATTGCTGATTTTATAAAGCTAAAGGATGAGGATATTGACCCGGATAAAATTGCAAAAAAACTTAATATTTCTAAAGCCGAAGCAATTATTCTTACAACAAAAAATAAGTTGTATGTTGAATGGAAAGAACTTTTTGGAACAGCTACAAAAGAAAGGTATGAAAGGCTAAAAGGATTGCTTGAATCAAATAAAATGACAATAAATGAGTATAAGAACTGGCTAAAGCCGCATATTGCCAGATATAAAATGATGAAAATTGGGACCGAAAGGCCTGCTGTTATAAAAGAGGCTTTCAAAGCATATGCAGATATAACGGGGCAGGCAACTTTTACAAATAATATAAAACTATGGGTTTGGAAACCTCTTAGAGCAGTTGAGGCACGAAAGCCAGCAATAGAAAAAGTTGGAAAGGGATTTATAATTGAGCCGGATGACCCATTTGTAATAAATTTTTTAATTCTTGGGAAAGATTCAAAAATCAGTAAAGGGCTTGTATCTATTTATCCTTGGCTAGCTAAAGATGGTAACCTATCTGATAAAGCTAAAAAAATTATCGATGAAATTAAAAAAGATTGGCTAGCTGGTAAAGGCGGTTTAGACCCAAACGAGCTATATTACATATTTTTTGACATCGATGTGTTGCGGATTGGCTCTAGGCTACCTGTTGGTGAACTTGAGGATATAACATTCACAATCAGAACATATACAATGTCACAAAATATTTTGTTTGTAAAGCTCCTTGAACTAAAATGCCTTGAACTTGAGCTGGACAGGTATATTGATGAAATTCTTGGTATAAAAGCTGGGGAAGAAGGAAAGGAAATAAGAGAAATTGTAAAGGGGGAATTCCCAGAGGTGTATGGCGCGAAAAAAAGGCTTGGTCCTTTAGGGCAATATACAACTGAGTTCAAAAAAATGACCAGTAATATAGAAAGGACTTTTGCAACTATCTTTCCGAAAAGAGCGCCAAGTGGCATGTTTGTTTTTGTAAAACCTGGAATGTATGAAAGTGACTTTGCAGATAGGATAGCGAAAATTTACATAAAACCGGCAGGATCAATTTTTGCAGATATTACAGGATTTATAAAGGCAAAAATGGGTGTTTCTTGATGTATGTAGTTGGGATTTCTAGCGGATTTTTTGGGCTGACAAAAGAAGAAGAAATAATGGGGATAAATAAAAAAATTCAATGGGGGGTTACCCAAGGTGTTAGATTCGTTCAAGTTGATTTAGAAGCTATCACAGAATTTAAAGAACCTAACTTAGAAGAAAAGATTAAGAAGAATAAAGAGTTAGGCATTGAATTCGGCATACATGGAGAAACGGGTGCATTTGGAGGAGGAACTGTTTTCAAATTAGATTCAGCATTAGAAGATGATTACATAAGATCTCATCAAAGATTGATTTTAAGTTTAGAGGCTGCTGGCAAAATTGGCTCTAAATATTATTTGTTACACTCCTCTGAGTCGCTCCCTTTTATTAATCTTTGGCATGATCTTCAACCAACAAAATTAGTTGACATCTTTGGAAGACCTTTATCAGTTTTTTTAAAGGGAGAGCCAAAATTATTAAAATGGTTATTTGACGTAATGGAGAATGAAAAAATTCCAGAATTAAAACCATTTGGAATAGTTGCACCAAAAATGTATTATGAAGATCTCAAAGAAAAATACAAAGATGAAAAAAAATTAAATGAAAATAAAATAAAGGAAATAGCTGAAGAACAAGCAAGAAAACGTTTATTTGATATTGTTGAATCTGAACAAATGCATTATGGACCAGAAAGATTAGCCTATTATATAACTGCAAAATGGATGGAAATGGAAAAAGATCCTCTATGGACAGAAATAACAGGCGGAAAAAGCATTGATGATCCTAAGTTTAGAGCACAGTTTGAAAAATGGGTTCCTGCTGTTACTGCAAAATATATATGGGGACATTTTAATCCTAAAAAACCAGAATTTAAAGATCCAAAAAAGATATTAGAAAAATACAAAATCTATTTTGTATTAGAAACCCCGACTGGTTTTGCTGGTGGTGAAAATTTAGGAAGATTTTCAAGACCATTACATATGTATTATCTTGCCAGAGAAGTTAGAACAAAATATTTTGGTTTAACAATTGATATAGAGCATATGCTTGGTAATAATATAGATCCGAAAAAAGAATTTGAACTTTTCCCATCTAATGCAGGTTCAACAGTAAAGGTTATACATATAGGTTATCCTACCCCTTTACATACTGCCCATAAAGCATTATATCTTGGATCAGAAGAACAGCAATATGTTTATGAGAGATTGTGGCAACTAAGACAAAAAGGATTTAAAGATGGTTATTTGATATTTGAAAGGGCTGCTAAAGAAGATATACAAAATTCTATTTTGTCTGTTAGAATGATTAAACATTTTCTAGAAAAAAATGTCCCACCAAAGGAGCTGCCTGAAGAATTTTATGGAATGCCAAAAGGCGGCCCTGAAATTGCAAGACAAAAGCTTGCAATCAAAGAGCATGCGCTAGAACCTTTAAAAGGTATGCTAGTTGCACCTGAGGAGGAACATACATTCCTTTCAGCATCTGCAAAGGAAAAGGAAAAATGGAAAAAGGAGGAATATAGATGAAAAAAATTGGCAAAAGGCTAAGGAAATTTGCTGTTGAGACCAGGCTTAAGTCAGTTAACGCATTTAAGGATAAGCTGCTTGAGATGTTTAAGGGATACATTAAAGCTGTAGTTATATTTGGCTCGATCTCAAGAGGTGATATTACTGGCAAATCTGATGTTGACATCTATATCATATTCGACGATACCAGAATGCCTTTAAAAAAATTTGATGAAATCAGAGAAAAAATAGATGCAGATATAGTTAAGCTTGCTGAAGCAACTGACCCTAGGCTACACCCACAACCCATTCTAGCTTTAACAGAATTTTGGGATGGAATAAGAAAATGCCACCCCTTGTTTTATAATATTGTGCGAGAGGGATATGCTGTGCATGATACTGGGTTCTTTATTCCTTTAAGAAAACTTCTGGAATGGGGTAAATTCCCTGCAACTATCGAGGCAGCTGAGCTGAGGATGGACACTGTTCCAAAAAGGGTAGAGCGTGTAAAAAATGTAAAACTTTACATGATTGCAGAAGACCTTTACCAGGCGATGGTTGATGCTGCGCAGGCTGTGCTAATGTATATTGGAATTGGCGGCCCCCCACCAAAAACTTTAGCAAAAGAAATCAGAAGGCACTTTGTTGATACCGGACTTTTAGAGGAGAAATGGGCAAAAATGCTTGAAGATGTTATAAATTTTAGAAAGGGTGTTGAGCACAAGGAAATTAAAGAAATAACAGGGCAGGAAGTTGACAAGTGGATAGAACAAACAGAAAAATATGTTGAACGTTTTGAAAAACTGCTAAAGCAACTTGAACTAGAAAGAAAGGCAGCTGATATTAAGCAGAACTATGAAGTTATGATTAAAGCATCTGTAGCAGCTTTAAAATCAATAAAAAAGCTTCCAAAAAAGCCAGAAAAGCTCCCAGAAGCATTTAAAAAATATTTGATCGAACCGGGCCTAATCAACCCTAGTTATGCTGAGCTTTTTGGAAAAGTTGTTGAAATGAGAAAATCTCTCGAAGAAAAGAAAATTGAAAAGATTCCTGAAAGAGATATAGACATGTCTAAAGAATATGTAAGGAGATTTGTGCTTGATATCAGAAGGGTTTTAGAAAGGCCTGCCAAAATAAAGAAAGTGGAAAAGGAGAAGGCACAAAAAAAGAAAGCCTAAAGAAGTGAAAACAATGAAATATGGA
>CAZZIA010000035.1:0-5608 GCA_964654075.1 uncultured archaeon | reverse complement strand
AGCAGCGCCACGGCTGCACCACATATTGCTACTATTAAAGTTGTTATATAGAGCTCTCCGATAAATGCTGAAATCGCTGCTACTAACAAAATTGCTATGAATGCATACGTCCCTAAGTTTATTTTTACCATTTTTTCACCAATTATTATTCAATTTCTATATATAAATCTGTTTAAACAAAAAAACTTAAGAGCGTTCCAACTAAGTAGCAAATCAAAGCGCCTGCTGCTCCAAGGCAAACATATTTAATCCCTGTTCCTAACTTGCTCTCTTCAGAGAGTTTACCAACATAAAGCCCTAATAAAAATAGCAGCCCCAACCCTAGGCCAGCAGATATTGCTATTGCTAGTGTAATATCAAAGAGTAAAAATGGAAAAAGTAGAATTACCAAAGCTGCAAATGTGGTTAGAAAGGAGAAAATTCCAGATAAAATTACCTCTTTCTTAGAATGCGGTCTTGTTAAAACTCCATGCCTTCGCGCAGCATGCAGCTGGATCCCCGCTCTGTTGACTGTGAAATGAAAAAGCCTATAGAATTTCCAAATGCATTTGCTATACCAGTTATAATCCCACTAATTATGACTAAACCTGGATCGTGTGTAGCCACCCCAACTCCAATTATTAGCCCTAGAAAGCATACTATTCCATCAACAAGTCCAAAAGCAGCACCTTCAAGTTCAGGAATAATTTTCATAAATAGATTGAGGTTTTTATTTATATAACTTTCACATAATTAATTTCATGCCTCTTGAAGAGATCATAGTTGGGCGTGAACCCGAAGATATAGAAAAATATGGCAAGAAAGGATGCGTATATCTAGGAAAGCATGTTGTTGGAACTGGCTTTGAGACACATCTAGCAAACCCTATTTTAATGGATGTGATGAGACCTCACATAATTTTGGTTGTTGGAAAGAGAGGTTGTCTCGGTGGAGAAACTAAAGTATTCACAAATCATGGATTTAAATCAATAAAAGAATTTGACGAAAAAAATGACAAAATTTATTCATATGATGTTCAACGACAAAAATTTGAGTGGGGAAGTGCAGAACTTTTAAGATATGAAGTTAATGAAGAACTTATAAAAGTCGAATTTTCAAATGGCGAATCTTTAATAATGACAGAAGAGCATCCTCTACTTGTTTTCAAGGGCAAGAAAGCTATTTGGAAAATGTCTAAGCATTTAACAATCAACGATTCTGTTTTTTCTGTTTCTCAGACCGTTGCCGGTAAAGAAAAATTATTTTTATTAAATAAATTAAAAATCAGTAAAGTATCAAAAGTTAATGATATCAAAGAAGTCTTTGATTTAACTGTTCCAAAAAATCATTCCTTCATAGCAAATGGCATAATTTCTCATAATTCTGGAAAATCTTATACTGGAGCAGTAGTAGCAGAGGAAATAATGGAGCTTCCTGAAGAGCTAAGGCAAAATCTCTCTTGCTTACTAATTGATACGATGGGAATTTTCTGGTCAATGAAGTCTCCGAATGAGCCCGCCCTAGGATTATTAGCAGAATGGGATCTAAAGCCAAAGGGATTCCCTATATTAATTATAATCCCTGCTGGCCAGGCTGAATTTTATCAAAAGGCTGGAATAGCTTTCGATGAAGTGTTTTCAATAAAGCCTTCTGAACTTTCAGCAAGCGATTGGGCACTAACCTTTGGATTTTCTCTTCTCGAACCTTTAGGCATCTTGCTAGAGCGAACAATCAAAAAGCTTGAAGGAAAGAACTATTCGATTTCTGATATAGTTGATCAAATTGAACTTGATAAAAGAGCTGAAGAAAAAGAAAAACTTGCGCTAGAAAATAGATTTTTAGCTGCTGAAGGTTGGGGAATTTTCAGCAAAAGTGCAACCCCTGTAGAAAGCATACTTAAACCAGGAATTGCAACTGTGCTTGATGTATCTTTACAGGATTGGGCAGTAAGAAATCTAATGCTTGGAATTCTTTGTAGAAAAATTTATGCAGCAAGAGTTGCTGCCAGAAGGGAGGAGGAACTGGCTGCAATTGGCGGAGAGGTTAAAAGAAAAATACCAATGACGTGGATAATCATGGATGAGGCACATAACTTCTTAGGAACAACAGAAACAGCTGCATCTGGAGATCTGCTAACTTTAGTAACACAAGGCAGGCAACCAGGAATTAGCTGTGTCTTTATAACCCAGAGGCCAAACAAGTTGCACGAAACAGCAATTGCCCAGGCTGATCTTGTTATTTCACACAGGCTAACATCAAAACCTGATTTAGATGCCCTAGGAACAATAATGCAAACTTACCTGCTAACAGATATAAGAAAAACAATTACAGAACTGCCAAAATCAAAAGGTTCTGCTCTGATATTAGATGATAATTCCGAGAGATTGTTTAAAATCCAAGTCCGCCCCAGATATAGCTGGCATGCAGGTGCAACCCCAATTGCCCTAGCAGAAAAACCGATGCCATAAGCTAAACTGCGCCATAAGCTAAACTTAAATTTTTACAAATCAAATTCTATTTATGCAATTTGTCAACCACCCTTTAATAAAACCAGGAACAATTGAGCAAAGAGAGTACCAGATAAATATTTTAAAAACAGTTAGCAAGAAAAATACTTTATGCGTTCTACCGACTGGAACCGGGAAGACAAATATTGCAATCCTGTTAGCTGCCCAAAGGCTAAAAGAACTCCCAGAATCAAAAGTCATGATAGTTGCACCAACCAGGCCGCTTTGCGCCCAGCACCAAAAATCTTTTCAGGATTTTTTAAACATTCCGCAAGAAGATATAATTTTAGTAACTGGGAAAATACCACCAGCTGCAAGAGGGAGACTATATCGCAATGCGGATATAATTTGTGCAACACCCCAAACCATAAGGAATGATATTTTTAATCATATTTTAGACTTATCAAATTTTTCATTGCTTGTGGTCGATGAAACGCATAGGGCTGTTAAAAAATATGCATACCCAGCCGTGGCTGGAACCTATGTCAAAGCGGCAAAAAATCCCCTAATCCTAGGGCTAACAGCATCCCCTGGCAGCTCGCAGGATAAAATAAATGAAATTTGCAAAAACCTATTTATTGAGAGAGTTGAGATAAGGACAGAGGAGGATACAGATGTCAGGCCATATATTAAAGAACTTGATACTGAATTTATAAAAGTTGAGTTGCCAGAGGAGTTAAAGAAAATAAGAGAGAGCTTTAAAGCCGTTCTAAAGGAGCGGGCAGAAAAGCTAAAAAAATATAATATAAATTTTAGAACAAAGCGAGAGCTAATCCAGGCACAAAAGCTGGTTAGCAGGAAAATGGCCTTAGAGCACAATCCAATTTATTATCATATAATCGCCTTGCTAGCAGAGACTTTAAAGCTTTGGTACATTCTCGAGCTGCTAGAAACACAAAGCATAGAATCTGTAAAGCTTTATTTAAACAAACTTGGCAAAAGCCAGGCAAGATCTGCCAAAAGGATTTTAGCAAATGAGCAAATAAAAAACTCGATTTTGGCTCTTGAGCTGTTACACAGCTCTGGCGCAGAGCATCCAAAAATTGGCAAATTAAAAGAAATTGTCACTGACGAGCTAAAAAAGAATAAAGACATAAAAATAATAATATTCAGCCATTACAGAAATAATATCGCTCTAATAAAAAGGATTTTAGAGCCAATTCCGAGCTGCAGACCAGCAATGTTAATAGGTCAGGCAGGCGAAACTGGGCTTAGCCAAAAGGAACAGATTGATATAATAAGAGATTATGAAGTTGATGTTTACAATTGTTTAATAACGTCGCCAATTGGAGAAGAAGGTTTAGATATTGGTGGTGGCATTGATTTAGCTATTTTTTACGAGACTGTGCCGTCAGAAATAAGGACGATTCAAAGGCGTGGAAGAATTGCCAGAACAAAAATAGGAAAAGCTATATTCCTAATAACAAAGGACACTCGTGATGAGGGATATTTCTGGGTAGCAAAAAGAAAGGAAAGAAACATGAAAGAAATATTAAAGAAAATGCAAAATTCTAAAAAACTAGAAGAATTTATTTAAGTTTTAGGTCCAGATTTCTTTGAAACACTCGGGTCACATCACCGAAGTGATAGTCCTTTGTGCTCTGAATTCAAATCCGAAGATCCGTTTTCTGTTATCTGGATTTCCTACTTATTTCCCTACTTAGTAATTTTTATATTGTTTCAATTATATTTAAAGCTTATGGAAAAGGTGAAAAAGGTTTTGATTTTTGCTGATTCAAGAGAAAAAGAAGTGTTGAAGGAACTTGAAAACTATAATTGCACAATTAAAAAGAGATCACTTATATATGGAGATTATGCATGTGGAAGAGTTTGCATAGAGCGCAAAACTGCACAAGATTTTATAAAAAGCATTACTGATGGCCGCTTGTTTGAACAATTAAAAAATTTAAAAGACCAGTTCGAAAAACCGCTGCTAATTATAGAGGGTAATGACTTGTACAACAGACTAAACCCAAATGTAATAAGAGGCGCACTGGCTGCAATAGCAATTGACCTTTCAATTCCAATTATTTGGACGCAAAATCCAGCTCAAACAGCTGGGATGATTTTCTGGATTGCCAAAAGAGAGCAAGAAGAAAAAAGGATAACCGCAATCAGAACAAAAAGAAAAACAATTTCGCAGCAAGCTCAGCAAGAATTTATAATAGCTGGCCTTCCAAACGTAAGCACTGTTCTAGCTAAAAGGCTGCTAAAGCATTTTAAATCAATTAAAGCCATATTCAGCGCAAGCGAGAAAGAACTAACAAAAGTTGCTGGAATTGGAAAGAAAAAAGCAAAAAAGATTCATGATATAATTAATTCTAAGTACGCATGACTTTTACATCACTAAAACTCACGTTCGCAGCAGAAGCTCCTAAAGAGATATAGCCTGAGCTATAAATTGGATATTCATCACATACTTCCCAAGAGGCACACTTATAATTAATTGGACATCCACCACACGGACAAGAACACCTCATATCAGGAAGGCAACGGATACATCCACCACAAACAATCCTACAATTGATAATCTGCTTCTCATCTGTGACATCAATAAGTAAAGCCCCGTCAATGTAAACTTGTATATTTGTTTTTGGACTATGGGCTGCATCATCAGGATCATCAAATGGAGCACCTGCTATGATTTTTATTTTTCTCCATTCTGTTGATGCTAAACCTGTTTCAACAGATGCTAAGTCTCCATATTTTGCCTTATGTAATTTAAGTAAACTTCTATCATCATAATATATCATATAACCATCAGTACCAAGAGAAGCATCTTTATTAGCTTTTCTAAATTCTATTGCTAAAGCAGCTGGAGAGTATGTGTTAATAATTTTGGCATCTGTTTCTAATACAAAACTACCAAATGTTTCACTGTCTAATGGCGTCACATCTTCTCCAACTCCTCCGGTATCAATAGAATATTCTTCTCCGTAAAATGAAATTTCATATGCGCTTTCTGATACCAGACCTTGGGCTGTTGTTATTTTTACTTTACTTCCTTCAGTATAAAAAGCCAAATCTGGAATAATTTCAGCAACCTGCCCAGGAGCTAAAGTTTCTTTGTCAATTGTGTAATTGATTGGAACATCATTCATATAAATTGCAAATCCAGACAA
>CAZZIA010000034.1:0-5718 GCA_964654075.1 uncultured archaeon | reverse complement strand
TCCTTTTCAAATCTTTTAGGGTAATTATCTATCCAGTCTTTGACTTTATAATAATTATAACCTTCTTTTGTTTTAACATATACATCTGTTATACCTGCGTTTATGATTTGACTTTTACACATTTTGCACGGTTCCCCACCTATCGAATCATCTTTAACATTTTTGCCGTATAAAAACATTACACAATTCTTTATTTTAATACCCTCTCTAGCAGCATTTATTATGGCATTTTGTTCTGCATGTGTAGCAGATGCTCTACAAAGTTCATATCTTTCTCCAGGTGGAATTTTAGCTTCATCTCTAGCACAATAACCCAAGTCTATGCAATTATCAGTACCTCTTGGAGCACCATTATAACCACTTGATTTTAGTACAAAATCTTTAGTTGTTATAACTGCACCAAAATTTCTTCTTAAACATGTAGATCTTTCAGATACAACTTTTGCTATTTCTAAATAATTCTCTATTTTAGAAGGTCTTTTTCCCATAAGAATAATACTATAATTAAACTTTAAATCTTTTATATTTTAATCTTTTCAATCCCTATCACATCTAATTCCTTGCACTCAGCTTTACAACCAAGCAATTCTGCTATAGATGGTTTCGTCCTACCGTTATCGCCGCTTATGAGTTCTTTTATATATAGCCCTGCAGCTGCTTTAATTTTCATCTCAATCTCCTTTTTGCTTACCCGTTTCCAGCCAATTGTCTTTATCTCTCTCTTTCTCAGCATGTCTGCCCTTCTATGCACAACTCTTGAGGGAGTTCTTTGTTGAATTGTTCCAATTAACATTTTTAGTTTTTTTAAATCTTTTTTATCAACAGCTTTTTCCAGTTGCACAATCACTTTGTAGGTTTTATCTGGTTTTGCTGACTTGATTTTACGAACAGTTGCCATATCTGCATATTTTAGACTTTTTACAACAACCTTACCTTTAATTTGCTTTGTAATTTTTTTAAGGTCAACTGCCCTTTTCTTTGGTTCCAAAATCTCAAGCACAAAAGCTCTCCATGCCAGACATCTTGCTGATATGTCCTCGCGACCAGCGCCATGCAACTTATAATTTTTACCTTTTGTAGCGCTTATAATTGGTTTTGCAATGATTTGCTCTACTGAAGTGCGATATTTTTTTGGGGTTCCCCACTTACACTGCGGTATGCCACGCACAAGTTTTTTATAATAACCAAAAATGTATAAGGGATTAACTTTTATAGAAATGCCAAAATTTTCTAAATCTATTAATATAACAATGTCAGGTTTTTTCAAATCAACTTTTGCTTTTAATATTTTTTCGAGCCTTTTGCCAATCTCCCTGTTTATCTCTGCTTTTAGAGGTTCGCACCAATCAATGCCAACTTTTTCCCAGAGCTCTTCTTCTTTTTCAATTAAATTTTTTGACGGTCTTGATCCAACTAAAAATGTTTTAAATTCAACTTTTACCTTATTTTTTACCTTAACTGCAATTTTATCTAAATTTTCAAATAAATTATTACAAACCCAACATTTTCCTGGCTGTTTTATTTTCTTTGCAAATTCCTCATTATTTCTAAACTTAAAGCCATAAAAATTGCTCGGCTCAAGCTCAAACTCCTTTCCAGAATCAATTTCCATAGCTAATGCTGTTCTTAGCGTTTTTCCTCTTTCTTCATTTGAATATCCAGAAAGCAACTGGGCAAAGCTCCTTCCAAGGCAACTATTGCAAGTATATTTTTCTAGAATTTTCGCAATCGTATCAAGCATAGAAATTACTTTAGGCTCTATATTTAAATTTGTTAACCTTTTGCAGTACCAAGCGGAACCATTCTAGCAACTTTTAGTGATATACCTGCTTTATGTACTGATTCAATCACTTCATCCACATCCTTATAAGCTTCTGGAGCTTCTTCTGATAGAACTTTTGGATGAGTTGCTCTTACAATTTTTCCTTTTGCCTCTAAAGCTTTTTTTACATCAGAGCCCCAAAATTTTTTAATTGCAGCATTCCTTGACATAACTCTTCCAGATCCATGGCAAGTTGAATAGAAACTTTCTTTTCCTTTTTCTGTTCCAACTAAAATATAACTTGCAGTTCCCATTGTTCCAGCAATTAGAACTGGCTGGCCAGCACTTCTATATATTTTTGGAACAAGCGGATGTCCAGGTGGTAAGGCTCGGGTTGCACCTTTTCTATGGACGTACAATTTCCTTTTCTTTCCATCCACCTCGTGCTCTTCAAGCTTGCAGATATTATGGCATAGATGGTAAACAGTTTGCATTTCCATATCTTCCCAGCTTTTTTTGAATATTTTCTCAAAAGTTTCCCTAACCCAGCCTGTCATGACAGTTCGATTGCAGAAAGCATAATTAGCAGCACATTTCATTGCCTTGAAATAATCTTGACCTTCATTACTTTTAGCTGGAGCGCAAACTAGCTGACTGTCTGGCAACCAGATATTATATTTTTTGCTAGCTTGTGCATGTATTTTTAAATAATCTGTGGCAACCTCATGGCCAAGGCCCCTAGAACCACAGTGTAACATTATAACTACTTGATCTTTATTTTCAATTCCAAATATTTTTGCAGTCCTTTCATCAAATATTTGATCAACTGCTTGAACTTCTAGAAAATGATTTCCTGCTCCTAATGTTCCAAGTTGAGGCCTCCCTCTTTTCTTAGCTAAAGAACTTACCTTTGTTGGATCTGCTCCAGCTATACATCCATTTTCTTCCATCCTTTCCAAATCAGCTTCAATAGCATAACCATTTTCAACAGCCCATTTAGCTCCATTTACAAGCACGTCATCAATCTGTTGTTCTGTGACTTTTAGCCGTCCGGTTGCTCCAACTCCTGAAGGAATATTTTTAAATAGCAGGTCTATTAAAGGTCTTATGTTTTTTACAACTTCTTGTTTTTCAAGATTTGTTTTGATTAAATAAATCCCACAATTAATATCAAAACCAGTGCATCCAGATGATATTATACCTTCTTCAGCATCAAAAGCCCCAATTGCTCCCATTGGCAGTCCATATCCCCAATGAATATCTGGAGCACCTATAACTGGAGCAATTACACCTGGAAGGCAAGCAACATTTGTTAGCTGCTCTAAAGCAGCATCTTCTGCCTGCTCTATTATTTTTTTTGTTCCATACACTATGCAAGGCACATTCATCCTTTCTCTCGCACCTAATGGGATCTGCCATTTAACATCTGAAATTTGCTTTAGTTTTTCTTTCATTTTATCACCTAAATATCGCAAGCAATTCTTGCAATATATCCTTCTTTAGTTTTTTCTAATTTAAATTTATAGTATGTAATCCCTTTTACAACAGTTTCTCCTTTCTCTTTTGTGATCGGCTCTCCAAGCGCCTTTCCAGTTGCAGTATATTTAGAATTTTTCTTGATTTTTATATCAAATTTGCAAAAAAATAGCTCATTTATCTCTGATTGCGCTAGCAGGTTTGAGAGCCAATTATATAATAAATCTTTTAGATCTTCTCCTTCTGCTTTAACATTAATAGATTTTTCTGGCTTTATTTTTTTGATCTGGCAAACAACTTCAAATAAGGCAAGTGATGCATTTACAAAAAGCTCTTCTACAGTTTTGCCATATGCTTCAAACATCACATCTGATGTTAAATCTTCTATGAATTTGTATCGCATAAATTTTAATTGTTTTACTGGCTATTATATTTAAGCACAGTTAAAGAAATCAGATAGCTATTTTAGTAACCGCTTTGCACATTTCAAATATCTATTTGCAGCTTCATCAATATCATTTCCAAGAGATAGTTTTCTTATTTTTTTGTCGTATTCCTTATAAATTTCAATTTGGTCTTCTAACATTTTTAGCCGGTTTTTAAGAAGATCCCCGTATTTGTTGAGACTCTCTTTTAGTTCTGGATCAACTTCACTTTCATATACAAGTACTCCTCTTCGGTTTTCTAAAATATCACTCATACATGGATCTAGTTCGAATTTTGGTTCAAATTCTAAGCACACTGTTTTTTTCTTTCGGTCAGATAGATTCTTAGATTTATATAATAATGAAATCTGCGGTTCTGTGTAAATTATTAAACTTTTTTCTGTCTCTTCTACATGAATATTGTCTAAATTATTAGAAAATATTTTTTCTATATCATATTGTTTTTGTAAGATTTTTTTGAACTCATCTTCATATAACACAATTCGCACATCATACCCATTTAGAGACGATCGTGTTAGGAATTTATCATCCTTTTTTTCATTTTCAAATGATTCAGACAATGAATCATTAAATTTATGTAAAAGAGCTTCTTTATCTGTTCCATTTTTAACAATTAAAGAATCGTCATGGTCTCTATGCAGTTTATCACTAAAAATTTTATCTATTCCAAGGCACATTTCCTTATATTCATTTTCGGATATTTTTTTAACAATTTTTTTCCTTTCTTCCATAGAACCTTTATATTCCTTGATATGTCCTATTATACTACCTGCCATATCACCGAAATGAATACCCATTCGCACTTCAGGATATTTTTTCCCTGTTTCTATAAAAATTTCTGTCAGGCGTGGCCATGGTAATACATTATGTGCTTCATTTATAATTTTAAATGTTTCATAGTCATTAACATCTCGTATACTATATTCTTCTTTCCTTGGATTAAACATTTTTTCACCTTTAAGTAATAAATAATTAATTTTAAAGCTATTTAAACTTTATTATATTGTTTTTAAAAATTGTTTTGCTTCTGTTGCATATTTCCATAAAGAAAGAAAATACTGTTTAAAGACATTTACAATAAGTTTATTATTCATCATAATCGTTGTGTATTTAAGCTCTTTTATCGAACCTTTTTCAGTCTGAACTATTGAAACCCTTTTATCATCTATAATAAGACCTCTTAGATTGCCTAAGGAAGGACAGTATTTTGCATTTATGCCCAATTTCAAAATTTTTTTCACATTTGATATTGCATTTTTATCAGATTTGCAAAATAAAACTTTATAATTTACACCTTTTTTAAGAACATTTTTAATTAATTTAGCGGTTTTTTTTACCCAAGAAAGATCACCAGCAAAAATAAATACCTCATTTCTGGCCTGAGAATTTAATTCAAACCAAAGCTTTTCCATATTAACTTTTCGCTTAACGTATGCAAATACTTCCTCGGTTTCTCTTTCTGTAATTTTTGGTATATTTGATATCACACGTAAAAATTGTGGGGACACGTCTTCTATTTTTTTGATCTTTTCCTGCATTTTTCTTTGTTCATCTTCTTTTAATAATTCAAAAAATCTTTTAGGATTAGTTGATCTAAATGTTTGTGGTCTGGTTTTTGTTATGATAACAAGTCCTCTTTCGGCTAGCGCTACCATGGTATCATATACTCTTGGAAGTGGCACATCGCTTAAAGAAGAAATTTTTTCAGCAGTGCAACTGCCATGAGAAATTAAAGTTAACCATGCTTTTGCTTCATATTCTGTAAGTCCAAGATGCTTTAGCATTGCTTCAGCTTCTGTATTTACCATATATTCACCAAATTAACTGGAAAATAGTTAATTAGAATGAAGTGTGAAATTATTTAAACTTTGCTGTAATCGTTAACTGCCGAACTTTAAATTACATTTACTACTCCATTTGGGTGAGTTTTAAATACGTTCCAAAACAAATATATTATTAAAGTATCCGCTGGCGATAAAATGCAAAGAAGTAAAAAGATTTTGTTTGTTTCTCATTGTATATTGAACCAAAATG
>CAZZIA010000033.1:0-5723 GCA_964654075.1 uncultured archaeon | reverse complement strand
AAAACAGGGCCAGCCGATTCAACAGCTTGCAACCTCTGCCCAGCATGAGGTAGTTTTTTTAGTGCTGCCTTAAATCTTTCAAAATCTGGCTTTTTCCTGTTCACAACAATCACAGGAAGTCCAGTTTGCTTGTACAACTCTTTGATATCAACTGTGTTAAATCCGCCGAACGTGATTCCATCTAGCATTATAAGTCTTATGTCCTTATGCCTCGTTCCTTTTATAGCTTTTATGATTTTTTCTTGAGCATCTTTGCCGTCAACTTCTATTTCAGTTTTAAGCAGACCGTCCATAAAGCTACCGCCGCGAAAAATAACTCCAACTAAAATGCACTTGCCTTTTTTTCCAAACTCAAACGGGCCATCATCAAAAGCGATAATTCTTATTTCATCCTTAATTCTTCGAAATGCCTGCATATAATACACCTAAAAATATTGATGTGATTTTATTATGGAAACAAAAGTAAATAAAGATAACATCAGCTATTTTTCAGAAAAAATTTAACTATCCTAAGCTTCCTTCGATACCTTCTATGTCTGTGCTTATACTCTCTACGTCTGTGCCAATATTGCTTATTGCTTTAGAAGCTTCCTCCTCGCTTTTGATTTCACCTTCTGCTTTCATTTCGACACAGCCACTTACCATTATAACGAGCATCAATAATACAATCAAACAAGCAAATAATTTTTTTGTTTTCATTTTTTCCATCTCATCTTACAAAATATAAATTATCATATGCTATATCATCGCTGTCTCCTGTGTTTTCTAAAATTTGTATTTTAGAAATTCCATCCTCATGCGTCAAACCAACAAAAGTTCCTGGAGCCGGATTTCCAAATGTAGACTTAGGCCATGGAGAAATTCTTTCAATAATATTTCCATCTTTATCTAAGAAAGTTATACTTTCCCTTTCATCTGTTTCTCCTAAGTCCAATAAATAAATTCCAGCAGCTTTTACCGGTTCACTAAATATTATATTCAAATCATCATGCGTATCTCCACCAGCTTCAAATGGACCAAGCCCAGGAGACAAACTTAAACTATCTAAAGGATTGAATGGATACATTAGCCCAAACACTTGCAAGTAATCTTCACTTGGAAATTCAAATATAACCCCTAAACTTTCCCATTCATTCCCAGTTAATCTGTCTCCGCTTTGAAGTGCACTGCCATCAGGAAGTGTTTCAAAATCTATTAATGTTGCTGGACCGAGCTTTTCAATCTCATCTAGAAATGCAGGACGTGGTACTACATATTCCTTAAGTTCCTCTGAGACATATTCTTTTGGTTTGGCATATTCCCTTACTGGAGCAACTTTACTAGTTATTGTTGCTTGCGTCTTCACAAATTCAACAAGCGAGCCCTCGCAATATTGAATTAATTGTTCAGGTTTTTCCAATCCCATAACATAATTTGGATATTTACAAACCATATCATAACTTTTTTCAGATGGCTCATCTTCTAATAATATTTTTATAACACATTTCTTATCTTCCAAACCAACTATTTTAACTTCTGGGCCTTTAGCTTCTGGCATGCCAGGTGCATAAAATATCGCCTTTTCACAAACTCTAAGTTTTTTATTAAAGCATGATTCATCTCTGCCGCAATTAACAAAACCTTCCTCAGTTTTTTTAACTTCAACTCCTTTTTCTGTAATTGGAATTTCAGTTGTGAGTTCTGTGCTTAGCATAACATATAAAATATCCTTAATCACAATTTCGTTAATGTATTTCAAATCATGTTTAAATTCAGAAATATCCTTTATTGTTAAAGAGTCTAATCTTTCTCTCATTTTATTTTTAATATCATCAATCTTATTTTTTGCTCCTTCAAACATTGAAGAAACTCTTCTAAATCTCTCTTCTTCTGTACTTTCACCAACAGAGCCATAATAATCAGCAATTGAATTTGTTTCTCTAGCTAACTTATCAAAATCCATTTTTAAAGATTCTAATTTCAAAGCAACAGATAGCAACTTTGATGACGATGGTACCTCTTCAACTTCTTCATATTCTATTTCTCTCTCATCTCCTCTTTTAACACACTTAACATAAGTTGGACAGCCTCTTTCATCTTGTCTGATTATTAGCTCGCCGCCATCTTCTTTGCATCTCTCAAAAGCCTCTTTTGGCGGAGGGGCGCATTCCTTGATTCCTTCTGGTGGTACGCATAACGGTGTTTCACAACCGCTTTTATCATATCCTGGAACTATTTTACCTCCCTTTTCTATACAATCATTTTTCATTATTATTATTTCTTCGTCAGACGGGCATTTTCTCTCGGTAATTTCTCTTCGTTCTTTGGAACAATCTACTATTAAACATCCGTTAAAATCTTTTTTCATAATTGGTTTCATTCCCATTTCTTCGCATTTTCTTGATATTTCAGCTCTCTCATCTTTTGTTGGGCATCTAACAGGTTCAATAAAACCATGACTAGAAGCTTCCTGATATCTGCACTCATAGTATTTACAACCTCTTGAATCTATGTTAATTTTCGGAACACCGTTGTTTTCTTTACATTTTATTATCTCTTCTTCTGGAATTATTGGACATTCCTTTATAGCCTCGCAAACAATGTGGGTTGCTCCAGTTTTATCAACTTCTTGCCTGCAACCTTTTGGTATGTTTTCCGGAGCTACTGGTAAAACTTCTACAGGAGTTACTGTTGGCACCTCTTCTGGTTTTGGACAGTCTTCTGGACAGTTATACCAGTTTTCATGTGCTTCACAAATGCCATTTCCACAATCTACACAATATCTTAAAGAAACAGGACATGGCTGATCTGGAAGGCAATCTGATACTACTTTTAAACCTGGACAACAATTAGGCTCTACAGCCCATGTCTCCCCACCTTTTCCTACACACACTTTCTCTTCAGCTAATTCATGACCGGTGCAATCTGGTATACACGCACCGCAGCCAGTATCAGGATCACAGGGATTTATACATTTTACCTCAACGCCATCAGGGCAGACTGCTGTTGTTACACCGCAATTAACACCAGCACAGGGACCGCCAACAACCAAATCATGTCCTGTACAATCAGGTGTACAGGTTCCACAGGCTCCAGTTGCAGGGTCACAAACAGGCGTGCATGTTGCAGCAAATCCATCTGTGCAAGTTTGTGTAATTGCGCTACACACCACATCCTTGCATAAATCTGTTGTTATATTTGCTTCTTGTGCAAAGGCTATAGAAATTGATAATAAGAAACTCATCAACATGATTCCAAGCAATTTCTTCATAAACATTAATTATAAAATTACATATTTAAACTTTCCTAAAAATCCCAGAAAAAGCTATTTTTTAATTGCTTTTTTGAACCCATCGCTAAACTCGTCACAAAGTTTTTGAACTTTAATGCATGCATTCTTAACTGCACTTTTTGAACCACGAACAACAATCTTCGGATCTGCCATAAATGGGTGCTCCCGCACAGCAGCAGCATCTATCCCCTTTTCTTGCAAAACATTAGCAATTAGATGTGTTAGCGTTTGGCTTTCGCCTTTTAGCTCTATTTTCAATATTCCCTTTTCAGCCTGAAGCACATTAACTTGCATAAAATCACTATTTAACAGGTTTCGCTTTAATTAACTGCCAATAAGATATATATTTTCTCTTGATATTTAAATGTTATACCAAAATTTATATAATAATTTCTTTTTTGTTATCATTATCAAACACGAAGACGAGTGCTGCAACTGCATAGCCAAAATCGTTCGGAATTTTATCAAAGCCATGTATCTCTGTGGTTATGAATCTCTCACCGTTCTCCTCAAGGTAGCGAATATACGCCTTCTCAGGGGTTTTCCAGCCATTTTCCGTCACAATAAATCTGGATATAAAGTTAATAGTTGAATTATCTATTTTATTTTGTGATATTTAAATCTTTGTTTGCTTTCTCAGCTTTTATCTTTTCTCTACAATCAAAACAATATTCTCCTTCTAAACCTGGTACATACAACTTTTCTATATTTTCTGGATAATTTGAAATTATATGTTTAGTATCACATTTAGGACAATGATAACGATATAAGTTTCCGTCAACTCCTAACTTTTTTTCCTTCTCCTCTCCCATAATTAAAATATAAAAACAAAAGCTTAAATATCAAGCTCGTCTGGATTTAAAATCGGCTTATTAAATAAAGCTCTATCCTCGATGGCAATCCTTGGACATGCTGTATTGATATAACAGTCTAGATCAGGAAGCTTTTCTGGGACAATTTCATCTAGCACCAAAAAATATGCTTTTTTGCCTTTTTTCTCTATTTCAGTTTTAATTTTTTCAGCAAGTTCAAGATTTAGCTGTCCAGGTTTTGTTGAAATCAATATTCCAAATGACCTAGCACCTTTAGCTAATCCTATAGCTGCAAATTTTTGCCTTAAGAATTTTTCCCTTATCTCTTTTAGGTCCTCTATTCTTCCCTTTTCTATGTTAATGAAAAGAACTGGTTTTTCAGTTTTTAATGAAAGCCCGAGAGGGTGAAAAAGACCTGAACCAACAAATAAGTAGCACTCGACATTAGACAAGGCAGCTGACAGCTCACAACCTAAAATCTGGCCTGGATATAATTTTCCTTCCCCAATCTGAGCTTTCTTTCCTTTTGATTCTAAAAAGCCCTTTACATCTTGCAAACAATCTAAAAACTGCAAACTTGAAACAAGGCCAAAGCTGTTATAGCCTTGAATTTTTTCAAATTCCTTTTCTAAGATTGGTATTGGATTTATTTTTTCCCTCATTTCTCTGTATTCAACTGGTATTTTGCTTTCTATTAATTTGTTATGCCCATAATGAACAATTTTGCTGCATCCTAGCGCTTGCGCTTCTTTATCTCTTAGATCGCAAGCACCAAAGCATGGTTCACAGCTTATGAAAACTTCACCTTTTATTTTGTCAGCTAGCTCAATCACTTTTCTCTTTAGTCCGGCTGGAACTTGTAATAAGATTTTCACAATATCACATATAAATTGAAAATATTTAAATCAACCAAACATCCCTGTTAATAATTGGATGTAATTAAAAAGCTCTAGATAGCTGAATGCAAACCATAAAAACGGTATCAAAATCAGTAAGATAATAATTAGCAACAAAACTCTTAAACCTCTTTTGCTACCTTCTTCCTTAAAGCCAAAAAGCATTCCAGCAAAAAGCCCGCCAATGTGTGCAGCATAAGCTATTTCTGTTTGAGCTCCTGTTACAAGCACA
The DNA here is from genome assembly GCA_964654075.1 of uncultured archaeon. GTDB lineage: Archaea > Aenigmatarchaeota > Aenigmatarchaeia > Aenigmatarchaeales > Aenigmatarchaeaceae > CAZZIA01. The sequence continues at coordinate 512 of CAZZIA010000033.1, read as the reverse complement.
GCTATAAACTCTCCTATATTAAATAATGTATATAGCAGTGCAACCAACACTAGCGGCACTGGTATTAAATATGGATAAAAAACAAATTCCAAAGGTTTAACAAGCATCGCTGTTCCCATTAATCCAAATACAGCTGCTGAAGCTCCAATAGTAGGAATGCCTGCAGGCATAACCCCTAAAAAGCTTGTTAGTGAAATTGCAATATCTCCTAAAATTGCTGAAGCAAAAAATACTAGCAAACACTTTCTCCAGCCAAGCCCCTCCTCAACTGCCCTGCCAAAGAAAAATAGTGCAATTATATTCAATATGAGGTGCTCTGTATTCGCATGCAAAAAAATTGAAGTTAAAGGTGTCCACCAAAGCCCTGCAAAAATGCTTTCTAGCGAAAAGCCGTATATATTAAATAGCTCTTCCATTGCTCCGGAACCGTAAATCAAGGAATAAGCAGACTCGAAAATAAAAACTAAAACACAAACAGATATCAGCGCATATGTAAGTCTCGGCTTGAATTC
>CAZZIA010000032.1:0-6291 GCA_964654075.1 uncultured archaeon | reverse complement strand
TGTTATTAAAAATATTCCTTTAAATTGTGCTATGCAAGTAGATTTAAATCAAATTATAAGCACAGAAAATCTGGTAAAAAAGAATGGATATCTTTATCCTTATATTGCACATAGCAGAGGGTTACCAATAAATATGGAACTAGATTCTATATTTGGCTGGTTTGTGGGCGCTTATCTCTCAGAGGGAAATTCGACTAAGTATTATGTTAACATTTCAAACACAGATAAAAATTTTATAAAAAACCTTAAGAATTTTGCATACAAGTTTAATTTCACTTTTAATGAGTTTGATAATTTCAGAGGATTTGCCAAGGGGCACGATCTCAGAATAAACTCAAGTCTTTTATCATTAATCATGAAAGATGTATTTGGAAAGGATTCAAAGAACAAAAAAATAGCTGATTTTGTTTTCAATGCAAATGAGAAATTTATTGGGGCACTTTTACAAAGTTATTTTGATGGTGATGGGAACATAAACGTGGAAAGAAAAATGATAAGAGCTTCTTCAAATTCAAAGCAATTGATAGATGGAGTAGCTTTGTTATTGAGCAGAATGGGAATTTTCTCAACAAAATCATTTAATGGAAAACAATATTGTATAACAATACCTGCAAATTATATTCCAATTTTCAAAGAAAAAATTGGGAGCTCAATAGAAAAAAATAAGAGAAAATTGAAAAAAATATCATTTGAAAAAAACAAAACATATGATCTTTTGGATATTATTCCTGGAATTTCTGATCTTTTATACAGTTTGGCTAAAAAATTAAAGATGCCAACTAGATTTGTGAACAATTTTACTAAGAGACAAAAAATTGGCAGGCATACTCTCGGGAGATACATAGAAAAGTTTGAAACAATGGCAAAGGAAAGAGGCATGAACATAGATAAAGAGTTAGAGATAATGAAAAGAGCATTTGATTCAGATGTTGTCTGGGATGAAATTATTGATATAAAAGAAGTCGAACCAGAAAATGAATTTGTTTATGATATTTCTGTTGATGGGTTGGAAACATTTACAACTTTTGACGGTTTAATAACTCACAATACGATGCGTACATATCATGTAGCAGGTGCAACTCAAATCCAGGTTACGCTTGGGCTCCCCAGGCTGATAGAAATTTTTGATGCAAGAAGAGCTCCAAAGACCCCTTCAATGACAATTTATTTGCAAAAAGCATTTAATACAGCTGACAAAGCAAAGAAAATTGCAACAGAGATAAAGGAAACAAAACTTAAAGATATTGCTATACAACCGGTTGTTGATTTACTTAATATGCAGATTGAGATTCCTTTTGACAAGGATAAACTAAAATTGGTAGGAATTAAACCAAAGGTTGTAGTTGAAATTCTAAAAAGCATTATAAAAGACGTAAACGTTTTGTTAAAGGAGATGAAGGTTATAATTAAACCTAAAACGGAGCTTACAGTTAAGGCGTTACAAAAGCTTAAAACAAAAATTTTAGGTACTCATTTAAAGGGGCTAAAGGGGATAGTACAGATACTTATCCTCCAGGAAGATAGTGAATGGGTTATACACACATCAGGCTCAAACCTAGCAAAAATTTTAGAAATTCCTGGCGTTGATTTAACAAGGGTAACAACAAATAATATTCATGAAGTTCTAAAAGTTTTAGGCGTTGAAGCTGCTAGAAGAAAGATAATCGAGGAAGCTGATACAGTTATAAATAAAGAGGAAGGACTAAATGTTGATATCCGCCATATAATGCTTGTTGCAGACGTAATGACAGCTGATGGGGTTATAAAAGCAATAGGGCGTTATGGTGTGGCTGGTGCAAAAGGCTCTGTTCTAGCTAGGGCAAATTTTGAAGAAACTATTAAGCATCTGACACGCTCAGCAGCTATAGGTGATACAGATAAGCTTGAAAGCATAGTTGAAAACGTTATGATAAATCAAGTTATACCAGTTGGAACAGGCATGTTTGATTTAATATTCAAATTAAAAAAGTGAGTAATTATGGCAATCTCAGAAGAGATAAAGGCAGCAATATTAGAAAAAAATATTATAATCGGTAGTAAACAGGTTATAAAGGCTTTAAAAACAAAAGATACAAAGCTAATAATTTTAGCAAGAAATTGTCCTGAAGGAACAAAAAAAGATATTAGTTATTATTCAAAGCTATGTGGGGCTCAAGTAAAAGAATTTGATGGCTCGGCTAAAGATCTTGGGGTTATTTGTGGCAAGCCATTTGCCATAGCAACGTTAGCGATAAAGTGATTTAATGCGAAATTTTGACACGGAAAGCCTTAGAGTAATTACAGCATTTGAAAACATAACAGGATCTGAAGTTAGGGATTGCATAATTGCTGACATAATATATTTTTTAGTAAATCCCGGGAAAGCTGCGCTTGCTATAGGAAAAAATGGCCAAACAATTAAAACTGCTGAAAAGATGATTGGCAAACAAATTAAGATTCTAGAATTTTCCGAAGAGGGAGAACAGTTTATTAAAAATTTAATCCCTCGGGCACAAAAGATTGAAATTAATGAAAGGGGGGCAATAGTAACGATAAACCCTAAAGATAGAGGAGCAGTTATAGGAAGGGGCGGAAACAAAATAAAAATTATTCGTTTTTTTCTTGAGAGAAACAGCAATATAAAAGAACTAAAGATTTTATAGCAATGAAGGCCCGATAAAATTAAAAATTATAATCATTATTATAAAATAAGTAATTGTTTTAACAATATGCTTTGCATTTTTCTTTGAAAACTTTTCTAGGATAGCTTCTACCATCAGTCCACCATCTAGCGGGTAAATCGGCAAAATGTTAAAAAGACCAACACCAAAGCTAAACAGCCATAACATAAGCAAAAGTGGTAGTAAAGAGCTCATAAACGGTTTTGCCCAAGGCTTAAATATAGATGAATATTCATAAACTATTCCCATATAAGTTGTGTTTGTTTCTGGATGTAGACCAAGCGTTACATTAAATAATGTCTCATTTGCTTTTACACTAATTGTTTGACTTACATTTACACCTTTAAGCTCTTCTGAAAGAAAATTCCCACTTAAAGACTCAAAATAGCTTGTTGTTATTTGTTTCCCGTTGATCTCTGTTATGCTCATATTTGGTTTTAGCCCAGCAAGCTCAGCTGGGCTGCTAGCATTCACTGTTGTAAGGCTCAAACTTATAGCTGGTTCAGTAGCTGCTGGCCATATTACAAAGGTTGCCAAGGAAAAAATTATAGCTGCAAGTGCAAAATTTGCAAAAGAGCCAGCAGCAAATACTCTTAGTTTTGTTAAAAGTTTTGCTTTTTTTAGTTTATTTTCATTTGGCTCAACAAATGCTCCTGGGAAAATTGCTAAGAGTAACAAGCCAACAGATTTCAAAGGGATTTTTTCTGCTCTTGCTATAATTCCATGCATAAGCTCATGAGGAATTAAAATTACAGCAACAGTTATTATCCAGAACCAGAAAGGAATCAAAAAATAACCAGGTCCAGTTGCACCAACAGGAGATGGTGTCGGCAGAATAATTGCAAGCGGAGGTCCAATAATTTTACCAATTGATATTAGATATGTTGTTATTGATAGAGATAGTATTCCTTGGGCCATGTAATAAAAACAAATTATAATAGCAATAGTTGAGAGAATTTTCCAAAATTTTGGTGAGCTTTTTGCAATATTATTTATAGCGCTCTTAAACCTTTTTGTTCTTCTCATGATCAGTATATATTTAAATTCTATATTTTTACGGTCAAAGTAAATTAATATAGCTAAAACTGCAAAAAATATAATTACTGACAGCAAATATAAATCAGTCATTTAACCTTTAATTGGTTATACAAGAATGTATATATATTATTAAAGTGATTACATGCAAGAGATTTTTTGGGCTGACAAAATTGCTGATGAGATAATAAAGCGGGAGCAAAAGTTAAAAAGAGCAGAGGTTTTTAGAACCGAGTCTGGGCTTGGTGCAAGCGGAATTCCACATATAGGAAGCATCGGTGATGTGCTGAGAAATTATGCTGTCAGCCTTGCTTTAAAAGATGCTGGTTGTAGCTCAGAGTTAATTGCATTTTCTGATGATCGTGATGGACTAAGAAAGGTTCCTCTTGGTTTTCCCGACTGGCTTGAAAAATTTTTAGGAACTCCCGTAACAGACATAAAAGACCCATTTGAATGTCATAAAAGTTATGGCGAGCACATATCTTCTTTATTAATAGATGCTCTTGAAAAACTTGGCATTGAATATAAGTTTCAATCTGCAACCAAAGCTTATAAAAGTGGGGCATTGAATGAACAAATAGAAAAAATACTTCTTAGTGCAGAAAAGATAAAAAAAATAGTTAAAGATACACTTGGGCAAGAGCTCACAACAGTTTATTTTCCAGTTTGCGAGCAATGTGGAAAGATTTATACAACTAGAGTGACAGAAGTTTCTCCCAAAACTCACAAAGTTACATATAAATGTGATGTGCAATTTAAAGGAAAGAACATGAATTCACAAAAGGAAATTGTAATAGATGGCTGTGGTTTTGAAGGTGAGACAAGCTATTGGAGCAGTAATGGCAAGCTTGCATGGAAGGGCGAATTTGCAGCTCGTTGGTGTTCACTTGGAATAGTTTTCGAAGCTGCTGGAAAAGATATTGTTGATTCTGTAAATGTCAATGATATAATTGCAGATAAAATATTAAGCTATTCTCCACCTTTACATTTAATTTATGAAATGTTTCTGGAGAAAGGTGGCAAAAAGATTTCAAAATCAGTTGGAGGGGTTTTCTCCCCCCAGGATTGGTTAAGATATGGCTCTCCGGAGTCGCTTAGGCTACTCATGTTTAAAAGATTCTTAGGAACCCGTGAGTTATCGCCAAGGGATATACCAGTTTATATGGATGAGGTTGACAGGTTAGAAAAAGTTTATTTTGGGGAGGAAAAGATAAAAAATGAAAAGAGGCTGGTACATTTAAAAAGGCTTTTTGAATATATACACTTTCTAAAACCACCCAAAGAGACAAGTTTAAAAGTTCCATATCTTGTGTTAATTAACATAGTTAAAGTGCTTCCGATTGAAAATAAGTTTGAAATAGTTAAAGAGATTTTAACATCATCAGGTCATATAAAAAAACTAACAGTGAGTAGCGAAAAAGCATTGCGACAAAGGCTAACCTATGCAGATGGCTGGGCAGGCATCGAAGCAAAAGAAAGGCCTCAAAAAATATTGATTAGCGCCTTTGAGAAAGGCAGTTTAAATGATTTGGCCGATAGTTTGAAAGAAGAACTTTCTGCAGAGCAGATTCAAACAAAAATATTTGAAATAGCAAGAAAGCATAAAATAAAAGTACAAAGAGCCTTTAAAATATTTTATCAGATAATTCTTGGAATTGATAAAGGGCCCAGAGCTGGGCATCTAATTAAGATAATTGGACAAGAAAATGTCATTAAAATGATAAAGAAAGCACTAGAGCAAGCTTAAACTCCAAACTTTTTCTGTTGTTTAGCATACCATTGCATAATTTTGTCAAATTCTTTTCTGCTAAATTCAGGCCAAAGGCTTTTTGAAAAATATATCTCTGCATATGCAGATTGATAAAGCAAGAAATTAGAAAGCCTGAATTGATTTCCAGTTCTTATTATAAGGTCAACCGGCTGTGAAACTAAAAGAAATTTATTTAGCAAATCTTCAGTTGGTTTAAACCTTTTAATTCCCCTCTTTATCAATTGTTTAGCTGCGCTGACAATTTCAAATTTGCTTCCATATGCTAGGAGAATATTTAATATAAGCCTGGAAAAGCCGGTAGTTGCAGCCATAGCATCTTTAGCTGCTTGTCGTACATCAGCCCTCCAGATCAACTGATTACCAAATACATTAATTTTGACTTGTTTTTGTTTGATTTTTTCTGAGCTTCTCATTTTATTAAATTGTTTTTTATAAATTTCCCAAAGTTTATCAAGCTCTTTCCTTTCTCTATTTATATTTTCTGTTGAAAGAGCAAAAACAGATATTTGTTTTATACATGGATATTCCGTACACCATTCAATAAATTGCTCAAGCTTTTTTGCTCCCTCTTGATGGCCCCACCACACAGGTTTACCATGCTTTTTAGCAAATCTACGATTTCCGTCAGGTACAAGCCCTATATGAATTTTAGCATCCTTTATCACATCATCTGTCATACCAATCATTTATTTTTTGCAAATAAAAATGGTGCGGGGGGTGAGATTTGAACTCACGAACGGACTAACCGACTAGGCATTTGCAATTTCAATTTCCTCAACCTAGCACCTATGGTCTTCTTGATAAAACTTCTTTTAAGAAGTTTTT
>CAZZIA010000031.1:0-6318 GCA_964654075.1 uncultured archaeon | reverse complement strand
GACAGCTCACCATCTCTTAAAATCAGAACAGCCCTATGGCCTAAAGAATGATAAAAATCTATATTTACACCTTCTATATACATCTTTGATATTTCTTTTGCAAACTCATCAAAACCAGTTGCTTCTCTTCCAGCCCTCCTATCAGTAACAATTAGTTTAGATGGCAATTTTGTTTTTGTAGTTGGCTCTAGCATAGCTTCTTCTCTAACAGTTGCAAAGTTTGCCCTAACACAAACATGATTTGGCTGAGGGTTTAAGCCCGCGCCAAGTGCGTCTAGATAACCACGTCCCGGATAATCTGCAAGCGGATAGCCAAACAAAGTAAAAGTTGAATGCCCAGAATCTGGATGTTCACTCAATTGATTGTTTACCAGACCAGCAAAGCCATTTTCTGCTATTAAATCTAGATTTGGCTTTTTTGCTTTTTGCAAAGTTGTTTCTTTTACCGAATCTTCAATACCATCCAAAAGTATAAACAAAACTTTTTTCATTTTATAATCACCTTTATCAAGAAATAAAACGAAGTAATTGCCCACACAATCTGCAGTATTAAAAATATAAAATTTTGTAAATAAAATGAATAAATTGCTAAAATAAATCCACCTATAAAATTCAATAGATTATATGTTATTGTTTTTCTTTTCATTTCACCTAGAGCATGCAAAATAAATGGTATTAGTATAAAGATCAGACCAATTGCTCCAAAAACAGTTAACAACATTTATCTCTCCAGCATGAATAATCTTCTGTGAGGGAATTTGGTCGGCACTCTGTCTAAAAGCATCCTCTCTTCTAAAGTCTTTCCAACAACCAGCGGCTCATAATCTTTAACAAGCTTTGCTGCAGAATTAAGTTTTGTTGTACTGCTAGAGAAAATTGTAAATAGCGTATCTCCTTTTTTTACATTTGAATTGATTTTTACTGCTAATTTAATTCCAGCACCATTATCCTTTGGTGCACCTGCCTCTCTTGCAATAGCAGCTATCTCTGCATTTTTAATCCATAGTACGCGGCCTTCGTTCTCTGCTTTTATTTCTATCCTTTTGTCGCCAAGCGGGATTTCACCAACTTTTATTTTTGGGTTGCCACCTTGCTCAGCTATAATTTCCCTGAATTTTTTCTCAGCTTTACCTGATTTTAAAATGTCTAATGCTATTTGCTTTCCTGACTTTGTATCAACTCCTATTAAATCAAATAACACACCTACAACGCTTGTTACTTTTTCTATTAAATCTGCCGGCCCTCTTCCTTGCAAGGTTAGCAGAGCCTCTTGCGCCTCAAGAGCCGGACCTATGCAATAACCTAACGGCTGCTCACCAAATGTAATTGCACATGCAATGTTCATCCCCAATCTATTGCCAAGTCTGATAAAATCATCTGCAAGCTCATGCGCTGTTCCAACTGTCTTAATTTTTGCTCCCCTTCCTGTTGGTATATCAATTATAACATACTTGGCTCCAACCGCCTTTTTTTTTGATATTATTGATGGTAGCATCAAAGGGTCTATGCCAAGCGGATATTCTATCTGAACAAACGCATCGTCTGCTGGAGCAAGATCAAGCGCCCCGCCCCATGTCAAACAACCTTTGGTTTTTTTAACAATCTTAATAATTTCATCTGCTGTTAGATTAACAGGAGCAAGAACCTCCATTCTATCAGCTGTACCAGCTGGTGATGTAATTGCTCTAGAAGATGTTTTTGGTATTGTTAAACCGGCTGCTGCAACAATGGGAACAACTAGCAAGGATGTTTTATCTCCAGGAATCCCACCGCAACTGTGTTTATCGCAAATAAACTTTGCTTTAAAATTTAAAGTTTTGCCTGTTTCAACCATAGCTCTTGATAAATTTTCTATTTCATCCATCGAAAGTCCCCGCGTATCAAGAGCTGTAATAAATGCTGCCAACTCTATGTCAGATAAATTTTTATCCACAACATCTTGAATAATTGTTCTTATTTTATCTGGTTCGAGCCTGCCTCCAACAATTTTATGCTTTATATAACTGACTGATTTTGGCCTTTCAGCTGGTGTAACATCAAGCTCATCACCAAGTCTTAAGTTAAAAAATAAACTTACTTCGTTATTTGTTACAATTTCTCCAGGTTCTGCAAATTTTTCTGTTATGTTAACTATTGCAATTAGTTCTTCTTTCCCCCTCTTTACTTTAACTCTATCCAATGCATGCAAACCTAAAAATTCAGCATCCTGCTTATTTAAAATAACTATATATTTCCCGCCAACCTCTAAGCTAAATGGTTTTGCTCTTAATTTCATACAAACACCTGGCAAGTTTGGTTTCCTGTTATCTGATTGCAAGCTAATTTTAAATTTTCACAATCAAGCCCTGCATTATGATATTTATTATGAATTTGGCAGAGATTGTTTATATACCACTCTACTTGCGGCAACGAAGGATCTGCACATTCCTCCCATTCGTTTTTTTCACAATGTGGACAACCATATTTCCCCCAAAGAGCACAATGTTCAGCCATTACATCTGCAGCAGAAGCGCATTTATAACCTGGCCTTGCAACCTCGCACCCACCTTTAGAAATATAAACTGGAATTGAAACTAAAATTACAAATATAACTAAAGCCACAATTGCTAATTTATCCCATTTTGTTAGTTTTGGAATTTTTAGCTTATCTAAAATAGATTTTTTAATTTCTTGTTCTGCCGGCTTTTTTTCTTCTGGCTTTTCTTCTTTTTTTTCATCTTCCATGAAAATACCTTATGAATTTTTATTAATAAATATAACTTAATCTGCTTAAGATTGTTTTAACCTGATGAGTCTGGTTTGTAGTTTAGGTTTATGTGGGGCATTATAATACCACATATCTACTAGATTTTATGGAAACGTTTATTGTGTCTTTCATCCATTCTAAAGCTAATTGATGTTTTCTATTATCAGGAGCTGTTATGCTATCACTAACTACAACTGTTTTATATTTCCTATAATGAGAATCTAATGCTGTAGCCAAGATGCACCAATGTGTGCTTATTCCTGTAATTATTAGTTTTTTTATTTTCATTTTTTTCAATATCTTGTCCAAATCCGTGCCATAAAAACAACTATATTCATTTTTTTCTATTTTAATATCATTTCTTTCTGGACATATCTCATTATATACTTTTGTCCCATTCTTACCAAGTGGTTTATGAATAGCATATATTATTTGAACGTTTTTCTTTCTTGCTTTACTTATTAATCTTTCAATGTTTGGTACAATTTTCTTTATTCGTTTTTTAGGTATCCATTTTTCCATACCATTAACCATATCAATTATCAATAAGGCTGATTTCATCCCAACAACCTCTTTAGAAATTGCTTTGGTGTCATAATACCTTTCTCACAAATGACTCTTTTTATGTATCTGATATCTGTCGTATCGAAAGCGGGATTCGCAATATTTACACCTTTTAGCCTACCCGGATGCAACAACTCTAGATATACCTCTCGTGGCGGCCTTTGTTCTATTATCAGTTTTTTTCTGCGATCAAGTTTCAGGGTATTACCGACAACATAAAATGGTTTTTTATATTCTTTTGCAGCCAGCGCAAGCAAATGTGTACCTGTTTTATTTACCAAACCAACATCCTTTCTGAAACTGTCACAACCAACTACCACTGCATCAACTTCAGGCATGAAATATCCGACAGCAGAATCTGTTATCAATGTAACAGGGATACCCATCTTAGCTAATTCTTTTGCTGTTTTCACACCCTGCTCTAATGGGTCTGTCTCTGTTGCTATCACCTGAATTTTCTTACCTTGCCTCCAAGCTTCCTTAATAACCGCTAAAGCCTCCCCAGAATGGCAATGAGTCATTATTTTGTAATTGCCTTTTATTAAAGGTGCCCCAACTTTTGCAATTTTATCAGTTGCCTGCCTTAGCTGCTCTAATAATTTATCAATTGCTCTAATATTTTTTTCTTTCTTAAGAATTTCTAAACAATTGTGCAGAACAACTGCAGTTGGTCTTGCTTGCTCTAACTTTTTGCAAGCGGCATCAAATTCTTTCCCAAACCCTTTATGCTTTGAAAAATTCCTCAAAAACTTCAAGCTTTCAACAGCAATCTCTTTTGCACCTTGGATTTGCAGAGATTTTATCCTTTTTACAATCCTTCCCAGGCTTTGAGGCATAAATTCATTATATGCTAGATATAAAATATATTTATGCTATCTGAGGAAAATGAAAAGCTAATCGGGTATATGAAAAAATTGGGTTATTTAAAATCTAAAAATTTGGAGGATGCTCTAAGAGCAGTACCAAGAGAGCTTTTTATACCAAAGGGTTTACAAGAGCTTGCTTATGTTGATTCTCCTTTATCAATTGGACATGGCCAGACAATATCCCAACCATCAACTGTTGTGCTAATGACGGAAATGCTCAGACTTAGAAAAGGACAAAAGGTTTTAGAAATTGGCTCTGGTTCTGGATGGCAAGCTGCACTAATTGCGAATATAGTTAAAGAGAAGGTTTATACAGTAGAAAAAGTATTTGAGCTGGTTTATCTTGCAAAAAAAAATCTAAGACAGGCTAGAATAAAAAACGTAGTTGTAATTCATGGCGATGGTTCTCATGGTCTAAAGCAACATGCACCATATGACAAAATTATAGTCACTGCTGCAATGCCAACTGTAGCAGAACCGCTGCTTGAACAGCTAAAAGTAGGCGGTAGACTAGTTGGGCCAGTCGGTAACGTTTATATGCAAAAAATGGTCATTGTTGATAAAACGGGTAAAAATTCTTTTCATCAAAAAGAGCTAGAAGGTTGGTTTGCATTTGTCCCTCTCCTAGGAACATATGGATTTAAATAAAAAATATAGTGATTTATATGAATGTACTTAAGCGTGATGGCAAACTAGAGCCATTTCAAGCACAAAAAATTATAAATTCTTGCATTCTTGCTGGGCTGCAAAAAGAGTTAGCAAAGCAAATTGTAGAAGAGGTTTCTAAAAAAATTTATATTAATATGCCAACAAAAAAAATAAAAGCACTTGTCATAAAACAACTTAAGAAATATGATAAGACAGTTGCTAAAAGATATGAAAGTTACGAAAGAACTAAATCCTTTCTAGTAAAATAACACTTTCTCTCATTTGGCCAACTTTTATTGTTCTAGCTCTTGTGCACCAGCTTTTTCTTGCAACTAGAATTTTTTTAACCTTAAAACCAATTTGTCGCGCCAGAGAAGCTGTTATGATGTCTGATTCAACAACCCTTTGTGGAAAGCAACCGCCCCCTATCACAAGTGCTAATTTTGAGTTTAGTTTACAAACTCTATACAACTCTTTAAGAACTAAGCTCATGTCTGAAAAATATGCCTGTGCAGCCGGCGGTAGCTCCACAAACCCCTCCATTTCAATATTACTCTCCTTAGTTGCTCCTATATATGAACGCATCTGGCTTTCAGGTAAATTAAAGAAAAGAGAAAGCTCCATTTTATAGATTTTTGTATATTCGATTTTGTTTAAGTATGGTGGCGAAGAGATAACCGCACTCACACTTTCGTTGTCAAGAGCTATTTTTCTTGCATCGCCAATTTCTACCGAAGTTTCTATTGGTCCTAAATTTGCTACTTTTAAATCTCTCAGCATTCGTCTTATTTTCCATTTAAATAGCTTCCCTACTGGTAGTGTTGCTTTTTTAGTAATTCGAACAAAGGCCCCATCCTTTACTGCCCAGCTCGCTTTTGTTGCTGAATCAATTAAAGCAAGCAATAAAAAATTTCTTATTTGTTCATCTTCTACCTCAGCTATTTTATTTTTATAGAAAATAATATCTTCTAAAGCGTAACGTGAAAAGATTTTCCTTAAATATTTTTGCTCAACTATCTCCTTTGGCCTTTGAAATTTCCATTTCAGTGCAGAATTTACAAGTTTGTCTAAACTAGTCAAGTTATAATCAGCTGTTTTTACTTTTGAAACAAAAACACAAAGTGGTGAGCAATCAAACCCTATAGATGGAATTTCTCTTTGCTTACAAGCTAGACAAGTTGTTCCAACACCAATAAATGGGTCTAATATAATATTATCTTTTTTTATTTCAAAATTCTCTAGAAAAATATCTACCAGTTGTTTAGAAAACCCCTCTTTAAACCAGTACCAATTATGAATTGGCTCATTTTTATTTGGAACAAATGTTACAAGATATTTTAGCTGTGGGGTTTCAACTAGTTTAAAATTCTTCATATAAGCTTCTCCATCTTTTTCATATATTCTCTAAAACCTAGTGATAGTTATATCTTAATCATTTTAACCAACTTTCTAAGGAGGTTTGCCTTATCTTGCTTTCTTGCAAAGTTTTTATTA
>CAZZIA010000030.1:0-6664 GCA_964654075.1 uncultured archaeon | reverse complement strand
CCCTTTAGACTGACCTTCAACCTGCTGTCAACTCTCGTGAGATATCCGATAGACCAAGATAGAGGTTCCTCTTTTTAAATCTTGTGTCTATGTTCGGCGTTGAATCCAATTGAACCGCAGCCTCCACCTCTTGTGTGCTCCCCCGCCAATTCCCTTAAGTTTCAACCTTGCGGCCGTACTCCCCAGGTGGCCCGCTTAACACCTACGCTCCGATACTGCAAATCTTCGTAGGATTTGCAACATCAAGCGGGCAACGTTTACAGCGTGGACTACAGGGGTGTTTAGTGCAAAAATTTTTGCATATCTAATCCCTTTTGCTCCCCACGCTTTCGTCCATCGCCGTCAGACTCGTTCTAGGTGAACGCCTTCGCTACTGGTCGTCCTCCACGGATTAAAGGATTTAACCCCTACCCGTGGAATACATTCACCTTCTCCCGATCTCAAGACTAGTAGTATTCCCAGCACGCCTGACAGTTAGCTGCCAGATTTCACCAGGAACTTGCTAGCCCGGTTACAGACTCTTTAGGCCCAATAATCGCGATCACCACTCGTGGCGCGGGTATTACCGCTTACCGTGTTAAAAGCTTTTACACTTTATCACATGGCGGCTGGCACCCGTCTTGCCCACCACTTATTCCCCCAGTTGTTTGGACTGAGGAAAAGATTATGCAAAGCATAATCACTCGAGGTTCCCTTCTCACCCGTTAAGGCATTGGAAAGTTTTCGCGCCTGCTGCGTCCCGTAGGACCTGCCTTCATGTTTCAGAAGGCATCTCCGGGCTCCCACTCTCATGGCCCGTACGGATTATCGATTTGTCAGTTATATAAAACCTTTCTTTTCATAGAATTTCTTTAAAGAAAAGTTCTTTACACTGACAACAGTCTAATCCGCCGCAGCCCAATTCTTAGGCGCCGGAGCTTTCATCACCAGTGCATTCCAGCCTCTAGTGACTATGGAGCATTGGCCCCACTTTCGCAGGATTATTCTCCACCTAAGATTTTGTTAGCTACGTGTTACTGAGCAGTACGGCGAGCCCAAATAGCTCGCGCCTCGCATGGCTAAGTCGAACTCCGATAGCAGTGACCTCCGGCAGGATCAACCGGAATTGTTAGGGAAACACATCTGCTCTCCCTGACATAGAGTTTTGCAATTTTTACTACATCAACCAAAATTATAAAAATTTTGAGCTCATCTTTTACTGCAGTTTGAAATAGCTTCTCATTACCTAATAATTTAGATGTTCAAAACCTAACGCCAAGACTGCAGTGTGGCAAGAAAATTTATTTCTCACCAGTATATATAAGTTTTATTTAACCTTTTTTAAGCTTTTGCTTTTAAGCTTTTTCAGGGTTGTAGAAAATTCTAGTGCAAATTGTTGTATAAATAACAGTTATGAAGATGACAAAAAATGTAACATTTAAAATAGTTTCTCCACCTACAATACCAAAAGCAAGCTGTGCTAGAACAGCAGCTGCAAGCCCTCTAGGAGTCATGATTTTTATTAAGTTTAGCTCAGTTTTGCTTAGCGTCATGCCAAATGTTGCAACTTTAACAACACCAATTCTAATTACTATAAGGATTGCTGCAATCACTGCTCCATACAATGCAAATATTAAATTAGTGCTTGCTATGAGTCCTAGGCAAACAAAAAAGAAAGAGCGCACAAAAAATGAAACCTCTGTATGGAATTTTTTCATTAGGTTGTCAATTGTAAATATCTTTCCTAATTTTAAAATTCTTGAAAATATTTTTGAGTTTCCTAAAACTAAGCCAAATATAAGTGCAGCTATCGCCCCAGAACCTCCAACTGATTCAACAAAAACATATATTAATAATAAAACAGCAAGAGTTATCATATAGTCAAATGGATTTTTCTTTAGCTTATCAAGTGCAAATAACCACACAACGCCAAGCACAAAACCCAGTAAAGCTCCGATAGAAAATGCAGAAAAAACAGCCTGCGCTATGTTAGGAGCTGTCTTTAAAGTTATAATTTGCAGTAGTGCAATTGCAATCACAACACACAAAGGGTCTGTTAAAATAGATTCAAGAGTCAGAAGCATTTGAACATTTTCCTTCACCTTTAACCTGCTTACAATTGATATCACAATTGGCGAGCTTGTTCCGCCAATAATTGCTCCTAGCAGTAGCCCTGTCATTAGGTCAAATCTAAATAAAACAATTGATAAAAGCCCGATAGCAATCATTGCAGCTAAAACTCCTAGAGCAGAAAGTAAAATTGATCTTGAAAATCCTTTAAGCACCTGATAAAAATTCATGTTAAGTCCGCCATCAAAAAGAATTATTATCAGAGCTAGGACAGCAAGCAAAGGCGTCATTGTTCTAAATATGCCAACATTAACAAGGCCAAGAATTGGGCCAACGACCATACCAAAAAGCATTAGCCATAAAACATCAGGGATTCTCGTTTTTGTAAATATAAGCGATCCAATATATCCAAGAATAATTGTAAGGCCAGCTAAAGTTAATATGCTTAAAACTTCTATTCCAGCCATAATAATTATTAATTTGCTATATATATTTAATTTGAGTCAATGGCAGGAAACTAGTCTCCTATTGCATGAGAAGAAACTCTGCGCATTTTTTTATAAAGCCCCCATTTCTTTATTGCTGCAGCCAGCTCTTTATTTTTATTTGCAGCATCTTTTAAAGAAATGCCTTTTAGTGTTGCATTAAGGGCTTGCCTGCATGCAGCTGCTCCAGCTTTAGTTCCTAAAGGATGTGCATGTATTCCGCCGCCAAATTGCAATATAATATCCTTTCCAAAAATTTTTACAAGTTCAGGGATCATTGTTGGCTGCAAACCACCGGAAGCTACAGGAAACACAGGTTTTATGTGATACCATTCCTGTCTAAGTCTGTTAAGATTAATGCTCTCTTCGATAACAGGATATTGCAGCTCTTCTTTTAGCGCCAAAACTTCTTTTTTTTCGCCGTGCATTTTTCCTGTTACTGTTCCTATATGCAATTGATCTAGCCCGATAAGTCTTACAAGGTCAGCAATCACCTGCATTGAGATGCCATGCTTTGGATTTCTTGTAAGAGCAGAGTGCATGCATCTGTGAGCATGCAGCACCAATTTCAAATCTTCATTTGCCTCTCTTAATGTTTGCAAAGCAGTCCAACCAACAGGAATTATATCAATCATAACATATTCTCCGCCCAGCTCTTTTACAAATTTTGCTCTCCTTAGCATTTCCTGACAAGTCGGCGCGGTAATGTTGCACATGTATACTTTTCTTTCACCTGTTTCCATTTCTGCCCTATCTCTTGCCTTTAGCGTTAGCCTTGCTCTTTTTTCAAAAGGATTAAACCTCTGATTAGTTAGATTCTCATCTTCCTTAACAGAATCACAACCGCCAACCCAAGCATTGTAAGCAACTTCAGCATGTTTTTCTGTGGCCAGACCAACCTTTGGTTTCACGATTGTTCCGATTAGAGGCCTGTCTTTTACTTTAAGTAATTTTCTCACGCCATGCAATCCAAACTTTGGACCTCTGAACTCTTTTACAACTTCTTTTGGAAATGAAATATCCTGCAGCCTTAAGTTATTCAAAAGTTTCATGCTGAATATATTCCCTGCTATGCTACTAAGGATCTGAGGAACAGAATTTATTTCAAACAGATCTGTGCAATAAGCTACTTTAATTATACCTCTCTTTTTGTCCATAAAGAAAACATGTGGCTTAAGTTTTTTTGCAAGTACCGGGCTTAATGTGAGAATATCAGCCCAAGTGTTAATGCTGCTCTCGCCAGCCATATGCGTTGCTGCTTCTTCAAAACTAACCCCCCTGGCCGGCTCAATATAATATTCACAAATTAGTTCATTTTTTGTTGGCTCGTATCGCAGGTCTATATATTCTCTTAGCATTTTTCCACCTTAGCGTATCAATAGTATATCGCTAAATAGTATATCACTAAGTATTTTTATAAAGATTGTTCAATTTATATTATGCGCTGGCATACAAAAAATATCAGTTCTGTACTAAAGGAGCTGAAGACAAGCAAAGCAGGTTTAAGCGAAAGCGAAGCTAGCAGACGTTTAAAGGAATTAGGCCCCAATGAGCTGATTGAGAAAAAA
The DNA here is from genome assembly GCA_964654075.1 of uncultured archaeon. Classification (GTDB taxonomy): domain Archaea; phylum Aenigmatarchaeota; class Aenigmatarchaeia; order Aenigmatarchaeales; family Aenigmatarchaeaceae; genus CAZZIA01. Next base: position 2,562 of record CAZZIA010000030.1, on the reverse strand, counting down.
AGGACGACCGCGCTTTTAATTTTTTTAAGACAGTTTAAAAGTCCTTTAATTCTTATACTTCTAGTTGCTGCACTTGTTTCTGGCATCTTCTGGCTTCTAAAAGATGCTGTGGTAATCGCAGCAATAGCTGCGCTGACAATTGGACTTGGCTTTGTACAGGAGTGGAAAGCTGAAAAGGCAATGGCTGCTTTAAAGCAAATGCTTGTAACAAAAGCTAAAGTGATAAGAGATGGGGAAGAAAAGGAAATAGATAAAAAAAGCATTGTTCCTGGCGACATGATTGTTCTTGAAGAAGGTGCGATGGTTCCTGCAGATGCTAGGCTGATTGAAGTAATAAATTTAAAGTGCGATGAATCTGCTCTAACAGGGGAATCTGAACCAGTTGAAAAGGTCTCTAATGTGATTGCAGACCTGCCAGTAGCAGATAGAAAAAATATGGTTTTTTCAGGAGCAGCTGTAAGCTATGGCAGGGCTCTTGCAGTTGTTGTTGGAACAGGCATGAGCACAGAGATGGGAAGGATTGCAGAGCTAATTCAAGTTAAGGATGTGGAAACTCCACTTCAAAAAAGACTAGAAAGCCTTGGAAAAAGACTAGGAGCAATCTGCATAGTTGTATGTGCACTGATATTTAGCATTGGCCTGCTAAGAGGCGAGCAGATATTTACAATATTCCTTACTGCTGTGAGTCTGGCAGTTGCTTCTGTTCCAGAGGGGCTTCCAGCAGTTTTAACAATCTGTTTAGCGCTTGGCGTTGGAAGAATGGCGAAGAAAAATGCAATCATGAGAAAGGTTGCATCTGTTGAAACTCTTGGATGTGTAACTGTTATATGCTCAGATAAAACAGGCACAATGACAACAGGCGAGATGACTGTTAGGAAACTAGTGTGCGGCAAAAAAATAAATGTAACTGGAGCTGGTTTTGAGCCAGTTGGAGATTTTTATTGTAATAACACTGCTTTTAACCCTAAAAAATATTCCGGCTCAGCATTGCTACTAAAATCTGCTTTGCTGTGCAATAACGCAAAACTACTTGAGCCAATCCCTCTGATAAGAGAGCGCTGGGAAGCAGTAGGCGATCCAACAGAGGTTGCTCTTTTGGTTGCAGCAAAAAAGGCTGGAATTGTTAAAACAGAAAAAAGAATAGCTGAGATACCATTTTCTTCGCAAAGGGCAAGGATGAGCGTGATAACTGCGGCTAATAATAAAATCACATCTTATACAAAAGGAGCGCCAGAGGTGATTTTAAAATTATGCAATAGAATATACAAAAACAATAAAATGCTCCCTTTTAGCAAAAGAGAAAAACTTGCAATAGAGAAAACAGTGCGTGAAATGGCCTCTGATGGTCTGAGAGTGCTGGCCTTAAGCTACAAGAGCGTGCCAAAAGCAAAAAAATATACAGAAGCAATTGAAAAGAATCTGATTTTCATTGGGCTTGTTGGTATCATTGATCCGCCAAGGCCAGAGGTTAAAGAAGCTCTTGCCCATTGTAACAAGGCAGGCATTAAAACTGTTATGATAACAGGTGATCATAGAGAAACAGCTGTAGCTGTTGCAAAAGAGCTAGGGCTTAAAACCGGAAAAGTTCTAACTGGTGCTGAGCTAGATAAACTAACCGACAAAGAGCTCGCAGATGTTATAGAGAAAGTAAATGTTTTTGCAAGAGTCTCTCCAGAGGACAAAATAAGAATTTTAAATGTTCTAAAAGGCAACGGCCATGTTGTAGCTATGACTGGCGATGGTGTGAATGATGCTCCTGCTCTCAAGCTTGCTGATGTTGGAGTTGCAATGGGGATTAAGGGAACTGATGTTGCTAAAGAGAGTTCTGACATGATATTAGCAGATGACAATTTTGCAACAATTGTAACTGCTATAGAAGAGGGCAGGGGAATTTATGATAATTTGAGGAAATTTATCAAATTTATTTTATCAACAAACTTTACAGAGGTTTTTATTGTAACAGCATGTATGCTTTTTAGTCTACCTCTACCGCTGCTCCCTCTTCAAATTTTATGGGCGAACCTTATTACAGAAAGCCTGCCTGGGATAGCTCTTGGCGTTGACCAAAAAGATCCACATATTATGAAAAGAAAGCCAAGATCTCCAAAAGAGGGGATATTATCAAGGATGAGTTTGTTTATAATTGTTGGAGCATGCATCTGTTTTTTAATGGCTTTAGCAGCTTTTAGCTTAGAGCTTGTTACAACAGGCAATCTTGTTAAAGCGCAGACAATGGCATTTACAACAATAGTGCTTTTTGAAATATTGTTTATATTCAATTGCAGATCAGAGGAGGCAGCGTTTCCTAAATTCTTTGGAAATAAGTTTCTGTTAGTTGCTGTTCTTATATCAGTTGTACTGCAGCTGGCTGTTATTTACATACCATTCCTGCAGCAAATGTTTGGTACCACAGCTTTATCATTAATAGACATGGCAAAGGTAGTCCTGCTTAGCACGCCAGCCCTAGCTATAGTTCCTAAAAGATTCATGGCATAAAAAAGTTTTATTTTATAAACTTGAACATATTATATGTTTGTTCCGCTTTTGATATTTGTTACAAGC
>CAZZIA010000029.1:0-6742 GCA_964654075.1 uncultured archaeon | reverse complement strand
GAAAAACTGGTAATCTTTATAATTTAGAAGCAACACCTGCTGAAGGAACTTCCTATAGACTTGCTAGTACGGATAAAAAGATGTATCCAAAAATCAAAACTGCTGGGAAGAAGGTGCCTTATTATACAAATTCAACATGGCTGCCGGTTAACAAAACTGATGATTTAGCATTTGCAATAAGGCATCAAGAACCACTCCAAAGTCTTTATACTGGTGGTACAACGCTGCATATATTCTTGGGTGAAAGAATAGGAACATCAGAAGCATGTAAACAACTTGTAAGACAGGTTTTGGAAAAATCTATTTTACCTTACATTACAATAACACCAACGTACAGCATATGCCCAAATCATGGATATCTGAGCGGAGAACATAATAGGTGTCCGACGTGCAAAACGCCTTGCGAAGTTTACTCCAGAGTTGTCGGCTATTTTAGAAGAACATCAGACTGGAATATAGGTAAACAAGAAGAGTTTAGACAAAGGCTTGGATATAAAAAGGTGAAACTTTGAAGTTTTTAACAATTTTAATATTTTTTATTATGTTAACGGGCATGTGTTTGACAAATAATCATAAAAGCTGCGAAGGGGATGATGATTGTATTATTGTTGATAGTATTAGAGGTTTGGAAACAATTCCTGCTGATAGTGAATGCAGCTGTTTTTGCGTGACTGCGATTAACTTGAATTACAAAAATTATTGGGAAGAGCAAAGGAATAGCTCATCAAAAGCTCAATGCGACATAATTTGCAAACCTTGCGCTCTTACAAGAGAAAATGCAATTGCAAAATGTGAAAATGAAAAATGTGTTGCCAAGCTAAAGTAATTATTTACTTAAAACCCCTTTTGCCTCATTCATTAAGATATTTAATTTTCTTCTATCTATTCCGGTAATTTTTTCAAGTTCTTTTATATCCATTTCTACTAGATTTTTACATAGCATTATCTTAGCAAAAACGAGCCTTTGCTGAGAATCTTTATCCAACCTCCTTAAAGCTGTTATTGGATATAGCTTTTTTTTCTCTATCATTCTTTCTAAGCTTTGTTCTTTTGGCCATCTCCAACCAATTAGCTGCATACCTTTGCATGTTGCATATTTTATCGCATCAGCAGAAAATTTTGTATTGCAAACGAGCCATGGTTTATCAAATTTTTTGCATTTGCCAAGCTTGTAGCCATCTTGCAAATCAATAAATCTTGCCCATATATATAACACATCTCTGATCCCGGTATATATCCCAGGCATGTTATGATATTTGCATTCTATCATGTATCTTTTTTGATTTTCTGCGATTACATCAATTTCATGGTCAATGCACCCACCAGAAACTATCACATCTGTGCTGGTTTTATAATTGTATTCATTTAATATCTCTGCGACTAGTTCTTCAAATTCAAAGCCAGCTGGTCCGAGCCTCATTATTGAACCTTTTAGATCATATCTGGCTGCCACGTCAGGCATCTGCTTTTCTAACAATGCCAAAGTCATCTGAAGGATTTCTCGAGTTGAAATTCCGTCATATGCTTTTTTTTCAATTTCTTTAACAACTTTCTCTGCCAGTCTTTGAGTTGCCCTTGCTCTAATGCAGGTTCGCAAAATTTTATCTGGCTGAAACTCTTCTTTTACTCCGGATGCCTTTGTAACATACATAGAACAAAATTATTATTTTAGATTAAAAAGGTTTAGCATGTGACATGAATAACTGCAATAACTTCTTTATTTTTTACTAGTTTATTGAATTCTTGAATTGCTTGTGAACTTGGTTTTGCGACTAATTTAATGCCAGCTGTCCTTGCTGCCTTCTCTGCTTCCGGATCTATTTTTACTAATCCTGGATGCCCTGTGCCAACTATAACAATTTCAGGTCCTTTTAGCAGCAGCTCCTGTAGCTCTGATTTGGAAAATATGTGCGACTTTGCTCTTTCCTTTATTTCACCGTCCCAGCAAACTACCATATCATTATTAAAAATTTTTCCATTGATTGTAACAGAACCGAATTCTGTTTTATCAATTCGCATAGAAATCACCTAAATCATAATTAGTGTTCCCAGTATAAATTGGTAGCCCCGGCTGGATTCGAACCAGCGTCAACGGGTTGCTCCCTAGCGACCAGAGCCCGCTATCCTTTTATGGATTCTTTGATAAAGCTTTCTTCTTAAGAAAGCTTTGGCCACTAGACTACGGGGCTATTGCTATTTATAATCTAACTTCAAATCTATAAGAAATTAACTTGCCTTGTTTTTTGTTGGTTTGCTCATGCAACAATCTCTTGTCTTATCTGTGCAGCCTTTCGAGTTCCAAGTAGGTATTCAACGATCTTTAGCGCAAACTCTATAGCTGTGCCTGGACCTTGGGAAGTAATTATATTTTTATCAATCACAACTGGATTGCTTCTTGGCCTGTCTAGCTGCTTTTCTAATCCGGGATAAGCTGTTGCTAGCCTGTCTTTTAGAAGTCCTAGCTTTGCCAATATTAGTGGTGCACCGCATATTGCTGCTAGGAGTTTGCCTTTCTTTGCCAAGCTTTCAACCATTTTTAAAAGCTTGTCGCTTCGCATCAAATGTTGATATGCTGGAGAACCTCCTGGTAGCACAATTCCGTCAAACATCTCATTTACATCAATTAACCTTGTATCTGTAACAACTTTAACACCATGTGCACCAGTTACCATAATCCCTGGTAGACCTGCTGTAATAACATTTATTCCAGCCCTTCTCAAAATATCAATAACTGCAAGTGCCTCTATCTCCTCAAATCCTTCTGCTAGTGGAACTAAAATTCTTGTCATCTAACCACCTAATGCTTTAGCAATTGCCTGACCAAATTGCTTTGCTACTTCTGGACCCTTTGCTGTTATAATATTTCCATCCTGTTCAACAGCTGAACCGGTATATATTCCAACAGCATTTATGTTATTTCTCTCAGATGGCCATGCTGTTGCTTTTTTATCTGCTAGAATTCCAGCATTTGCCAGAATTGAGGGTGCTATGCATATGGCACAAACTATTTTACCTGAGTTATAAAATTCCTTAGCGAGCCTGAGAGCCTGGGAATTGTTAAAATAAACCGATGCTCCTGATCCTCCAATAAAAACTATTGCATTATAATCCTCTGCATTAACATCATAGAAATTTTTATCAGGGGTAACAATTGTCCCAAACATGCCCTTTGCCGGCTGTCCTGTTGAGCTTGCTATTGTTATTTCCGCTCCTGCTTTCTCTAAAACCGCCTTTGGCTCAGCCAGTTCCTCATCTCTAAAGTTATCGGGTGCTATTATAAACAGCACCTTTTTTCCTGATAGGCTCGGCATCTTTTCACCTTCAACACAGCATGATACAAAAACTATTAATAGTATTAATATTAATATTGATGTTTGTCTCATATAATTAATTATTTAAATTAAATAAACATAAGCGAGGTGAAAACATGCCAGTAGTAGGAATGGTTATTAAAAGCATTGATGCAAAAAATCTTGGAGGAGTAAGCGGCTCTGTTAAAGTAAATAACAGAACAAATCTAAAGGAAGTTAGAGAACAGGATCTGCCTGCACTTAATAAGAAGGGTTTAGAAATTGCATTTGAATTTAAAACAGAATATGAGGTTGAAAAAAAGAAATTTGCTGAAATTAACATTGAAGGCAATGCACTATTTGTTGACCCTGCCCAAGAAAAAATTCTAAAGGAGTGGAAAAAGAGCAAGAAGCTTCCAGAAAATGTAAATATCCAAATAATAAATGCTGTTTTAAGGAGATGCTTAACAAAGGCGTTAACACTTTCCGAAGACCTTCAGCTCCCGCCGCCAATTGCAATACCGTTTGCAGCACCCAAGGGAGAGGAAGAAAGTAGGTACATTGGATGATATAAAGTTCGCATTTAATTACAAACTTTTATAAACAAATGTTTTAATAAAAATATGATGAAACAAACTGATTTTTCAAAAAGGATATTAGTTTCAATCACTGGCCATAAAGATATTGATTGGAAAAGTAAGTTAAAAGAAGTTAATGGGTTTGGAATTTCTAAAGTAGCTTTATTTTTAGAGTGTTTTAGTAAATCAGAGAGACAAAAAATTTACCATGCTCTTTTAGAATCCAAAATCAAACAAATTCCTTTGGTCCATATTCGAAATGACATGGACAAAAAGGAACTTATCTTCCTTGCTAAAAATTTCGGCTCTTCTTATTTTACTATTCATGAGGATAGTTTTAAAGTTTTAAACAAATGGAAGAGCTTCTATAAACACTTATTTCTAGAAATGAACACAGATAACTTTGTTTCCCAAGCAGTAAAAGTAAGTAAAATTGGTGGATTTTGCATAGATCTTGCCCATTTTAAAGTAGAGGAAGAAAAATGGTCAAAAGAATTTGAATATATAACTAAAAGAAGAAGAATATCTAAGTTTTTTGCTTGCAATCATTTAAATGGATATTCACCAGAGAAAAATACTGATTTACACACAATAAAAAGCCTAAAAGATTTTGATTATTTAAAAACAATGCCAAAATTTTTATTCGGAAATGTAATCGGTATAGAAACTGAAAACAGCATTTCTGAACAATTAAAGTTTAAAAAATACTTAGTTAAACTCTTAAACAAATTACTCAATAGATAGGCGCGTTTTTCTTTATTTTCACTTTTTCATAGTTCAAAATTACAGATATATTGGGTGAAGCCTTTGGTTGCTCTTCTGCCATATAATATCTTTATAAAGATATAGGAGTAATAAATCCTACCGGAATGAAATTAAAAAAGGTGAGTAAAAATGGCATTTAAGCAAAGATTCGGAGGACCTAGGGAAATGCACAAGGCTATCTGCAGCGAGTGCAAAGCTGAGTGTGAGGTTCCTTTCGAGCCGACCGAGGGCAAGCCTGTCTTCTGCAGGGATTGCTTTGCGAAACGAAGAAGGTTCTGAATAACTTTTTAATTCGGGATTTTCTGTCTAGCGTGAGCTATATCGCACATGAAGAGAGCAGGCGGAAATACTGGGCTATATCTAACAAGTGGTTGTCTCGGCTTTGTGCTGCTGGCTATGATAAGGTATAGTATGTACAGCAGAAGGAAGAAGAAATAATTAAATTTTAGGCCTGTAGTAAACAGCGCTCCCCTTTCTATCCTTCTCCAAAAAGCCATCATTGTATAGCTCCCAAAGGGTTTTACTACTAGTTTGTTTTTTCAGTCCAGCTCTTTTTGCAAAATCAACTGGTCTTAGACCTTTGAAATTCTCATCCTTTTCCTTAAGTGAATTGTAAATTATTTCAAAGTCAGAGTAATGGTCTACAAGTGATTTGGTCATTTTTCCAGAATACGGCTCATAAAGCTCAACTCCTGTTCTTATCCAATCTGTGTCAAAGTTCTTAACAGCGTCTTCAATTTCTGGAACTTCTTTATCTGCTAAAAATCTTTTAGCCGGCTTAATATAACTGTAAAGGAATTTCCTACCTTCAGGAGTTATTTTTGCCTCAGATTGTTTTTCGCTACCCTTGAATTTAAATGGTTCAACGAAACCATCATTTTCAAGTCCACCAATAATATGTTGGACTGTACCCAAAGAATATTTTTTTCCTAAATTTTCTCTTATTTCATGTGCATTACAATTATGCTTATATATTTCATTTGCAACAGATTTGGCTGTATCCAAAGAAGAACTATAATAGTTAGTAGTTATATCAGATGGCTTTCCTGCTTTCCACCTCTTTGTACTCCAGCCCACTTCTTCGCCACTGACAGATTCATATTCTATAAATCTCATACCTCTAAGAGTTGCTAAGTGTGATTGCATACTGCTCCTTTTAAAATCAGTCTTTCTCATTACACCTTTTTTATCTAGTTCTTCAAATATTTTAGCTCTAACATAAGGTGCTCTTACTTTTCCTGATGTTGGTGTTGAACCTAGAATAGGATAAAGGCTTCCAAACTCGGTAGCTGTTTTTAGGCTGAATTTTGCTAACGGAGCTCCGTATTTTTCACCAGCATCAGTCAGCCTCCACATTGTACTGACTCTTTTTCCGCCTATTCTTTCAACCCTTTCCTCTGCAACACAGCCTATTGGAACGAGTGTCTTGTGGCATAACTCATAAAAGGTTGCTGGTTGAGGAACCCAATCCCCAGCTAGTTTATTGAAGTATTTTTCATGCTCATGTACAAGATCCCAGGCGCTTTTCCTTCCGTTTTCCATATAGATAAGAGTAGCTGATTTAAGCTCGGTATTGAAAGTAGAAAGCATTCCTTCAAGCCTAGCTTCATAATCTGTTGGAAACGGCCTTTGAAATGATTCCAAAACCTTATACTGGTTCATATTAAAAGTTGGAAAGAAAAAGAATTTAAACCTACTCTTTACAGTGAATACTTTTTTTTAAATTTTTTTATTTTCTTTGCAATATCTTTATTTTTCGGAAAATGTCTCATCTCGAGCTCAAAATTAGCTTTAATTTCCCCTGTACGAGTTCTATACGTCATATCTTTAATATCAACAATTATGCCTCTTTCTATAACAGCATAAGTCTCATCCTTACCTGGTCCTTCCTTTATCTTATATCCAATGGATTCTAACTCTTTAAATAATTTATCTTTATCCGCAGTTGTAGAATGCACTGTAAATTTCATTCAACCACCTAAATAATATTGAACAGAAAAAGATTTAAACCTAATTTAATAATAAATTCTATGGAAAATTATCATAAAGGAGCAGAAGCGCATATAGATTTTTGGAAAGATAAAGACAAAAATTTTTGGCGGGGAGTAA
>CAZZIA010000028.1:0-6868 GCA_964654075.1 uncultured archaeon | reverse complement strand
AACATTTCTATGCTTTGACTTTGACCTAGGTTTCTTTTCACCTGCCATAAAGCTCACTCCTTTGCTCCATCTTTTTCTGGTTTTGCTTCTGCTTTTTCCTTCTTTTCTTCTACTTTCTCTGGTTTTGGTTCTGGTGGTTTTTCTTTTACAGGCTTGGCTTCTTCTTTTGATTTTTCTTTTGGCGCTTCTTCCCTTTTCTCCTCTTTTGGTTTGGCTTCCTTAGGTTTCTTTAGTTCGGCATAAATCGGAACTTCTTTTTCTTCCCAAATATTTGCCCAAAGCCTTCCTCCAGCCTTGCCAATATGCGATAGTATCTTTTTTATTTCTATCTTTTTTATATCAACATTTAATGTTTCAGATAGCATTTTTTGCAGCTCTGCCTTTGAAGATGTTGGCCCATCATATTCTATCTCAGCTATTAGCTCTTTTCTCTTTAAAGCAGAGTTTTGCTTTTCTTCAGTTATGTTAATTTTCATTGTTTCACCTTTATAGCATATTTCCCAGGTGCAGTTATACCAGCTTCTTTTGCAATCTCACTTTCGGCATCTAGCACAACTATTACACCTTTCCAGCTCTTTGTTGTGCTAAAGTTTTTACAGATTGGGCATATATTTCCTTTAGTGAGCCTTCGACAACTCGGACATGCTTTTTCCATTAAATCACCTTTTCTTTTCCTCTTTTTTCTCCTCTGCCTTTTCCTTTTCAGGTTTCTCCTTTTTTTCTAACCATCTTACAGCTCCTAGAAAAGGCTGTCTCATAGTTAGCCCAACTTTATTTTGTTCTTTAAAACTAATTGATATTACTCTAGCCCTTACAGCGTCCTTTAACTTTAAAATTCTTCTACTTTGTTTTCCAACAAGTTGCGAGTTTTTTTCATCATAACTGACATAATCATCCATAATTTGTGAGATATGAACAAGCCCATCTAAAGCTCCAATTCGCACAAATGCTCCAAACTCAGTTATATCAATTACCTCACCTTCAACAATTTCCTGATCTTTTGGCATCCATGCTAGGACACTAAATTTTACAGAATATTTAACTGCCGGGTCCCCTGGAAGAACTTTTCCTTCACCCATCTCGAGTATCTCTTCTACAGCAAGTACAACCCCAACTTCTTCGTAAATTTTGCCTTCAAATTTTTCTTCTATGCTTTGCTTTATGGCTGTATTTATCTCTAGATTAAATTTTGTTGGTGGGACTGCTATGAAATCCTCAATTGTAACCATTTGATACATTCAAAACCCCCTTTTATAAAGCTCTATAGCATGCAAAATTGCTTTTTTAGCTTTTTCAGCATCAAACCATTCTTTAAACTTTTCACCTTCTGCATGCTCAAAAAAATCTGTTACTTCTTTTAATGTATATTTTGGAATATCAGATATATCGCTTACCTTGCTAAACTCTTTATCATTAGCTGGCACAGCAAGTAATTTATCATCTGTGTATTCGCCCGTTATCATTCTTAGTAAGCCTATGGGTCTAGCTTGTATTAAAATACCGCTCTGCACAGCCTCGCTAACAAGTACAAGCACATCAAGTGGAAAGCCATCGTCATACTTAGTTTTAGGAATAAATCCATAAGAGCCCGGACAAGGTTTTCGCAGAACATTTTCTAAAACAATTGTTCCTAGCTCTTCATTATATCTATATTTATTTTGAGATCCCTTTGGTATTTCAACAAATACAAATATCTGTTCTGGCGGGCTTGGTCCAGATGTTGCTTTATCAATCATTTAATCACCTTATAATTTAATAAATAAGTTTATAAATATTCTGTATAAAATATGCTTTAAATGTTTGGTGAAAAAATGCGCTATAGATCTGGGATATGTGCAATTATCTTTTTGCGAAAGGAACAGAAATTTTTGATATTTCATCGGATAAAAAACTGGTCAGGCTGGGAATTTCTAAAGGGTGGGATTAGAGCTGGGGAAACAGAAGAAGAATGTCTAAAAAGAGAGCTAGAAGAAGAAACTGGCTCAAAGAAATATAAAATAATCGTCCGCATGCCTTATGAAATCAAATATTCTTGGACAAAAGAATATGTTAAAGATCATCATAAGTGGATTGGTACCAGCAATAGGCTTTATTTAATTGAGTTTTTTGACAGGAGAATTAAAATAGATAAAGAAGAGCATGATGGCTTTAGGTGGGTAAAAAATCCAGAAAAATATCTAACGTATGATAACTTAAAAGTCGCATTCAAATATTTTGTTAAGCAATTTCCAGATATTTTTTCTGCCTGATATAAGCAAATTTTATATTGCCCTTTTTTAGTTTAGCTCTTAAAACTTTATCTTGTGTTGCAATGCAATATCCTTCTTTACCATAAATAATTAGTGCTTCATCAACCTTGCCATGAGAAGGCAAAATTTCTATATTTTTTATTGCTATTATCTTTAGCGCTAGCTTAGCTGCCATAGCATCTTTGCTTTTACCTTTACTAATCCTCTTTAGCTCACCAATAGTACCGCTTAATATGTGCAGATCATGCCCTCCAGAAAATATATCTGCTTTAAATCTAAAAGATGTGATTAAAATATTCGTATCTAGTATAATTCGCATAGTTATATTTGTCATTTTAAATAAATATTTAACATGATTGATTGTCATTGCCATTTAGAAAATGAAGCTTATTCCAAAGATAGAAAAGAAGTTCTCGAAAGATGCAAGAAAGAGCTAAAAGGAGTTATAACTTGCTGCGCGCATCCTCGTGATTTTGACCTAACTATGAAGCTGGTAGAAAAATATAAAAATTTTGTTTTTGCAACAGTTTCCGCACATCCAATTTACATCAAAGAGATATCTGCTCAGGAAATTGACGATTTTATTTCTAAGATCAAAGAAAACCAAGACAAAACTATTGGCATAGGAGAGACCGGCCTTGATTATTTTCACATAAAGGAAACTGAATGGCGGCAAAAGCAAAAAGAGCTTTTTACCAAGTTCATTGCGCTGGCAAAAGAACTGAAAAAGCCACTGGTGATTCATTCCAGAGATTCAGCTGAAGACGTATTAAAAATTTTAGAACAAGAAAATGCAAAGGAAGTTTATTGGCATATGTTTGGAACAAAAAAACTTCTAAAAAAAGTTATAGATAACGGATATTTTATAGGGGCTAATGCAATGATTTTGAAAAGTAAAAATCATAAAAAAATTATAAGAGATGCACCAATTGAAAAAATTTTATTAGAAACTGATTCGCCCTGGCTAGCTCCTGACGGAGGAAGAAATGAGCCAACTGCGATCAAAGCTGTTGCTCACAAAATTGCTCAAATTAAAAAGTTGCAATTTGAACAGATTTGGAGCTGCTGTGAAAAAAATGCAATAGAATTCTTTAATCTGCCAAAACAGATATAACACTGTTATATAACTTTAAATACTTCTAAAGAAATATTTTGGTTAGTGATAAAATGCTAAAAGCTATTAAAATGGGTATAGAGAAATTTAAGCAACTGAGGGAAAGACCAAAAGTTGCTTTTTTTGTTGATGGTCCGAACATGATCAGAAAAGAGTTTAATATAGATCTGAAAGAGCTAAGAAGGCGAGCTGAGAAATATGGTCGCATAGTAATTGGTAAAGTATTTTTAAATCAATTTGCACCTGAAAAATTAATAGAAGCAATAGCAAATGAGGGATTTGAATCTATAATTACACTAGGAGATCCTGAACAGAAAACAGATGTTGATGTGAGTATCACTGTGCATGCAATGGAAGCTATTTTTAACCCAGAAATTAATATAATTGCTCTAGTAACAAGGGATGCTGATTTTCTATCTTTAGTACAAAAAGCAAAGGAAAGGGGGAAGGAAACAGTTCTAATATCAGTTAAACCCGGCCTTGCAACCTCTTTAAGGCATGCAGCTGATTTTGTCGAGCTACTTTAATTTCCATCTTAATACAGCAACAATCCCACCTAGTTGAAATACTTGATTTCCTTCTACAGTATCACGAGAAATTATCTCAAACCTGGAGCCATGTTGCTTTGCCAGCTCTTCAAAAGCTTCTATCGCATCTCTCTCTTTAATAATTTGTTGCTTTTGCCCGCATTTTTGGCAGACAGGCTCTTGCCCAGGATTTATGAATTCCTTTATTATGCCACAACCACATTTTAGCTCAGCTTCTGTATATTCCAGCCCTTCTGATACTAGTAAAGTTTCAACAGCACCTGCTTCCAAGGCTCTAAGAACAGACAAAAGACCATATGCAACTAACCCACTCTCCTTTTGAAGTAAGGATAAAAATATTTGGCAAATTTGTTTTTCTCTTGTTACTGCAGCCTCTGCTAGAATATCTGAACTACGCCCTACAAGCTCATTTAGCCCGTTTTCAGTAGCATAGCCTACACTTTTAACACCAATAACTTTGTTTTTTAAATCTGTGATTAAGTATCCGCCTTTATAAAAATCTTCCTTTGCTGGTCCGGGACCGCCTATTATAATGCCCTTTATATCAGAAGGTAGCAGCCCTCTGGCTCTTTCAGCAATTTGCTTGTACCAGTCATTTTTCAGCCCTTCTCTAACTCTAGCAAAACGCATAGCGGAATTGTGAACTAGAATACCATTAGATATGAAACTTTCATTTTTGACTGCTAGATCTATCATCGGTACATTCTTTTCATATTTTTCAATTTTTTTAATTATTACTGGTATAATTGGACAATCTAGAACCATTTTAAGTTGTGAATACAATTCATCATTAGATATTTCATTTAAAATTGATTGCTGAAAAATAAATTTGCTTATAAATCTTTTATCTTGGAAAAAATTACTAACACGAGGAAAATCTTTTTTCTTCATTCCAAATTTTTCAATTATTTCTCTAATATTTTTACCAGACACTAGAACTCTTCTTACTCTACTAAGGTCAGATTTTTTATTTATACTATGAAATAAATTTTTCATTTTATTTTTAAGAGAAAACCCTATTTTGCTATAAAATATTTTTACAGACTCCTTTTCCCCTATATCTACTGTATATCTATAATTTTTGGAATACGGATTTCTCTTATTATCATACTCAAGTAAAGAAGATAATATACCAAAACGTAATAAAGACAGCTGTACTTGTTGTGCTAATGTTTTATTATTAATTCCTAGCCCTATTTTACCACGTGAAACATATCCATCTGCATTAAAAAGTCCTCTTAAAAAACTTGCCAGTATGACATCAGGAGATTTTAATATTTTTTCAGGTACAAGAACTGTTGAAGAGTTTTTAGATTTTAAAAATTCACCTTTAAAGAATTTTTCAATAACCTTACTATAAACTTTCAATTGATAATATCTCTTCTTTTCCCTATATTTAAAACCTATTGCAGAATTAAATAATTTTTCAATTTTATTTTTATAATATTCTGCTAATTCTTTGTCACCTTCAGAAAAACATATCCTGTTTTTGTCATAATTGCCATCGCCTACGAAATAACCAACTATCTGTGCTAACTCTTCATTTAAAATTTCTGGTAGTTTAACTCTGTCTTTGGATATTATGTATTTATTTCTAAAATCAACAAAATTTATATCGAGTTTTTCGCATATTTTCTCAATTAAATTTGAATAGTTCTTTCTATTAGTGCATATTTTTCTTTTTCCAACTTCTATTTCTGATATTTCAGCTTGAAAGACATTTATTTTTTTAGCAAGGTTTTCTTGTGATAGGCCCATTTTCCTTCTTCTTTCTATTAAAAGTTTTCTTCCTTCAGTTGTTATTTTGAATGAGAAAAAATAATTAGTATTTAACTTTTGCTCTTTACCTTTTATGATAAGTTTTTCAGGCATCAAAACTATATCATTTACTTTTAGCTCTTGGGCAGGCTTTTCTATGATTTCCCCATTTTCGAATACAAAAAAGAAATGGTCTTTAGATGACTTTAGCTCTAATCTTGGATATTTTGTAATTATTTTATAAATTTCAGATTTTCTTGTTTTATAAACATCCAAAATTGGAGAGTCTAAAATTGAAAATGTGTTAAAATCAGCTGATTTTAGATTTATACCTTCTTTAAGTGTCTCAATTTTAGCTATATTTCCATCAGATAATACAACTAAACTGCCAAATGGCTGACACTGGCCACCTTTAATTTCCTTTCCAGGCACAATTGATTCAAAGTGCCTTAGCATTTGAACGTTCTTCCCCTTTAGCAATCCGATTGTTGCATCTGAATTGTCTAGAACAATCAAGCCATAAAGCTCTTTCTCTTTTAGCTGTTCCTTAAGCGGGTCTAAAATAAATGTTTGGTCGCAACGATATAGCCTAACTTTTAGCGGCTCAGGCGGCTCAATTGCCCACAATTTTATATCAGAAACTCCCTCTTTTTTAGAAACATTCCCACAAAAAACAGCTAAGCCATGCTCAGGTGTTTGCTTGTAAAGCTTTAGATATTGTATAACTTTTTCTAAAGCAGATAAAACATTTTTTCTTGTTGTTTTTGATTTTATATTAACAGCTGTGCCCTGTTCCTGTTTCAGCTGATTGGAAACATCAACTATTTTATAATCTTGAGGAATATAAACACTAATTAACTCTGTGTGCCTTCCCTTTATTTGCTCAAGGGATTTTAACAGCTTTTTCAGCTTATAGTTTGGTTCCATAGTGATCACACTAGAAGAAATAGGTCATTTATTATTTGCTGAACTTTTGTGCATAAGAAAAATTAGAATCAAGAGTATAAATAATTTAGCATTTCACATCAATTTTTATTTTCTCTAGCACAATTTCTTTAGCACGTCCAAACTCTATTTTTGAAATTTTCATTGTTCCTTTAATATCTTGTAAAACAGGTTCAATAAGCTTTTTTGTGCTTTTATCGCAGTCAATTATGATTTCTTTTAAAGGGGCATTCAATGCCATTTTTTTATCATGC
>CAZZIA010000027.1:0-7289 GCA_964654075.1 uncultured archaeon | reverse complement strand
TGCCTGAGGAGCGTAAGGCAGCAAAGTTACTAATTATACAATATTCAACTGGCAGGTTTGGCATCAGCGAGGAAGTTCTTAGAGCAGCAGATGCTATTGAAATAAAAATTGGTCAATCTGCAAAGCCAGGCCAAGGAGGACTGCTGTCTGCTGCAAAGGTTACTAAGGAAATTGTAAAGATAAGGGGCGTACCTTTTGGCAAGGATGTGCATTCACCCCCGTTCCATCCAGATATAAAAAATATTGATGATTTAAAGAAAAAGGTTGACTGGTTGAGAGGGCTCACGCAAAAACCAATTATAATTAAGCTTGCTGCAGGTAATATCGAAGAGGATGTTAAGCTGGCAGTAAAGGCAGGGCCTGATGCAATTGCAATTGATGGGCTAGGAGGGGGTACTGGAGCTGCGCCAAAAGTTATACTTGATGAATTTGGTGTTCCTACTCTTATAGCTTTAGTAAAAGCTAGAAAAGTTTTAAACAGGCTTGGAGCAAAACAGCAGCTTTTAATTGGTGGCGGATTAAACAAAGGTGCAGATGTGGCCAAGGCATTAGCACTAGGTGCAGATGCTGTTTTTATGGCAACACCAATGATCATAGCAATTGGCTGTATGTACTGTAGACAGTGTTTTAGGGGGGCATGCCCGTTTGGGATTGCTACTCAAGATCCAAAACTAAGAAAAAAATTAAATATAGATATTGCTGCAAAAAAAGCGGCCAATTTTATAAGAGCATGCACAGAGGAGGTAAAAATGGTTGCAGCAGCAACTGGAAAATCTGATGTTCACAAGTTAAGTGGTAGCGACCTAAGATCACTTACTTTAGAGTTAGCTCAAATAACAGGCATACCTTTAATGTGAACATTTATAAAGTGATTTAATGGCTTTCGAAGATTATTTATCAGCTGGCGCGCACATAGGGATGAGACAGCAAACAAAGGATATGCATAGGTTTATTTATAAAATCCGAGATGATGGTCTTGCTGTACTAAATGTTCAGTTAATAGACCAAAGGCTAACACTAGCTGCAAAATTCTTATCAAGATTTGATAAAATCATGGTAGTATCAAGAAAAACCATAGGGCAACTGCCGGTGATAAAATTCGCAGAAACTATTGGAGCAAAGGCTGTGACAGGTAGGTTTTTGCCAGGCATAATCACAAATCCTTCCTTTAAAGAATATTATGAGCCAGATGTTGTGCTAGTTACAGACGCTTTAGCAGATAAACAGGCTATACAAGAAGCTGCAAAAATGCGTATACCAATCGTTGCATTTTGTGATACCTTTAATGAGACATCTCTTATTGACTTTGTTATCCCGGCAAATAACAGAGGAAGAAAATCTTTAGCGCTACTTTACTTTTTACTAGCAAAGAAAATTCTAAATATAAGAGGCCTTCCAGAAGATAAGCTCAAGCAGGAAGATTTTGAAAGTAAAGAATAATTTATGAAGAGAAATTGTTATTTATGCCTATTCGTAGTCCAGTTGTTGCTGGGGCATTTTATCCATCCAATATAAGTGAACTTAATAGTTGTATTGAAAAGTTTTTTTCTAAAGTAAAAGTTAAACAGAAAAATGTTATTGCAGCTGTTGTACCACATGCAGGTTATATATATTGTGGCAAAAGTGCAGCAAGTGTTTATAAAACTATAAAAAATAACTTTGATTGTGTAGTTATCCTCGGGCCAAATCATAGCGGTTTTGGTAGGATAGCAACTTCATCTGGAAGCTGGGCAACACCGCTAGGTTTAGTTGAAACAGACGAACAATTTGTAAAAGAGATTATAAAAGACTCTCTGATAACAAATGACCCGCTGGCACACGCACAAGAGCATTCTATAGAAGTTCAACTGCCCTGGCTGCAGTACAGATTTAAAAATTTTAAATTTGTTCCAATTTGCATAAATCCAAATTATTTTGATATTGAAAGTTGCGCAGAGATAGGTAGAAAAATCGCCAGTACAGCAAAAAAGCTGAATAAAAAAGTTTTAATTATTGCTAGTTCTGATTTTACCCATTACGGCGCTGGATATGGCTACGTTCCATTTTCAGGTTCAGCAGAGCAAGTTTTGAAAAAAATAAAAGAGCTAGATATGCAAGCCGCTGATTGTATTTGTAAGCTGGCGCCAGATAAGCTTATTGAGCTATGTAAAACCAGGACAGTTTGCGGATATGGGGCAATAGCTGCTGCGCTATATGCGGCAAAAGCTCTAGGAGCAGAATCAGGGGAGATTTTAGATTATTCTACAAGCTTTGAGCTATCTAAGGATCAAGGAGCGATAGTTGGTTATTGCGGGATAGCGATATTTTAAATTGCTCCATTGTCTAAATATAGCTATGCAAAATATTATTCTCAAACATGCATTGGCGAATGCTGTACAATTTGGCGGTAAAGCAAATGCAGGAGCAGTGCTAGGTAAAGTTATCGCAGAAAGCCCTGAATTAAAAAAAGACATTGTCAAGTTAAAAAAAGAAATCGCTGAGGTTGTAAAAGAAGTAAACTCATGGTCTTTGGAAAAACAACAAGCAGAATTAGAAAAAACAGGTTATGTAAAGCCTGAAAGAGTTGAGAGAGTTGGATTACCTCCTTTACCAAAAGCAATAAAGGGAAAGGTTATAATGAGGCTTGCTCCTTATCCTTCTGGGCCATTGCATATAGGAAATGCGAAGCCATACATATTGAACGACGAATATGTAAAAATATACAAAGGAAAGTTGCTTTTAATTATAGATGATACAATTGGTTCTGAGAAAAAGTTGATAGTTAAAGATGCCTATAAGCTAATTCCAGAAGGTTTGAGATGGCTGGGAATTGTTTTTGATAAAAAAATTATTTACAAATCTGATAGGCTGAAAATTTATTATAAGTATGCAGCTGAGATAATAAAAAAAGGCAAAGCATATGTCTGTGAATGTGCCTTTGACGAGCTAAGGGAAAAAAGAGCTAAAAAAATTGAGTGTGTTCATAGAAAACAAAGCATAGAAGATAATTTAAAGAAATGGGCTCAAATGCTAAAAGGAAAGTATAAGACAGGCCAGGCAACTTTAAGGATAAAAACTGACATGTCCCATCCAAACCCTGCTTTTAGAGATAGAGTTTTATTTAGAATTTCTGATCGCGAGCATTCTAGGATTGGTAAAAAATATAAGGTTTGGCCACTGCTCGAATTTTCTTGGGCGATTGACGATCATTTGCTGGAAATAACTCATATACTGAGAGGAAAGGAGTTAATGATGGAAAGCGAGATGGAAAAAACAATCTGGGACATATTTGGTTGGTCACATCC
The DNA here is from genome assembly GCA_964654075.1 of uncultured archaeon. GTDB lineage: Archaea > Aenigmatarchaeota > Aenigmatarchaeia > Aenigmatarchaeales > Aenigmatarchaeaceae > CAZZIA01. The sequence goes on along the minus strand of CAZZIA010000027.1, from coordinate 4,005 downwards.
AGTCTTGCTACATTCTGGCCTGATGATGATAGAAGGTGTTAAATTAAGCAAATCTAAGGCGCAACAAGAGGTTGCAAGGGGGGTATATACAGGATGGGATGATCCAAGAACATGGTCTTTGCAGTCTTTGCGCAAAAGAGGAATAACGCCGGAGGCCATTAGGAAATTTATACTTGCTTTTGGACTAACAGAGCATGAAGTAAGAGTTCCAATTGATAATTTGTATGCAGAAAACAGAAAGATAATTGACAAAATTGCAGATAGGTATTTCTTTGTTTCAGAGCCAGTTGAAATAACTTTGAATAAATTGCCAGCAAGAACAGCCAAAGCGCCGATGCAACCAGGAAAAAGAAAATATAGAAAAATTCCTGTTAGCAAAAAAATATTTATCGAAAAGCAGGACTTTGTTGCTTATAGAAATAAAGAAGTAAGATTGATGCACCTTTGCAATGTTTTGTTAGATAAAAAGGCAAATGTTACAGGAAAAAAAGTAAAGGATATTCCAAAAATACATTGGGTTGGAGCAAAAAATGTTAAAATAAAATTAATTATGCCTGATGGCAGAAAGGTAGAAGGGCTAGCTGAGCCTGAGATTAAAAAAGTTAGCCAAAATAAAGCAATGCAATTTGAACGAATTGGTTTTGTAAGGTTAGACAAAACTAAGCCAGAAATTATTTGTTTTTTTGGCCACAAATAAAACTTTAAATACTTTCTTTAATTAAGATAAATAAAATGATCTAAACAAAATGATGATCTTTGATCATCTGTGTGATGAGGTGATATAATGAAAATAGCAAAGTTTGAAACCCCAAAAGAGGTTGAAGATAAAATTCTTAGGACAATTGAAATTGCTAAAAATACCGGCAAAATAAAAATTGGCACAAACGAAACAACAAAGGCCATTGAAAGGGCGCATGCAAAGCTAGTTGTGATAGCAGAGGATGTAAGCCCGGAGGAAGTTGTGCTACACATAGCTCCGCTCTGTGACGAAAAGAAAATTCCTTACGGATATGTTAAAAGTAGGCAAGAGCTTGGCAGAGCAGCTGGAATAGATGTTTCAACAGCTTCTATAGCGATTACACAGGAAGGAGACGCTAAAAAAGACATAGAACAGCTAATAAGTACTATAAATGATATGAAAAGAGGAGGGAAAACCAAAGAAAAGTGAGCTAAATGGTAATAAGAGATGTTACAAAAAAAGTTCAAGATGCTGTGTCAGCAGAGGTTGTGCAACTGCTTGGCCGAGCTGGCATAAAAGGCGTCATGCAAGTAAGATGTAAGGTTTTAGAAGGAAGTGATAGTGGGAAGGTCTTAATAAGAAACGTGCTAGGTCCTGTTAGGATTGGAGATATTTTAATGTTAAAGGAAACTGAAATGGAAGTAGCTGGCAAGCTTGAGCCAAGATGATTTTATGAAATGCTCCTTTTGTGCTGAGGAAATTGAGTCTGGAACAGGTAAAATGTTCATAGCAAATGATGGAAAGATTTTTTATTTCTGCTCTAGCAAATGTGAGAAAAACATGAGGTTGGGAAGAGACCCAGCTAAAGTTAAGTGGGTAATAAAAAAGAAACAAAAAAGTTAATCCCTCCTCTAACAATTAAATATATTTAAATTAATATTTTGATAGTGAGTGCTATGATAAGACAACCCATTGTTTGTGTGCTTGGCCATGTTGATCATGGAAAAACGACATTGTTAGATAAAATTAGGGGCACTGCTGTCGTTTTGGCTGAACCGGGGCAAATCACGCAAGCGATAGGGGCAAGTATTATACCGAGTGATGTTATCAAAAAAGCTTGCGGTGAACTATTAGAGAAGTTAAAAATTAAATTGGAAATTCCAGGTCTTCTATTTATCGATAGCCCAGGTCATGAGGCATTTACTTCGCTGAGAAAAAGAGGAAGCTCAATAGCAGATCTAGCTATTTTGGTCATTGATACAAATGAAGGTTTTAGACCACAAACAGATGAATCTTTGAATTTCTTAAAAGAATTTAAAACACCATTTGTAATTGCTGCAACAAAAATTGATAAAATTGAGGGCTGGATTGTCAATAAAGGCAGCTCGTTTTTAGACTCATTTACCCGACAAACCGAACCTGTAAAAGAAAGGCTTGATAAAAAGATATATGGGCTTGTTGGTCAGATCAGCCAAAAGGGTTTTGATTCTGAAAGATTTGATAGGGTAAAAGATTTTAAAAAAGAAATTTGCATTGTTCCTTGTTCTGGGATAAGCGGTGAGGGGGTTCCAGAGTTGTTAATGGTTTTGGCTGGGCTTGCACAGCAGTTTCTTAAAAAGGAGCTAGAATTAAAAAAGGGTATAGGTAAGGGTACTATACTTGAAATTAAAGAGCTAAGAGGCATGGGAACAACAGCAGATGTAATTTTATATGAGGGTGAGGCTTCTAAAGGAGATTGGCTAGTTATTGGAGGAAAGGAACCAATTGTTACAAAAATTAAAGCTTTGCTAAAGCCAGCTGAGCTAAAGGAGCTAAGAGTAGAAAAACAATTTCAATCCGTTGAGCATATAGTAGCTGCAGCAGGAATAAAAATTGCTGCTCCCGAGCTAGAAAAAGCAACAGCAGGAAATCCAATTGCCATTTGTAAAGAACATGAAATAGAAAATATGAGAGCTGAGCTAAAAGAAATTGCAGAAAAAATAGAATTTGAAAAGGTTGGTGAAGGGATTATTTTAAAAGCAGATACACTTGGTAGCCTAGAAGCATTAATTCATATATTGGGCCAAAAAAGAGTTGAAATTAAAAAAGCTGAGGTTGGTCCAGTACTTCACAGAGATATTGTTGAACTAGAAAGCGTGGATAGGCTAAAAAAATTCATTTTTGCCTTTAATGTACCAGTTGATGCTGCTATTGATAAGGAAGCAAGCGATAAAAGAATAAAAATTATCCAAAGTGATGTAATTTATAAAATAATAGAAAGATATGATGAGCTAATTTCTAAAGAAAAAGAAGAAATTAAAGCTGAAAAGCTGGCAAAGATTACAATGCCAGCTAAAATTAAATTGCTACCAGGCTTTGTTTTTAGAGCATCAAATCCAGCAATAGTTGGCATAGAAGTTCTGGCAGGCAGTATAAAGCCAGGAATTAAATTGCAGAAAGCTGGAAAGGAAATTGGCATAATAAAAGCAATAGAGTCAGAAGGTAAGGCGGTTGAGAGGGCGCAAAAGGGAGAAAAAGTTGCAATAAGCATAGAAGGTCCTACAGTAGGAAGGCAAATAAAAGAGAAAGATCAGTTGCTGAGCATCATAACAAAAGATGATTTGAAAATTCTACAAGAGTTTGACCTGAAAGAAGATGTTCAACTAGCTAAGGAAATTTTAAAATTATAATTCAAAATATCTTAAAACCTAGGATTAACAAAAATATTATTAATAAAGGTTGATGAACTAGATAAATAATTAATGAATTTCTTCCTAAAAAAGCTAAAAACTTTGTAATAAAAAAATTTGAAATATCTTTAATTTTAAAACTTCTTTTTCCATTTGGATATAATAAGTTTCCAAAGAACAGGCCTAATAAAATCACTCCGAACCATGGCAAAATTGGAAAGTAGTCAAAAGTATAGAAATTATTTGGAATGAACCCCAACCAGAGTAACCAATCAAATCCAAATCGAAATTGCTCTAGAAAAAAACCTAAACTGATTGTAATCAGTCCTAAGATGAGATTTAGTCTTTTGAATTTCAGCAAAGGTATGACAAGTATAATAGATATCCCAATTAAATGCAATATTCCAAAGATTATAAAATCATTTGGAAAAAATGCCCATGTTACAGCTGTTATTAATAGCCCAAGTGAGAATATTTTAAGTCCGCGCTTTAGATATTTTAAGATAACAGATTTTTTACTCTCTTTCTTAACTTTGCTATAACTTAAAATAAGGGATACTCCTACTATGAAAAGAAACATGCTTGCAATAAATCTAGGAAAGACATACCAATACACAAATCCGCCTTCCAACGCATAAAAATTAAGATATTATAATG
>CAZZIA010000026.1:0-7360 GCA_964654075.1 uncultured archaeon | reverse complement strand
TTCGCAAGTATTCTCGGAATAAGAATGCGAAAAAAGTCAATAATGTCAAACTAACAATTCCAAATCAAGGAATAAAGATTGATGATAGGATATACATCCCTTCTTTGAAATTATTTTTAGAAATATGGTTTGACAAAAATTTCAAGAAAATCAACCAGATTGAAATAGGAAAGGAGTTTGCCTATATTTCTGTGAATTATAAAGAGTCGAAAGTATATGAACCAGAAACTTTTATTGGAGTAGATAGGAATACAACAAAACATACCATAGTTGCATCAGATATTGAAAATGGTAAAGTATTGAAACTTGGAAAATTCTGCAATCATATTCATAATAAATATAAACATATTAGAAAGAACCTTCAAAAGAAGGGCAAATTCAAGAAATTAAAGAAAATCAAAAATAGGGAGAGCAGAATCGTAAAGGACATCAACCATAAAATAACAACTGCTCTTATAAATTATGCTAAAAAAGTAAAAGGAGGAATAGTTTTAGAAAAAATAAATGGAATAAGACAAACTGCTAAGACAAGGAAAAAGCAAAGGTATTCCCTAAACTCTTGGAGCTTCTATCAGCAACAAATAATGATAGAATACAAATCCAAAAAGCTTGGAGTGCCTGTTTTCTATGTTGAACCACAATATACATCACAAAGATGTTCAAAGTGTGGTCATATAGAAAATGCAAATAGAAATGGAAATCTGTTCTACTGTAAGAATTGTGGAACAGTTGAGAATGCTGGTGTGAATGCTGGATTTAATATTGCATATCTGCACCAACAAGGTATATCTCAATTCTGCAAAGAAAGTGATTTGCAGAAAGGGAGCACTGATACCCTTAAAGAAGCAATGCTTGAGAATCCACAGGCAACTTCAGAACCCCACACTCTTTAGAGGTGGGAGTATGTCAAAATCTATAATAAAACATTTAAATAGTTATAAACAATAGAAACCTATACGGTGAAAATATGGGAGAATTTAGTGGAAGGCAAATGCGAAAGCAAAGAAAAAAGAAAAAATGGAGAAAAACTAAATATAAAGTTAGGGTTCTTAAGCTAAAACAAAAAAAGGACCCATTAGGAGGAGCCCCCCAGGCAAAGGGTATTGTTATTGCTAAAAAGGGCATTGAGCAAAAGCAGCCTCATTCTGGGATTATTAAATGTGTTAGCCCCGATACAAATGTTTTGCTTTTTAATGGAGCACATTTGACTATGGAACAATTAGAAAGTAATTGGAAAAATAATCAAGTTATGACATGCAATTTAGAAAAACAAGAATTAAGTAAAACCCCGCTTACAGATTACTTCTCAATATCTTCAAAACAAATAAAAGCAGAGAGAGCTTTTAAAATTGTAGGCGAAACAGGAAGAGTACTTAAAGCAACATCAAGTCATCCAATATATACAAAAAAAGGAAAAATAGATGTTGGAAAATTGAGAATTGAAGATGAAGTTGTTGTATTGCCGATAGATTCTGAAAATTATGAAATCACAAACAAAACAATTTTTAGTGAAAAGGATTTTGAAAGAGAATTAAAAGACGATTCAAGTAAAGATATGATAATAAGGCAACTAAAGGAAAAAGGTTTACTACCACTAAGATTTGATAATCCAAATTTATTAATAATAGTAAAAATGTTAGGGCACATTTTCGGCGATGGAACACTTTCAGTTGGAAAATGTGGTAAATTTAAACAATATAAAGTTGTTTTTTCTGGTTACCCAGAAGATATTAAAGAAATAAAAAAAGACGTGCAAAAACTTGGTTTTTATGTTTCTAAAATAATAGAATACAAAAGGAAGAGTACGGTAATAATAAGAGGAAAGAGGCACGTGATTGATGGAACAAGTCATTTGGCAATGTGTACGAGCTCTGTTTTGTTTAAATTCCTAAAAATATTAGGAGCTCCAGTAGGTAGAAAGAGTGAGGTTCTGTGCAGAATTCCAAACTGGATTAAAAAGTCACCAAGATGGGTTAAAAGAGAATTCTTGTCAACATATTTTGGTTCTGAACTGGAAAAACCAAGGACAGGGGGAAGAAAAAATTCATTGTACTCAACATTTCAACCGTCATGTTTTGCATTAAGCAAAAACGAGAAAATAATTAATAATGCTTTTGAATTTGTAGAAGATGTAAAAACTATTTTAAGAGATTTCAATATAAAGATTTCAACCGTAAAAATTAAAGATTTTACAGAAAGAAAAGACAAAACAAAATCTATGCAAATTAGAGTTTACATAGCTTCTAATACAGATAATTTGATAAATCTATTTGGTAAAATTGGATATTCTTACTGCAAGAAAAGAGCAGTTCTAGCAAGATATGCTTATCAATATCTTTTATTAAGGAGAAAAAGATTAGAAAAATGGAGAGAAGCTTATGATAAAACTTTGGATTTAAGAAAAAAAGGATTAAGTATAGGAAAAATATTCAAAGAACTTCAAAGATTAGAATATAATATAAAATATCACAATGTTAATTATTGGGTTTGTAATCCAATAAAGTATAAAAATAAAGTCGGTACAACGTCAAATAGATTTGAAAAATTTGAAGATTGGATGAAAAAAGTTTCTAAAGGTTTAGAAAATGGATTAGTTTGGGAAAAAATAATTGAAAAGATTCCAGTTCAAGAAAATGATTTTAGAGATATTACAACTTTAAGTAAAAATCATAACTTTTTTGCAAACGGATTTTTAACGGGTAACTGTGTTCGTGTACAATTGCTGAAAAATGGAAAGGAAATTACAGCATTTTGCCCAAGGACAGGGGCTATTGATTTCATAAATGAGCATGATGAGGTTCTTGTTGAAGGGCTTGGCGGTTCCCAGGGTGGAGCAATCGGCTCAATGTGGGGCGTGCGTTGGAAAGTAATAAAAGTTAACAATCTTCCACTTTCAGAGCTGAGAAAAGGCAAAGTGAAGAAAGTTGCAAAGTAGATTAGATGCAAAAAATTTTCAATCGTTGGTCGATAGAAGGTATCACAGTTAGCGATCCCGGGCTAAAAAATTATATTAATTTGAGACCTATTATTGTTCCAACATCGCATGGAAGACACGCTGTTAGCCAATTTTATAAATCTTCGCACCTGAACATAATTGAAAGGCTTATAAATCATCTTTTTGTTCCGGGTCATAGAGGCAAAAGACATCGTACGACAAGTGGGCAGTGTGCTGGCAAATCTATGACAGTTTACAATATTGTTAAGAAAACTTTAGAAATTATAGAAGAAAGGACAAAAAAGAATCCAATAGAAGTTTTTGTTAGAGCAATAGAAAATGCTGCACTAAGGGAAGAAATAACAAGTTTCCAAGTAGGGAGGATAATAGTTCGTAGAGCAGTAATAACAGCACCACAGAGAAGAGTTGATCTTGCGTTAAGGTTAATAAAGCAAGGTGCGTATCATAAGGCATTTGGGAAAAAAAGCATTACACAATGTCTTGCAGATGAAATTTTAGCCACTTATAATTATGATGCTCAAAATTCTTATGCTATCAAGGAGAAAGAAAGAATAGAACGAGAAGCAGCAGGAGCAAGATAAATTTTATCTTTTTTAAACTAAAATTAGATAGAAATGAAAAAAAGAGGTATTTATAAATATTGGAGTATAAATCCTAAAATAATTTTAAAAAACAAAGGAGGTTAAATATGCCAGCAAAAGAAGAATACACAGAAAAAGTGCAAGCACTGATGAGCAACCCGAAGAATATCCGTAACATAGGGATTGTTAGTCACATCCATCACGGAAAGACGTGCCTTACGGACAATCTTGCAGCTGCAGCTGGAATGATGTCTGAACAACTTGTAGGAGAAAGGATGCTCACGTGGATTGACGAAAGATTTTTTAGTTAAATCTATAAATCAGTCAACAAGAACGTGAGCGTTTGATGACAATCTACGGCTCTACAGTTACGATGGCACATGAATATGAGAGAGAACGTTATCTGATTAATTTAATGGACACTCCTGGCCATGTTGACTTTGGTGCCGACGTTACCCAAGCAATGAGAGCTGTTGACGGCGGAGTTGTCCTTGTGTGCGCAGTCGAAGGGATAATGCCACAGACTGAGACAGTGCTAAAGCAAGCAATAAGTGAAAGAGTAAAACCTGTTTTATTCATAAATAAAGTTGATAGGGCAATTAAGGAGCTAAAGCTAGGTCCTGAGCAGTTGCAAAAAAGGCTGACATCAATTGTTGTTAATGTTAACAAATTTATTCAAAGATATGTTGAGCCGCAATTTAAAGATAAATGGATCGTAAGAGTTGAGGACGGGTCGGTAGCATTTGGATCTGCATTGCGTAAATGGGCTATTTCTGTTCCATTTATGAAAAAGACCGGCGTTACCTTTAAAGATATAATAGAACTTTGTTCGCAAGGAAGAGATGAGGAATTAGCAGAAAGAGTACCAATGCATATAGTTGTTATGGATATGATTATAAAGCACTTGCCATCTCCAATAGATGCCCAAAAGTATAGGATAGAAAGAGTTTGGCAGGGTGATGTAAACTCTGAAATTGGCAAAGAACTTACAGGCTGCAACATTACTGGTAGACTTGGTGCAATTGTAACAAAAGTTGTTTATGATCCGCATGCTGGCATGATATCAACTGTTAGAATATTTTCTGGGAAATTAAAAAAGGGTCAAGATATTTATTTACATGATATAGGAAGGGTTGCAAAGGTCCAGCAAGTTACAACTTTTATAGCCGATAAGAGAATCCCTCTAGAAATTGTGCCAGCTGGTAATGTTATTGGGCTAGTTGGTCTAACAGAAGCTACTGTTGGGGAGACTCTTTGCGACCCAGAATTTATTATAGAGCCGTTTGAGGCAATAAAGCATATTTTTGAGCCAGTTGTTACAAAGTCAATAGAGCCAAAAGCTCCACAAGATTTACCAAAGCTAATTGAAATTTTAAAGACACTTAGTCGTGAAGATCCAACTCTTAAAATAAATATAAACCAGGAAACAGGCGAAACTCTTGTTTCTGGTCTTGGGGAGTTGCATTTAGATGCAAAGGTTGAAAGAAAAATTAAAGAAAAGGGAATAGAGATTATTGCCTCGCCACCAATAGTTGTTTATCGTGAAACTGTTCTTGGCCAATCTCCTGATGTTGAGGGTAAAAGTCCAAACAAGCATAATAAATTTTATCTAAGTGTTGAGCCTGTACCACAAAATATTTACAAGGCAATGTTGTCTGGTGAAATTCGTGATTGTGAAATTAAAGGAAAGAATTTAGAACTAGTTAAAAAGCTACAGGGGCTCGGACTACCTAAGGAGGATGCAAAAAATACTTTGCTCATATATAACCATTGTATGTTTCTCGACTGTACAAAAGGAATTCAGTATTTAAATGAAGCAATTGAAATGGTTAAAGATGCATTTAGGGCTATTACAGATTCTGGACCATTAGCTGGTGAGCCATGTGCAGCTGTTATTGTAAAGCTTCTTGATGCCGACCTGCATGAAGATGCAATTCATCGTGGGCCAGCTCAAGTAATGCCAGCTGTTCGTTATTCAATTAATCAAGGAATGCTAAAAGTTGGTAGCACATTCTTAGAGCCAAAGCAAATTCTAAGAATAGATAGCCCACAAGATTATATAGGAAATGTTACAGCAGAGATAAACAACAGAAGAGGAGAGATATTAAACATAGAGCAGGGAGAATGGTCTGCTACCATTACGGCAAAGCTTCCGATAGCAGAGTTATTTGGTTTTGAGGGTGCGCTAAAATCTGCAACAACTGGCAAAGGATTTCAGTCGCTAATGGATGTTGTTTTTGAGAAAATACCAACTGAGCTAAGGGATAGAGTTGCGATAAAAATAAGGGAAAGAAAGGGAATGCCAAAGGAAATACCTAAGGCAGAGATTTAAACCAAAAGATGAAAGCCGATAGATTTATATATTCTTTGATGATATATTTGCATAGAATGACTGTGGCAGGAACTGCCATTTGTGTAAAGCATGCCCAACCCGAGTGCGTATCATTCCGCAATACTCGAAACTGGTGGTTGGTGGCGAGAAGCTCTTTTCAAAAGATAGGGCAGTTCACATAGGTTATAGCAATAATAAAAATAACGGTAATTCTATATTACCAGTAATATTAACATAAATTGGAGGTGTTGAAATGGCTGGAAAGCCACATTTAAATTTAGTAACAATAGGTCACGTGGATCATGGCAAGTCAACTTTAGTAGGTAGACTTATTTATGATACGGGAAATATCAAAGAGGAAGATATGAGAAAGCTAAAAGAGATGGCAAAAGAATTTAAAAAAGAGACATTCGAGTTTGCCTTCGTCATGGACAAGCTAAAAGAAGAAAGAGAAAGAGGGCTAACAATCGACATAATGCACACAAGATTTGATACACCAAAATATTATTTTACTGTTATAGATGCCCCCGGGCACAGAGATTTTATAAAAAACATGATTACTGGTGCATCTCAAGCAGATGCAGCAATCTTGGTTGTTTCTGCAAAGGAAGGAGTTCAGGAGCAAACAAGAGAGCACGTATTTTTAGTAAAAGTCCTTGGTGTTGGACAGCTGGTTGTAGCAATAAATAAAATGGATGCTGTAAATTATGAACAAGGCAAATTCACAGCAGCAAAGGACGATGCAATGAAACTGCTAAAATCAGTTGGCTATGATACTAGTAAGATTTTATTTATACCAACTTCTGCGTACAAAGGCGACAATGTTGCAAAGAAGACAAATTCTATGAGCTGGTATACTGGGCCAACGCTGTTTGAAGCCTTAGATACATTACAGCAACCAAAACAGCCAATTGACAAGCCGCTAAGGTTGCCAATACAAGATGTTTATACAATAACAGGCATTGGGACTGTACCTGTAGGAAGAGTGGAAACAGGCATTGTAAAAACAGGAGATATGCTAATTTTTCAACCATCTGGCATAAAAGGTGAAGTAAAATCAATAGAAATGCATCACGAAACAATACCAGAAGGAAGACCCGGGGATAACATTGGCTTTTCTGTCAGAGGCGTTACAAAAACAGATATAAAGAGAGGGGATGTAGCAGGTCATCTAACAAACCCACCTACAGTTGCTAAGGAATTTACAGCACAGATAATTGTGCTTTCACATCCAAATGTCATTACAAAGGGTTATACACCAGTTTTCCACTGCCTTACATCACAAGTAGCATGCAAGATAACAGAAATACAAAAGAAAATTGATCCAAAAACAGGTGCTACAATACAAGAAAATCCAGATTTTATAAAAACTGGTGACGCAGCAGTTATTAAATGCGTTCCAACTAAGCCAATGGTTATAGAAAGCTCAAAAACTTTCCCAGAAATAGCTAGATTTGCAGTAAGAGACATGGGAATGACAGTTGCAGCTGG
>CAZZIA010000025.1:0-7709 GCA_964654075.1 uncultured archaeon | reverse complement strand
TATTAGCGTTGCAAAGGCAAATTATATACAACTTCTTGCTCTTATAGTAATATTCGTAGCAATTTCAATTCTTGTTGGATTTATACCGTATATTAATTTCATTTTAAATTGGCTTTTAATCAGCCCTATTGCTGAGATTTCATTCACAGCTCTATATATTGCAAAAAGGAAGAAAAGAAAATAAAATTCTAAATCTTTATATAGCGGTACTTACAACTAAATTTAGGTGAAAAAATGATTGAATTTCAAAAATGGTTAGATGCATTAACAAAACCAGCAAAACTTTTTAGCTCTGAAAAGGGAAAGGCTAATTTGACTGAAGGTGCAAAACATCTAGTAATAGCAGGAATAATTGCAGGTATTATATCAGGGATTCTTGCGTGGGTTGGTATAACAGCTTTTAGTATGCTTGGTGGGTTGCCAGGGATTGCAGGCGGCGCACTCGTTGGTGTAGCAGCATTCATAGCATCAATTATCTTGACACCAATAGTGATCATAATTGGATGGATAATAGGTTCAGGCATATTATATCTAATTGCATTACTTCTTGGCGGAAAAGGTGGCTATGCGGTACAATCATATTTTATTGCACTTTATACAGCACCACTTGCAATATTAACCTCAATTCTAGTCATAATACCACTTGCAGGAGCATTCTTAAACTTACTTGTACTACTTTATTCACTTTATTTATTAACAGTGGCACTAAAAGTTGCACATAATTTTACGACAATTAAGGCAGTTCTGGTATGGCTAATACCAATAGTAATTATAATAGTTTTATCCATAGCGTTTGCAGGAGCTTTATTTGGCGCTGCACTGCTAGGAGCAGCAGCTTTTATTTAGCTTTCCCCATCTTTTTATTTTTTTAATTAAATAAAACTATTAATTATTATGCAAGTTTTTATTGTAAAGTTCAAAAATATGAGCTCTTTAGGAAAGCTTTTAGACGAGCTTGGTGCAGATAAAGCATTTTCCAAACAGAAAAAAATTGTTGTTAAGCCAAATCTTATTACAAATATTCCATATCCAATAACAACAGATCCTGCTCTTGTTGAGCAACTAATATTATATATTAAGAATTGTTCTAGTGCAAAAATTATTATTGCAGAAGGTTCTGGCGATGACACAGAAAGAAATTTTAAAGAGCTAGGTTATACAGAACTTGCAGAGAAATACAGCATAAGGCTGATAGATCTAAATAATTGTGAAACTGTTTTGCTGAAAAATCCTAGGGCAGAGTGCTTAAAGCAATTTCATTTTCCAAAAATATTGTTAAACTCTTTTTTAATTTCTTTTGCATGTCTTAAACATCATCATGCAACTGATGTTACGCTTTCTTTAAAAAATATGTTTGGAATTGCTCCTGGCAAAATCTATTCTTATAATATAAGGGGAAAGCCGTGGGCAAAGGAAGCTTTGCACGATCTAGGGCTCGAGCAGTGTATAACTGATATTAATTTGTATAAAATTCCAAATCTAGCTTTAATAGATGGCAGGGTTGCGCAGCTCGGAAGTGAACAGAGTGGGCCAACAAAAGAGATTGGTTTGCTGTTTGGTAGCTGGAGCGCAATAGCTGTTGATGCGGTTGCTGCCGAATATTTGGGATTCAAACATATAGATTATATAGAAAAGCTTGCAAAGCTATATAATATAGATTTGAATAAAATAAAAATTATAAAGTGATAAAATGGGGATAAGGCTAGAAGGTACTGGGACAAGAAAGTATGAAGAGTCTGGGAAAGGCCCGATACAATACACAATAGCTGTTTTAGAAAGGCTTGCTTTACTTTCAAATTCACCTATATTGAGGGATATACTTGCTAGGGAAAGCTATTCTAGAATGGCTCAGCTGCTAAAAGCTGGCGAACTTTCTGCTTACAAAACAATGCCAAGAAATCCCGGGCTAATTGAAACTTCAGAGGAAGCTGTTAAAAAAATAGCAAAATTTATTGAAGATCAAACAGACTGGTCTGATACTGATGTTAAAACAAAAGGAAAGGCTTTTTATGAAAGCTGGTTAAGACGAGAAATAAAGGAAATAGCAAAAGATGTTGGGTTTAAGGGTAATACAGAACAGCTTGTAGAGCATATTATGTGGAAAGCTAAGCAGTTATTTGGCTGGGACTAAAATGAGAATTTTTCTTACCGGAAGGCCAGGCTGTGGCAAATCAACTCTTATTCAAAGAATTATAGATGAATTACAAAAAAGGAAAATAAAAATTGCCGGGATTCTAACACCAGAGATTCGTACTAGCTCAGGACGCCAGGGATTTGAGATAATTGATATTGCAAGCGGAGAAAAAGGAATACTTGCAGCAGTTTATATAAAATCAAATTATAAAGTGAGCAAGTATGGAATAAATATTTCTGATATAGACCGGATAGTTGAGCAGTTTGAGAAATCGCTAGCAGGCGCTGATATTATAATAATTGATGAGGTTGGGAAGATGGAATTTTACTCAAAAAAATTTAAAGCAACAATCGATAAAATTCTTGCTTTAGACAAACCATTGCTTGCTAGCTTGCACAGAGCTTTAATAAATGATTTTAAAAATTATGGAGAAATTATTTTTGTTGACAAAAGCAATAAGGAGCAATTGGTGGGAGAAGTATTGGAAAAGCTCACAAAAGCTCTTTGACATCTTTAAATTTAACTCCTTCTATAAGTTTTAACTTAGCGATTTGACCTTTTGCAAACCAGCCAGCAGCAGAATGTGCTTTAGAAAGCCTTAGTTTGCCTGAAACCTTGCAAAAGTAAAAAAGCCTTATAACATGATAAAGCCTGTGACTAAAATATTTTAAAGTAGAAGAGTGACAACTAACTAGATTAGCGTTTTCTAAATTTAGTTTTGTTTCTTCTTTTAGCTCTCTTCTCAAAGCCTTTAAAGGGCTTTCACCAAATTCAACCCCGCCTTCTGGAAACTGCCAGCTTCCAACCCATAATTTGTTATGTTTACTCCTTTGTAGCAGAAGATAGCTGTTGCCTTTTTTTATTATTGCTGTAACCATGATTCTTTGATTTACTGTCATAAGAATTATTTAATAAGCCTATATTAATAATTTATTTCCTTTAGTAATTTAGGCAAAATTTTTGGTGCATATTCGATACGTTCTATGTGAAAATCAGAAATACCTTTTAGTTCAGCACAGTCTGAATTTACTGTAAAGAGGTATCCGTCACATTTTTCATAGACATCTGCTACATTTTTTATGCCATGTCCAAATTTAAGATCATTTTTTCCTTGAACTATGCCAAAAACAATTTCAGGTTTATATTTTCTTACTAATTCATTTAATATATTTGGCTTTGATTTGTATTTTCTAATAGTTCCATTAAACTTACCATCATTTACTTCAGCAACTGATGTGGCATATATTTCATCAAAAGGCAACTTCTCTTTAATAACTGTTTTAATTTCTGGCACAGATAATAATAGGTTATCGGTTATACCAAAAACAGAATAACCTGCTTGATGTAATATATCAATTGTTTCCTCAGAGCCATTGTACGGTTCTTCTTTATCTACTATATTTGCAATAAAATCAACTGGATATCCTGCCAGTTTTTTAAAGTGCTTCTTAATATGATGATCCTTTATACCACTTTTAGATAACATAGTATATTTATCTTCAAGATTAAACTCTCTTGCTAAAGCCTTATTTTCATCTATAAATAAATGAGTTATGTCTGTTACAGCCATTTTTTTCATTTTCTCACCATTAAGCGGTAAATAAATTTTACAACGTTAATATATAAACATAATCACGGCAAACCACGTATATATACTTGATTCTTCACTCAGGGTAGTGAATTCGATTTTAGTACTAGTTTTTGTTAACTAAATCCATGCAAAGAAGTAAAAAGATTTTGTTTGTTTCTCATTGTATATTGAACCAAAATGTAAAAGCAAAAGGTACGGAGAGAGCTCCGGGAGCAATCAAAGAGCTGCTAGAGTTATTTAGCGAAGCAGAGATTGGTCTTGTGCAGCTGCCCTGTCCTGAGCTTGAGTTCTCTGGATTGGATAGGGCTGCAAAGGCAAAGGAATTTTATGATACCAATGGATTTAGAAAAATTTGTAAAAAGTATGCTGTCATAGTTATGAAGCAAGCTCAGGGCTATCTAAAATCAGGCTACTCTGTTCTTGGTATATTAGGTGTTGAGTTTAGCCCAACCTGTGCTGTTTACCAGATTACAAACGGCTCTAAAAGAACCCCTGGAAAGGGCATTTTCATTGAAGAGCTTGAGGCTGAAATGAGGAAGAAAAGGTTCCAGGTTCCGATAATTGGAGTTAATTTAAGCAATATATTTACCAGCCTTGAGAAGTTACAATCGCTGTTTAAAAATTGCTAGGAGGTGAGAAAATGGATTATTCATATCCATAAATTGGTGGCTTTAGCCACCTTTTATTATTTTTAGCTTAGTGCAAATTTCATAAATACTAAAAGCCCATACAATTGCTTCAAAACTTCTAACAAGATCACCTTTAGCTAAAAAGTGCTTAGAGTCAGAAATATATGCTTTCATATTTGTTATCATCTCATCCCCAATTTTATTATTTGTTACAACCTTTTTTGCCAAAGGCTCAATTTTATTTAACCATTTCTGTATTTCAGCTCTTAAAATTTCATCTGTTGTCACTTTATCATCTCAAGAAACTCCTTTTCTTTAAAATGAAGCTGCCCTGGCAGGATCAAAACTGCCGGCGGCAGAATATTTTTTTCTATTAGCTCTTCTGCCTTTGCATAAATAATTTTTTGCTCATCTGTGCCTATTGACCTGGCAGCAATTAACATCTCATCTTTAATTATTTTTTCTTTTTGCAGAAGCTTAATTGCTTGTGCAACTGTCATTTTTATATCAAGAAGCAGCAAAGTATGCAGCCCAATGGATTTGTTTTTAGCGATTGCATCTGCAACAGCTTGCAACTTTCCGCTCAAAGGCACGGTTACTGTTTTGCCAAATTTATACAACTGTAGTCCACATTCGCTAATAGCTGAAAATATAGATGCATTATGAATGATTTTTACTGGAATTTCCTGCTTTCTTGCTTCTATAACCAAACTAATATGGGTTGTAGCTGCAAGAGGATCTCCCGGAACAAAAATTGCTATATCCTTTTGTTTTGCAAGATCAAGTAAAGCTTGGGCGTTTTCCTCTAAGTCAGACCTTTTTAGCTCTTTAACTTCTTTATCTAGGATTTTCTCTAAACCTTTTATAGAGCCGGACCAAGCTGATGTATAGAGCTCGCAAAAACATTCACATCTTTTAGCTATTTCTACCCCATTTAAAGTCAGGTCTTTTTCATTTCCAAGTCCAAGCCCAATCAGGTAAAGCATAGAAATTAGTTTATATCAAACGTATAAATTATTATGCGATTTGCTTATGATATAATAGGTTCTAGAAAAAAGGCGGTTGCTATAGTTGAAATACCGGCCGGAGCTGACGAAAAAGAAATAGCTGAGGAAATTTTAAGAAGGCATAAAAATGTAAAATCTGTTTTAAAAAAGATTTCTCCCAGAAAAGGTGTTTATAGATTAAGGGAATGCGAACTAATCGCTGGTGATAAAAATACAGAAGTGGTCCATAAAGAATATGGCTATTTGCTTAAGCTAGATCCGAGGCTTGTTTATTTTTCATCCAGAGAAGGGACAGAAAGGCAGAGGATTGTAAAAAAAGTTAAAACAAAAGAAACAATTTTAGTAATGTTCTCAGGCATAGCTCCATATGCAATTGCAATAGCAAAGGCCAGGCCAAAAACAAAGATAACTTGTGTTGAGATAAATCCTATTGCTGCAAAATATGCTGAATATAATATAAAATTAAACAAGCTAAAAAACATAGAAAGTTTTTGTTCTGATATCAGAGATTGCAGGGATCTTGGAAAATTTGACCGGGTTATAATGCCCTTGCCTGAAAAGGCATATGAATATCTAGATATTGCATTTGCGTGCGCTCGAAAGGGGGCAGCAATCCACCTATACGGCATTTCCCCTCCTGAAGAACTAGAAAAAAGAATAAAGGAAATTGCCCAAATATACAAAATAAAATATAAAATTATAAAAATAGCAAATGTGTTGCCATTCGGAGTTAGAAAATGGAAAATAAGGCTTGATATTAAGATTTTGTGATTTCCAAATCTAGCACAACATGCAAAATATTTGGAGCATATGATTTAACTTTTTTGCAAAGCAAAAATTTTATTTTAAAGTCACCCCCTTGCACAATTTTTGCTATTTTTTGTTTCAATTTCTCAATTTCATCAATTGCGACTGTTCGATGAAAATGAATTATGCCTTTAGGTTTGAGCATCTTTAAAGCATGTGGCAGGAATTTTTCTGTTTCAAAAATATATCCCATTATGATTCTATCAGCTTGACCAGCTAAAAGCGTGGCAAAGCTTCTACAATCTCCCTTTAAAATCTCTATTTTATTTTCACATTTATTTAGCCATACATTTTTTTCCAAATATTTAATAGCAGTTGGATTAATATCAATTGCATAGATTTTCCTTGCTTTTTTTGCTAGGAATATGCACCAATAACCAGCTCCAGAAAACATATCAACTATTGTTTCACCTTGTTTTTCTAGTTTAACTAGTCTTGCCCTTTCAGCCTTATTTCCTTTAGACCACATTATTTTAGCCACATCTAGAAGAAATTTGTAACCATACTCTTTATGCAAGGTTTGTGTTCTTTTGCATCCAGCTATTATCTTTATTTTTGGTTCTCTTTTTAGCCCACTAATCTCTTTTTGCAGAGCTACACTATGAACATATGGCAGCAATTTTAAAATTTCTTTTCCAATTAACCTTTTTCGTTTTATTAATTTTGGCTTTAGTTTAATTAGCAGGATTTTCCCTACAATTTGATAACTTCTAGGAAGTAGCTTTAGCTCTTTTTTTGTTAGCATTCCTTTTAGTTTTTGGCTCAATTTTTGATAAAAAGACATAATATATCTATTTACTATAAGTTTAATATGAACTTTTGGGACGAAACAGCATTTGACTATGATTGGAGGCACAAAACACCCAGGACAGCATATTTAAGAGCTCGTGAGTTGGCATTCATAAAAAAATTTGCTAAAGGTTTTATAGCTGATCTTGGCTGTGGCTCAGGATTTCCTCTAATTGAGCTCAAAAAGAAAGAACTTCACGTAATTGGTTTTGATTCTTCACGTGAAATGCTTAAATCGTTAAAAGCAAAGGACAAGAAGGCAAAAATTTGCCTTTGTGACTGCACTTCTTTACCAGTTAAAGCCAATAGTTTTGATTGTGCCCTGTCAACTTTAAGTTTTTTAAATTACTGTAAAGATTATGAGGAAATTATTAGTCAAATTGCTCAGATTTTGAGACCAGGCGGGCGAGTTTTGTTATCTGTGATCAGCAAGCATGATACAAAAATACCAAGATTAATGAAAGTTCACAAAAAAGCAATAAAGATTTTTGGCTTTGAATTTAAAGAGCTAAAAGAAGTTTTTGAAAAGTATGGCTTTAGGCTTTTAGCAGCAAGAGGTCTATTTTTATTTGTAAGACCTAAATGGGGGAACTTTGAACCTTTAAGCTTAAGAGAAAATCTAATTCTAGGAATAGAGGATATGGTTAATAGAATTTTTTATCAAAAAGGAAGAGTTTATCTATTAGCTTTTGAAAAAATGTCAACTACCACCGTTTAAAAACTGTGGCTTGTAACTGACATCAGGCGTTTTA
>CAZZIA010000024.1:2172-7837 GCA_964654075.1 uncultured archaeon | reverse complement strand
TTTTTTTATTTTTTCATAATCTAAATTTATATTTAGATATTCTTTTGTAGCTTCTATTGCATCTTTCCACGAGCCAAAATATCTTCTAGCTTTAATAAACAATGCAGGATGCTTTTTTTTCACATAATCAGGATATAATGGTTCTTTTGAAATCATTCCTTGAATTTCTTTAATAACTTGCTTTTGTGATCCCATCTTCCTTTTTCTAATTTTTTCGTAGTCAAATCCAGCAGCTTCTACAGCAGCTCCATATGAGCCAAAATATCTTTGTGCTGCTTGAAAGAGTTTTGGATATTTTTCTCTTACATATTTTGAATTCAGCTTTGGCACTTCAGCAAAGAAATTTGAGTCTCTATATGCAATATCATATATTTCTGTTATTATTGCTTCTTTAGACCAGCTAATTTGCATATACCTATTTAGGAGCAAAGCTTTAAGTTTTTAATTACTATAAGGTAAATCTTAAAAAGATTTCTGGACATTTTTTAATATTGCTAAGCCTTTTCTTTATTTAAGTTACAAAAAATATATTAATTAAATGCCGGGTTGGCAGAACCAGGTTAAACAGTTGGACGGTGCTGTGCATCGTCATGAACTATTGCGTCAGCCTCGAGAGCTGATGTCCGTAAGGACGTGCAGGTTCAAATAAGCTTTTAGAAAAAGGTTAATCAAAAAGGTTTGGAGATTCCTGCACCCGGCGCCATCGTAAGAATAAATATAGCACTAAAACACCGTAGTCACTAAAACAGAAACATTTATATATTGTAGTCACCTATTATAATTATGTATATTGAAGTAAGAAAGGACAAGAAGAGAAAAAAATACTATCTTGCACATTCATTCAGATTTAATAGTAAAATTAAAAAAATCAGGCACTACCTGGGTTATAATCTCAGTAAAGAACAATTAAAAAATAAGAGAAACTTGGCTGAAAAAATAATTAATGAAAAAATAAAGGCATACAAAAAAATCAGGGATCCGTTTAAGACTGTAATTTTTCCAGACGAACTAGAGCAATTAAAAACACTAGAAGCAAGGGGAGACATAAAAGTATTACATTTGACTGAAGATGACTGGTTAAAATTTACTGAAATGTTCGTATATGACACAAACGCAATAGAAGGTTCAACAGTAACACTTTCTGAAGTATCTGGCATCCTAGAAAAAAATAAATGGCCAAGGTACAAGACAAAATGGGAAATATCTGAGACATATGGACTTGCAGAAGCAGTTAAATATATAAGAAAAACTAAGACACATCTATCATTAAAACTTATTAAAAAATTGCACGAAATTACATTTAAGAATTCTAAGCCATTTGCCGGAAAATTCAGATCTAAAGGTATAGAGGTTATGGTTGCAGATCGTTTTGGAAATATAGTTCACAGAGGCGCACCATCAACTTTGGTAACAAAATTATTAAAAGAGCTTGTCAATTGGTATAACAAAAACAAGAAAAAATATCCTCTTTTTGTATTGGCTGTTGTTGTTCATAATCAGTTTGAAACAATACATCCGTTTAAGGATGGAAATGGTAGGATAGGCAGACTGTTGCTTAACAATATTTTATTAAAACATAACCTCCCGCCTGTTAATATTGAACTGAAGAACAGGAAAAAATATTATTATGCTTTACAGCAGTATCAGCACAATAACAACATTAGACCAAGTATTGAATTGATATTGAAAGAATATAGGAACTTAAAGAAAATTATCAAGAAGAGGTGACTACATTTTTTATGTTTGTAGTCACCTAGAATAAATCTTACGGTTAAGCGAGCCCACCAACTTTCTCGATTTCATCTGAACATCTTTTACCAAAGCTTAAATATTTTAATTTTCAATAGTAAGAAGTGATCTCACGACTTTTGCAGATAGTTTGATAAAGAAAAGAGACAGCATGTTTTATGAAGCTGTAGAAATGAAAGAATCAAAAGGCAGGGATTGTGTAAGTGAAATTCCTTGCGGGCTTTTAGAAACTGGCAGATATACTAAAAATGAGATTTTAGAAAAGATTTCTAATGAGCAAGTAAGACTGGAAAATCTAAGATTAATACTAAACCGCCATGATTAAGATTAAAAGTTTTTATAGCGGTTTGGACATTTATTTTATATGCCTCCAGCAGAAAAAATCACGCCAGGAACAATATTTTTAATTTTTATTCTGGTACTTATATCAGTAAATATTTTTACGCTAGTAATACAAGGAAATCCTGGATGGGACTCTGCCTATTGGACGCTATGCACGCTGACTTGGTCTAACTGTAAGGTGGAAGTTTTATATAGCACCGAGATAAAAATCCTTTCTATAATAGATGGCATTTCAACAATAGCAATAATATTAGTGTTACTTTACACATTTTCAGAGCACATACTTGGGATTGACCTTGAATCTATAAGGGTGAAAAAAAGAATGGCAGGACTTAAAAACCATTATATAGTTTGCGGCTATGGCAGGGTTGGAAAAGAGGTTTGCGACAGCCTTGCTCGTGCTAAAGCACAGTTTATTGTAATAGACAGAGACCGTAGCATAGTTGAAAAGCTGAAAGCAAAGAGGATAGCTGCAATTTGCGGTGACGTTGTTGTTGACACTAAATTACTTAGCCAGGCAGGAGCAAAAACAGCAAAAGGTTTTGTAGCGACTTTAGGGAGCGATGCAGATAATATGTTTGTTACTCTTTCTGCAAAAGAAATAAATCCTAACCTGCTAATCGCTGCGCGGGCGCATACAGAAGCAGCTATATCAAGATTAAAAAAAGCAGGGGCAGGAATAGTTGTGATGCCTGAGCTGCTTGGCGGAGCCGAGCTTAGCAAGGAGTTGCTTAAGGAAGAAAAGGCTTAAATTCTTTTCTATCTAATAAAAACTAGGTGAGAAAATGGTGCTTGCATATGTGCTAATAAACACAAAAATCTCTAAAGAACAGGAAGTTTATGAAAAGCTAAAAGAATATTCACATGTTACAGATTTAGTTCCAGTTTTTGGAGAATACGATTTAGTTGCTAAGTTAGAAACTAAAAAATCTACTGATATTGCAGACTATGTTATTTCTATAAGAAAAATTCCTGAAGTAACTAACACAAAGACTTTGTTTGGACTTAAATATTAGAAGGAAAAATCATAAACCTTCATAAAGAAGTAAGTACCCTTCTTTTCCGGGCTTTACTTTAAATTGTTTTTTGCTATATACTATTCTGGCAATTTCTTTTCCAAAATTCACAATAGCGTTGTCATCAGATGTTAGATAAACTCCAATATTTCTATATCCTTTTTCTGGCGGTATTTTTTCTTTAATTTCTTTAATATCAAGTTTCAGTTTGGCCATAAATAAATTGGTTCAGAAAAACTTAAATATGTATCTTTGCTTAAATATAAAAATAAGTTCACAAACAGTATGATTTTGTTTAATCATTAACGTAGAAAGATTTAAATAGGAGTATTGTTAATAATTAACAATATGAGTGAAGACATACTAAAAGCAAACTTTAAAGAATATTACTACACAGCTTTAGAGAGTCTTAGGGCAAAGCGATATAATTCAGCAGCAAATGAATTCTTTAAGGCCTTTATCACTTTATGCGATATAGCGATATATAGAAAGCTTAAGTTGCTGCCAACGGATCATGGTGATAGATTTAATATTTTAAAAATTAATTTTCCAAAAATTTATAAAGCAGATATATCTCTTTTTAATGTTTATAGAAAGACCTATAAAATAAGGTTATCGGCTGAGGATGTTAAAGCAATTCAAAAAGGTGTGATACAAGTTGCAAAATTTCTCGGAGTTAAGCTGGATCAGTAAAAAATTTGCTAAGGCAAATCCATTTGTAGTAGATATAATTATTTTTGGTTCTGCTATAAAAGCAAAGGCAAAACCTACTGATATTGATATTTGTATTCTTACGCTGAATAAGATAGGTAAATATGAAAACTTTAGGAAAGCTATTGTTAAGGCAGCTAAGATGGATGTGCATATTTCAATATTGCAATTTAAGGACTTTTTAAGTCAGACACAACCTCTTTGGAAGACTGTTTTCCATGAAGGGATTAGCTTACTTAGACAAACAACAGTTACAGAGCTAGTTGGTTTTAAGCCACAAGTTTTATTTTGGTATAGTCTAAAAAAACTAAAGGCCATAGATAAAATAAAATTTGCTTACGCACTAAGAGGAAGAGCAAAACAAAAAGGAATTTTAGAGCAACTGGGTGGCGAATATTTGGGTAAGGGAACAATATTAGTCCCTGTGAGGAAAGAGGACGAAATAAGAGAGTTTTTTGCTAGGTGGAGCGTTCCTTACAACAGAAGAAGAATTTTGGTCGAGATATAATTTGTTGAGTGTAGCAAATTTTTATATAACTCTGTTCATTATTTAATCAAGCGGGTGTAGTCTAGTGGTATAACCTTTTTTAGAAAAAGGTTAATCAAAAACACTAAAGGATACGAGCTTGCCAAGCTCGCGACATGGGTTCAAAGCAACTTTTCCAAAAAGTTGCATCAAAAGGAAAAGTTGTGAGGCTCCCGTCACCCGCACCAAAACTGCGGTTAAAATTCATGAGTTATAACTTTATTTATTGTCTTTGAACCTTGAAAAAACATAGATCAAGACAACTGCAAGGACAGTCATTCCAATTGCAATATAAAACTTATAACCAACAGTATTTTCAATCACTAAAGAACTTACCCACGTATTCCAAAAACTGTTCCAACTTAAAGCAACTAATAGACCAAGCGCAGATATCATTAAAGTGATAAAATTATCTTTAAAGGCTTTTGTGAATTTTTCCATTTCACGTTTTAGTATCATTTCTCTACTCTGTGAACGCCAACTAATCGGCTTTTCTGCCAACTTTTCTTTGGTTTGTGTCAGTTTTTGTTTTGTGTCTGCCATGCAATCACTAAAAATGAAGTTTTAGCCTTTTTTTAAATTAATTTTGCAGCTTTAAATAGCTTATACTTAGAGTACCAATCAAGCTTTCAGTGGTATTAACTGCATCTTTTCTATTTAATATCTCAAACCAGGGCTTGAAGTTTTTATACTTGGAACCTGCAAAGGCACGTGAACTTCGATATTTTCCGTTACTAATAATATTTTCACAAGAATAAGGTTATTTAAAAGTTTGAAGTTGATTTTACAGAGTTTTATACTTTCTAGATTTTTTTGCTTATAGGATATTTGTCACCAACTATTTCTTTTATAAATTTCACAGCATTCATTATCTGAATTGCAACAATATTGCCATCACTGTCAGAATCAAAAATAATATCACCAAGTTCTACACTTCCCTTTGATTTAGATTTTCCAGAATAAATAAAAAGATCATCATTTTCTGAATCATAATCAAATTTAAACTCTTTCATGTTTTTCAACCTTATGTTGCCATCTTCTATTTATTTTAATTACATAATTTATAAGCATTGTCTTTAAATTTATACCAAATTCACTACGCTGAGTGGTGAATTAATTTTAAAAGCTGGACTAAAAAAGAATTTAAGTCTTTCTAACCTTAACTTTAAAATGGAAAAAATGAAATATTCCCTAGAAGATGATTGTAAATTTAGAAAATACGACGGGCAGAGCAAAAAATATTATTGCGAGCTTCCTGACTCAACTGGGTGCGCCTACAAGTCAGGTGATACAATTCTGATACAAGAAGGGACAAAGAAAA
>CAZZIA010000024.1:0-2162 GCA_964654075.1 uncultured archaeon | reverse complement strand
TGAAATTGAAATAAAACATGTCTGCAAGAAGCAATAAAAATAATTCCAGATTTTTCAGAAAGTTATTTAAATGAATTGTTATTTAATCATACAGATGAAACTTTCAATCAAAAAGGGTTTAAGCTAACATCTGAATTTTTTTTCGTATTCTATGAAATTAAAAAGAATTTAAGTCTTTATGCCCTTAGATTTAGCATGAAAATATATTTTGCAGGCTCAATCAGGGGCGGAAGACACTATGCTGATTCGTATTTGGAAATAATCAAACATCTCGAAAAATACGGGGAAGTTTTAACTGAGCATGTTGGGGACAAAAATCTTGCTGTTGACGGTGAAAAGCAAAGCGATAAGTATATTCATGACAGGGACTTAAAATGGGTCAATGATGCAGACGTTATTATAGCTGAAGTTTCAACTCCTAGCTTAGGCGTTGGTTATGAAATTGGAAAAGTAGAAGGAGAAAAGCATGTTTTATGCCTTTACAAACAGCAAAAAGGGAAAAAGCTTTCTGCAATGATAGCAGGCTCTACTTTTATTTCAAATAAAATATATCATAGCACAAAAGAAGCAAAAAATATAATTGATGAATTTTTTAATGGCTTGATATTATGAAGCAGATGACTAGGAAAATGATTAGAAAAGTTTTTGTAATTATAATTGTGCTTATAATTATCAGCTTATTTATTGCTGCAGCAACAGGAAATATAAAGGCTTTTCTTACTTTGTGGAAGATGGTTTAAAATGTGCAATGCCTAAATTTATTAATTGTGTAAATAAATTATAATTATGAAAGAGAAAATAAATTGGTTAATACTTTTGTTTGTGATCTTCATTGCTGTAGCTGTAAGCTATTTCATTTTTAGTGCGGATATAAGAACTTATGTAACGTGTAAAAAACCTCCTGAAGTTTGTAATGTAAAACTTGGCAGCGGGCAATTTATTTTATTGTCCTCATATAATAGTGGAATTATAAGGGGCGGCTGTTTTCTTAAAGATATAGAATATGATGGCGAGTATTTACAAAAAACAGAACCAATCATAGTTAAGTTACCGTTAGATTACATTTTTGGTTCAAGCACAACATACCACAGATTCATTCCAAAGAAAATTGGGCAAACAACTGCAAATACCACTGGAACATGCGATTATTCTAGAACATATGTGATAAATATAGTTTAAATATTTTTCTTGCTTAATATTATTATGAAAAAGGCAATAATTTCATTCGTCCTGGGTTGTATAGTTATGGCTTTAGCTATCTCTGCATTTAACACATCCACAACTGCTCCTATAACAGGCTTTTTTGCCAGTGATGTTCAGTCTCTCAAATCGATAAGTGATGCAAACAAATCTGACACGCCGGTTGTGCTTTTTGGCAATTGCAGAAAGGGCTATTTTGGTCCAATAGGCCAAAATTATAGCTATGCTTGTAGCTTATTTTATAATAAATCTGTTGAAATTCGCAGAATTGGCTCAACTGGATCTATGTGGCCAACCATGATTAGTGGTGGATATACGCTTCTAGATACAGCTCCTTCAGAACTTAAAGTCGGTGATATAGTTGTAACCTTGGTTGACGGCAAGGAGATTGTTCACAGAATTTATGAGATTGGCGAAGACGAAGTTGGCAGTTATTTTGTCACAAAGGGAGATAATAGCGCGGTTGCTGACGGAAAGGTAAGAGCTGACCAAATCGTAGCAAAAGTAGTTGGAATTATATATTAACTTTTTCTAATAGTTATACATATTATACTCTAAGTGATTAGATGTGGAAACTCATTAAAGAAATAAAATACTATGAATTGAAATATGAAAATCTGTTGATATTTCTAATTTCATTAATATTAGCTTACATAATTTTAACACCAGCATATTTCCAGAGTTTTGAGGCTTTGATCGGGGCAGCTGGAGATTTTGGTTATATTGGAGCATTTGTTGCCGGAAGTTTTTTCACATATTTCATTACTGTTCCAATTTCTGCAACTTTAATAGTAGCATTGGGCAAAAGCCTGAATCCATTGTATATTGCATTGATTGGAGCTTTAGGAGCAGCAATTTCTGATTTCATAATATTCTACTTTTTCAGAAAAAAATTTTCTAGCGAAATCAAAAAATTTGAAAGCAAAATAAAAAATAAAAAAATTACTAAATTTATTTATCAT
>CAZZIA010000023.1:0-8058 GCA_964654075.1 uncultured archaeon | reverse complement strand
AGCAATAACCTCTAGGCGCGATTTTGTTCCCAAACCAAAGTTCAATTTTATGCGAATCTCTTAGCTTCAAATTAGACATTTCATACTGATAGCCAGAATCAATATTAATTAGTTTATTAGATGTATCAAGACCGGATTTTCTAGCTATAACAGATTCAACACCATCTGCAGCCACAACAACCTTTGCTTTAATATAAAATTTCTCTCCCCCAAATTCAGCTTTTACACCTGTAACAAATCCTTTCTCTTTTATTACATCACTAACATTTGTCCTTGCCTGAACATATGCTCCTGCCCTAGAAGCTTCAAAAGCAAGCCACTTGTCAAAAATCTTCCTTTCCATTATAGCTCCGCTGTTTTTTTTGAAGTCTGTTACAACTTCTTTGCCACTGGGCGCATAAACTATAGCACCATTTATTATTTGTGTAATGCACCTAGAAGGTATTTTTCCCCCAAGACTTTTTTCTATCATTTTTATTGAACCTAATGAAAGCCCCTCGCCACAGCGTTTCTCACTTCCTATACTAGGTCTTTTTTCTAGCAAAGCAACTTTTAATCCTGCCTTTGCACAATGTGTTGCTGTTGAAGAACCGCCTGGTCCTGCTCCTACTATAACAACATCCCATTCTTTTCTCATTTCTTCACCTTTATTGCACCAACAGGGCAAATTTTGGCACAAGCTCCACAAGAAATGCACTTTTTTCTATCACAAACAATGCCATTTTCTGTTAGCTCTAGAGCTAACTTGGGGCAAACAGAAACACATGCTCCGCATCTTAAACATTTGCTTTTATCAATAGACCACACTATTCCACCTTTATTGCACCCGTGGGACAAACATTAGCACATTTCCCACAACTATTACATAGTTTTTTGTTACAAAGTAGCCCAAATTTAGTCATTTCCAAAGCTGCATTCGGACACGCTGAAATGCAGCTGCCGCATTTTATGCAAGCACTTCTATTCATTTTCCACATATAATCACGGTATTACTCGCTCTCTAGTTTCTTTAATTCTTTGCATCGAGAAATATTTAAACTTTACTTCTAAGGAAACAGTCTTTCTTTTGTCCTAGGAAATAGGACAGCTTCTCTAATATTCTTTAGATTCAGCAAGGTCATGGTTAACCTTTCCAACCCTATAGACCAACCGCAATGTGGTGGCATTCCAAATCTAAAAGCTTCTAAGTAGAATTTAAAATCTTTAGGATTCAACCTCTTTTCTTTCATATTTTTTACAAGCTCATCATATCTGTGCTCTCTTTGCGCTCCACTGCTTATTTCAGTCCCATTGAAAAGTAAGTCAAAGCCTCTGCAATATTTTGGGTTATCTGAGTCTTTCATACAGTAAAATGGCTTTATGACACTAGGCCATCTGGTAATTATAACAGGATTATGAAATTCACATATCTTCTTTTCAGCTTCTGGTGTGAAGTCTTCACCCCACCTCATTTTTATATCATTCTCTTTTAGCAGTTCTAATGCTTCATCGTAAGTTATTCTATCTATTGGAGTTTTTACAGCAGGTATTTCTTTATCTAGAATCTCAAATTGAGACTTGCATCGTTTTTTTAGCTCTTCAATAAAGTAATTAAAATAACCGTCAAAATATTTTAAAACATCTTCCTCATTTTCTATGAACGCCTCTTCTACGTCCATCTGTATAATTTCATTAATATGCCTAACTGTCTCGTGAGGTTCTGCTCTGAATACATGACCTACGATGCTAACTTTATCAAAACCACTTGCCAATAGCATCTGTTTGTATAGCTGAGGACTTTGATTAAGATAGGCTTCCTTATCAAAGTAAAATATCCTAAATAAACTTGCACCCCCTTCTGCTGCAGCACCCACTATAAGGGGGGTGTTTACGTCTATAAATCCTAAATCTTCAAAGTAATCAAAGAAAGACCTTTTCAAAACTTCTGAAATCTTGAAAATTGCTGCAACTTCAGGCTTCCTTAAATCCAGTATCCTAGCGTCTAATCTCGTTGGCAACTCAGCTGGAGTCTTTTTAGTAACGATCTCTAATGGTAGGGGTGCATCGCTTGTATTCAGAATTCGAATATTCATTGGAATTATCTCTCTTCCGCCAGGTGCTTCCTTATTAGCCTCTACAGTTCCGCGAACAGCAATCACATATTCTCTTCCGAGTTGGCCGATTTTATCTAGCACAGGTTGAGCAACTCTTTCCTTTGTTATTACCTCTTTTATTTTTTCAGGCCTTGCTGTTATCTGTATAAAACCTTCGCGGTCAGCAAGCTGGATAAATATTATCTGCCCTATTTTACGGATTGCTCTAACCCAACCCATTACTATAACTTGCTGCTCGTCCATCTCTGGAGTAACTTGCTTTGAATAATGGGTTCTTTTCCAATCCCCTATATCTTCAATCATCAGACCACCAAATTAAAGAAAATCATCCAAGTTATAAACCATATGAACAAGTATATGAGCCCACCATTTGTAAGAAACCATTTAAATTGCTCTTTAATGCCAAAAGCTTTTTTTAGCCCTGATGGAATTGCAATTAAAAAAACTATTGCTAAAAGTAAAGCTGGCCAATTGCCTTTTATTAAAAAGCTTGCATAACCAACAAAAATTCCAGCTATCAAATATACTATAATTGAAATCATTTCAGGTTTCATACTTAATACCTTGCATATCTTATTATTTATTTTTATTTAAACTCCTTTAAAGTTGTTTGCTTTTTCTTTTTTAGCATTTCTTGAACAGTTATCCAAGATTTTCTAACAAAGTCTGGGAATCTCCCTTTGCAACTTTTTAAAAAATTAATTGTATTCTCATCGTGGGGGTATCCTGTTCTAACAAAAATTTTATTCTTTTTTTCTATTTCTCTTATCTCTCTGTCCCTTTCAACTTTTGCTAAAATAGATGCAGCTGCAACTATTACATATTTCCTGTCAGCAAAATTTTCTGCAACGATTTCAGTTTTGTTTTTTGCTAAAGCATTTAAATAATCTTTGAATTTTTCAGTTGAAACCTGCGGAGCATCAACTATTGCTTTGTCCGCTCGCATTACTTTTATTATTTGTGCCATTTTTTCAGCCTCTATTTTATTTAAGTTTATCCTTTTCCTTAGCTCGTCAATCTGCTTTGCAGAAATCTTTATTATTGCAAAATCTTTTAGAATTTTTTTGATTTGAGGATAAAGTTTTTCTCTTTTCTCCGCTGTTAACAGCTTGCTGTCTTTCACACCAATGGCTTTTAGCCTAGGCAAATCTTTTTCTTCTGCTAAAGCTCCAGCTATTACTAATGGACCGATGACTGCCCCTCTTACGGTGAATAGAGGATAACCTCTTATCCATTACCGCTCTCATCAATCCCAAGTATGGTTCTCAAGGAACCTTTCTCCTTCTTCTGTTCTAACCCACTTTCCTTTTTCACATTTCACCAACCCTAACTTTTCTAATTCTCTTAATCTTTTGCCAGCTGTTTTATGGTCTCTTTCAGTTTGTTTGCCAATCTGACACATTGACTTTGGAAGTGTTAAACAATTTAATATTTCTCTTATCCTCTTTATATTAAATTCTTTTACCTTACTGGTTCTTGCCCAATATATCTTACCGTCATCCTTGAAGAAATCTATCTTTCCTAATTTCTTTAAATCATTAAGTGCGTAGCTTAATGAAACCCAATCTCTGTTAAGAAGTTTTGTTAGTTCTTCTATCCTTCTTGGCTGCCCAAGCTTTTCATTTATGCATTTCATTAACCATTTTCTGGGGGTTGAATTATCTGCCATCATTTTGTTGAATTTAGCATATTTCTCTGGATGCAGAGAAATTATATCATTGTTATTCAAAATGTGCATATTTCTCCTTCCAGAAAACCAATACATCCTTTTATCTTTCTCGTATCTGAAAGTTAATTTCAATACTTTGAAAATATCCTCAAGAAACTCATCTCTATTTCCTTGTGCTATTCTGACAATTTTTGTATTTTGTATAGAGTCATGTTTTATATTTCCTTCACCTGCAAAAAAGCCGCGAAGTATGTCTGGATAAAGAGTTTTATTATTTTTTATCTTTTCTACTATTGCTTTCCATTCTTTTGTAAACTTTGTATCGGCTAATCTGAAAATGTAGTAAGGTCTATTTGCTCTAAAATCATAGTAGAAATTTATTTTTATACCGTTAAGAGACTCGTACAATTTTCTTTTTGATGGAGAATAGACGTAAATCCTTGGCTTATTTTTACCTTTATATATTTTCATTATTCTTTGATAAAAAAATAAGATAACATCGATAGAATTATTTGTTAGTGTTACTTCTCTTATAGTTGTTTTGTCGCCTTCTGCCAACCATAGGCCGACACATTCTGCAATTTCTTTTATCGGTACTTGTGTTTTCATTTCAAAAACCTCTTATTAAATCAATTATATCTGTACTTTCTTCTATTCTCCAATTTATTGGTGTTGTATTCTTACCATATAAGTTTTCCCATATTTCTTTATCAGTAATTTCTGTTTCTTCTATTTCAAATTTCATTTTTTCATTTTCGCTCTTCACATCAATCACCTCGTTTTCTTTTGACTTAAAAAGAGCGAGCCATCTGCTTTTCGTGTTGAGTCTTACGACTGCATTGTCCGAAACCGAAAAGAAGAATGAGTAAGCTCTTTTACATTAAGCGAGGTGGTTTGCACAAAGAGCGAAAATATCCAAGAAATAGTTTTATTAGAATTAAATTTTTCTTTGCAATTTCTTTTATAGTAATCTTTTTAAGTTTCAAATATAAAAGTTTACAGCAGGTGGTATGTTACAAGCCTATAATTCACCACTGGCGGTGGTGAATTAACTATTTATTGGACCTTGTACATTGCGTAAAAATGAGCAAATTTTCAATCCAAATTGGCAAAGGAGTCAAAACAATAGATCTTAAAGATCCACATTTGGCCTCGTTTTTAGGAGCATTTGTCAGCGAGGGCAATCTGCCACATGCTAATAAATCATTAAAAATTAGTAATAAAAATCTGAAATTTTTGGAGTTTGCAACAAAAAATATAAGAGCTGTTTTGGGGAGTTATGCTGCAACCAAATTGCCACCGACACCTGAACACAGAGATGCAGATGAAGGATTTCATAAATATTTCTCTACACTTGTAGCAAGGGTGTTGACAGAAGGCTATGGTCTCAGAGCTGGCAAAAGGGTTGTTAACAACGATGGCTTGCCATCATTAATCTTTTATGCAATTTCTAATTATTCTAAGAATGAGTGGGTCAGATCTTGGCTAGTTAATTACTTACAAACAAGATACTCTGGTGACGGCCATATAAAAAATATTAATAGGAGTATAATTTTAACAAAAGGTAACAGGTTGGAACTTGCAAACAATCTCGAGAAACTGGTCGAAAAACATTATGAAAAAGGAAAGAGATCGAAGCAGTATCCTTTAGAACTACTACATGAGCTTAGAACTGTGGCCAAAAAGCCAGATAATTATCCGCTAGAGCTAGTGCACATACAGATTGCCTTAAGAGAGATATTTGGAATAAATGCACGTATAGAATGTAGCGGCATACGTTCGATATATCATGATAGAAAAGTTGGTACAATAATTGTAACAGCCCACTACAAGCTTGTGATATCAAGAAAAGATGATGCGAAAAAATTCTATAACGAAATCAATTTTGCCCCCTTTGACGACAAAAATAGAATAAAACTGAAACGCGTTTTATCTTCTTATCGCGCCATTTGACAGTAAGCTTTTAATTAGTCAAAATCTATAAACTAAAACAGCGGGGTTAACCGTAGCGAGTTTAAGCCTATATGGGTGGGGCAGCCTGGAGTGCCCGTCGATTCGAAAGAAACGGATGGCTCATAAGATTACTAAGACACCCGAAAGTTAATACCGGGAAGGTCGCTGGTTCAAATGAGCTTTGCTCTGAAATTCCGGCCCCCGCTACCATTTTTAAAGATGATAAAGTATACATCAAAAAAGATAATTTGTACATACCAACAATTAAACTAAGTCCGGAAGCAGAACTCTATGTCTCAAAATTATAAATCTCTATAAATGCAATTATTTATATGCTTTCAGAATCTGAAATGCAATTTTTGCTAAAACTTGCTCGAGATGCAATCGAACAGTTTATTAAAACTAAAAAAATTATTTATATCCCAGCAAGCTATCCTGAAAAACTTAAAGATAAAAAAGGTATTTTTGTAACAATCTATAAAAAAATTGCAAATGTAAAAGAGCTAAGAGGTTGTATAGGGTTGCCTTATCCTGAAAAGCCTTTGATAGAAGGTGTGATAGCAGCTGCTGTTTCTGCTTGCCAAGATACAAGGTTTTTACCTTTAAAAGCAGAAGAACTAAAAGATGTTCTTATCGAGATTTCTATTTTAACTGAACCTGAGCTGATTTCAGTAAAAAATCCAAAGGAATATTTAAGAAAAATAAAACTCGGCGAGGACGGACTTATAATTAAAAAGGGTATTCTATCTGGCCTATTTCTACCACAAGTTCCAATAGAACAAGAATGGACAGTAGAAGATTATCTAGAAAACCTCTGTTTAAAAGCTGGGCTGGTTGGAGATAGTTGGCTTGACCCAGCTGCTAAAATATATAAATTTCAAGCTCAGACTTTTTCTGAAAAATAGCAAAACATTTAAATAAGCTTTTTAAAGTATTTTCATGGTTATAGCTAAGGGGAGAGTTCTAGCTGTTAAAGAAAATAAAGCAATAGTTTCTGTAGAGAATCGAAAAGAAACAGTTGGTATTATACCTGAGCTAGATATAAGAGCTGGAGATATGGTTATAATAGCTTTTAATATGATTGTGGGTAGAGCGTAATTCTCTGCCTATTACCTATTATATTTCTGCTATATAAATATTCGACAAATAACGGGCGTATTAGTTAACTTTAAGTAGCGGGAAGTCCAAAGGAAATGCAGGTGAAAACATGGTAGAACCTTTGGTTGTGCTGGGAATAGCACTGTTGCTAGTACCAGCCTTGGGAGAGATTGCAAAGATAAAGAAGGATAAAGGATTTCTGTGGCTTGCAGTAGCAGGCACACTATACCTATTAGCTGCAGCATTCAGCGCTGGATTCGGAATAGCATTTAATATAGCAGGACTAAGCTATGGAACAGCTTTGTTCAGTGTAATTGGGCTTATCTTCACACTAATTGGAGTGGTAATGCTTATAATAAGCCTATTCAAATAAAACAGTGCCGTTGTTATTTTTCTTTTTTTTAATTTTTTATCTTCAACGATTCGCTAAGACTCCTTGCGAAAGCTGGGAGATACGTCGTATACTTAAAATTCTTCACTGAGGGTAGTGAATTAGTTATATAATTTAGTTTATCATCTCTATAACTATGCAACGAACAATAAGTCTGAACATTCCTATCAAAAATGAAATTCTTGAAACCGTTAAGCAATATAATACTATTTGTAATATTCACATAAAAAAGTGTTTTGATCTTAAGACCAACTCCAAAAGTAAACTTCATAAAACTTTGTATAGACAAGTTAGAAAACAGTTTCCTGATTTTCCTTCTGCTCTTATCCAGTGTGCAAGAGACAATGCAATTGAAATGCTTAAGGGGAATAAATATAGAAAGAAAACAACTAAGGGGCTGTTCAGTAGCATTAGGTTTGACTTGAGGACTTCTAAAGCCTTTCTTGAGAGTGGCGAAATCCAGCTCACAACTGTCAATGGTAGAAAGAAATATCCTGTTAAAATTCCTGGATATTTCTATAAATATCTTTCTTGGAAGGTTAAGGGCATTGTTGTTGGCATCCATAGAAAAGCTTGTAGGATTAAAGTTGTTGTTGAAGGTGAAACTGTTGAGCAAAGCAACAACAAAGAAGTTCTTGGAATAGATCTGGGAATCAAAAATTTTGCTGTTTGTTCCGATTATACTATTATCAAGGCAAATGAAATCAGAGGAATCAAAAGACATTATGCTTATCTGAGGCAAAAACTCCAAGCCATAGGCACTCGTTCCGCTAAGAGAAAACTCAAATCTCTTAGTGGCAGAGAAAGACGGTTCATGGCTGTTTATAACCATTGCCTCAGTAAAGATATTGTGG
>CAZZIA010000022.1:958-8085 GCA_964654075.1 uncultured archaeon | reverse complement strand
AATTGGAATGTCATTCATATATACTGCAAATCCAGATAAATTTGTCTCGCCAATATTTCTTATATATATTTTGTCTGTTTTGCCCTCTATCTTCATTAAAGATTTGCCGGTTGTTGTAAACCTTTCTGCTTCTGCTCCTCCTGCACCAGCAGTGGTTTTAAAAACTGCTGTAAACCAGACATATGCAGCAGATGCTAGAGCAACTGTGATCATTAGTATTAATACAACCGCAATAACTGCTGATATCCCGCGCATAAAAAATATTTGAGTTTCTTATTTAAGAAATTATCGCTCTGCAGGTATTATTAATGCAAGCACAATAACCGCCGCAATCCATTGTACCTGCAACACATTCCATCGTGCACATAACCTCGGTGCAATCCAAAGCATAAGTTGTATTAACACAAGAGCTTGCATGACAACATTCAGCAGGCACACAATCAGAATCGCTTTGGCAGAATTTTGTATTTACTTCTTCTTGAACTTGAACACATCCACTGATAAAAATTATAGCAAGCAAAATCAGTAGCAATTTCATATTATATTATAGAATTTAAATATTAAAACTATTCAGGGAATGTTGGAACATTTGGAACTGCTTCTGTCTTTTTCTCCTGTGCATCCTTCTTTAGCTTCTCAGCGAGCTCTGGATTCTCACTTTCAATTGCCACAGCATCTTCTTGCCTTTCTGCTGCAACCTGGTCTATGCAAGCTGGTCTGTCTGAAGCTAAGCTGCAAGATACGTCTTGGCCTACTTTTCTCAGGGCATAAAGCGCATTGTCTGGTTTTATATCCTTATTATGAGCTATTGAAACAGAAACGCCTATAGTAGAGCCTTTTATATCTTAACTATTTTCCCTTTGACCAAATGCTTCTCTTTCCTTTTGCCTCTGTTTTAAGCATTAAAAACTTTCCAGGCTGAGCCATTGGAATTATAAAGAATTCCTCCTGCTTTTTACCTTTTAGAACAAGCTTGATTTTTCCGCTAGGTTTTGCTGTTTTTGGATCCAAATAGCCATATCTTACAAATTGCCCTTTATCTATCAAAGCCCTAACTTCAATCTTTCCTTTTTTTGATTTTGTCAAAACTTCAGGTGGATAGCGCATAATAATTAATAACTTAAAATAATATATATAAGGTGATTGGCTGAAATCTTTAATAATTGGAATTGATCCTGGACTTACAACAGGGCTAGCTATTTTTAATTTAAAAGGAGAATTAATTTTTGTTAAAAGCAAGAGAGAATTTAATCTGCCTGAAATAATTGATAGCATTTCCAAAATTGGAAAACCCCTCTTAATGGCTTCTGACAAAGCAAAGGCGCCAAAAATGGCTGAAAAGCTTTGTGCAATTTTTAATTGTAAGTTATTTAGTCCTGAAAAAGATTTGGGTCTGCTGGAAAAAGCTGAGCTAACAAAGGAAATTAAAACAGAAAATTCTCATGAACGTGATGCGGTTGCAGCAGCAATAGCTGCTTACAAATCTATTTGCACGAGTCTTTTAAAAATCGATCAAACTCTTGCATCGCTTGGTTTAGAGAGCTATTCTGAAAGAATAAAAACAATGGTCATTAGCAAAGAGGCAAAAAATATTGCAGAAGCCATAGAACTGCTAAGAAAGGATGAAAAGCCAAAGCCAAAGAAAGTCCAAACTAATTGGCGGGATAGGACAAAAGAGCTAGAAAGAAAGCTGACTATTCAAGAAAAAAATTATGAAATTTTAAAGCTATGCACAAAAAGGCTTGAAAAGAAGATAGAAGAACTTGAAAGTCAAAAACTAGCAAGAGCAAAGGAAGAGCTAAGAAAAACTGAGACAATAAGAAAAAGAATTTTAAAGGAAAGGGAAATTGCAAAAAGAGAAATTATAATTAGGCAACTTAAACATGAGCTTGAGGCAGAAAGAGCTAAAGCAGGGAAAATTGAGCTTAAGGTGGAAAAGGAGCAAGAGCTAAAACAAATTCAATCTTCTGGCAAGATACCGGTAATAGTTGTTGAAAGCTTTAACAAAGATGAAATCGCCAAAATTAATAAAGAATTTGGGCTGGCTGGAGCTGTGCTTTACTTTAAAAACTATGTACCATCAGCAAGCACCGCCAAATTTTTAGCAGCTCTAAAGCCAGATATTTTAATTTTTGATGACTTGCCTGCCGAGGCAGAACTTTTAAAGGAATTTGGAATAAAAATTGTAATTGGGCTAAGGCTAAAATTCTATAATTTCTATGCAGCAATTGATCAAAAACTACTTGATGAAGCCATGAAAGAGCAGGAAAGGAAGGGATTCCTAAGCTGGCTAAAGGGATATAAAAAGGGAAATTTTATTAACAAAGAGAGCTAACTGATTTTTATGGATTTAGATAGATCTGAGGAAAAACAAAAGTTTGCGCTGCTGCAAATTGATAAGAGACTTGCGATTCTTGAAAGTGCGATTGATGAGCTAAAAGCAAGCGTAGCTGAAAGGCCAGCAACTGGCATTGAAGATCGTCTTGAATCTCTTGAAGATTCGCAAATGCTAGATAGATTTGACATAATTAAAATTCATGAAGCATTTAAAAAACTAACTGGCGTTGCTGATATAAGCGAGCTTGAAAGTAGGATAGCTACTTTAGAGAAACCAGTAACAGTAATTCCTAAGATAGATGTCCCTAAAGTTGAGATTTCTAAACCAGAAATTCCTGAAGATATAGAAGATCGTTTAGATCAGCTTGAAAGTTCTATTGAATCAATAAAAGAGGTTAAGGGGTTTAAAAGGGAAGATATCAAAGAGTTGGAAAGCAGGATTTTTGACCTAGAGTCTAGAATTAAATCAATAGGCAAACGGGAAGCAATTGACGCTGCACTAAAAGAAATTGAAACAGCAAAAAGATTTGTTGACGAAAGGATAGGGCAGTTTGAAAAAATATCAAAAACCGGGGTTCCAGAAGATATTAGAAAAAAGCTGGAAGAAGGTTTGGCTCTTGTAGAAGAGCTGGAAAGAAAATCTAAAACTATTGATATTGAACAAATCCGAAAGGTTTTTGGTAAAAGGCTAGAAGAGCTTTCTGAAAGTTTTGAAAAGAGAATTGAAAATTTGAATGAAAGGATTGAAAGCTTGAAAATAGAAGCTCCTACAGACATGGTTAGGAGAGAGCAACTGCAAAGAGTAGCGCAAGAAACAAGAGACCAGATTAGCAACTTAAGCAGAGGTTTAGATGAATTTAAAAAAGTTAGCTTAGAAACAGATGTAAAAGCTCAATTTGACCAGTTTAGCAAAAACCTTAGCACATTAAGTGCAAATTTGGATAATTTAAAAGGATATATTGAAAATTTCAAGAAAGCCACAGTTGATGAACTAAAAAGCACCAAAGCGCAGCTAGATAGCTTTGGTAAATCCGTTGAGACTTTAAGCAGAGATTTAGGCAGTTTTAAAAGAGATAGCGAAAAACTTAAGAAAGATGCTGTAGCAGAAATAAGAGCAGAAATGAGGAAAGAGCTTAGTATTTTTGCGTTAAATGCAGACTTAGAGAAAACGTGGACTGAGATTGAAGCGGGTAAAAAAGAGCTTGCAGAAAGATTAAAAATAATAGATCAATTAAGAAAAGAGATGGAAAAGCTTAAGGAAATCCCAAAAAATGTTGAAGAGCTGACAAAAGGATTTGAAGCGCAGCTAAAAGATCTGAGAGAGCATGTTATAAAGCAAAGAATTTCTGAACCTATAATTCTAGAGTAAGCCGGTGATTAAATTTAAAATACTTGTTACAGGCGCATCTGGAAGGGTTGGCCGCCATCTTGTTAATGCATTACTAACAAAGGGAGAGCAAGTAAAGGCTCTGGTTATGGATAGAACTAAGATTAAAGAAAGAAAGAATCTGGAAATTTTCCAAGGCAACCTGCTTGATAAAAGCTCTTTAAAGGGGGCTGTAAGAGATGTTGATACAATTTATCATTTGGCAGCGTGTGTTGACTATCTTGCACCAAAAAAGCTTATGTTTGCAGTTAATGTTGAAGGAACAAAGAATTTGCTAGATGTTGCAACTGGTAAGAAAACCATCTATCTAAGCTCAACTGCTGTGATGGGTAAAAAAATTAAAATACCGGCTGATGAGCAAAGTAAATGCAAACCAGACAATTACTATGGCTTAACAAAGCTTTTGGCTGAGCAGGCAGCTCTTAAGGCTGGAGCAATTGTTATTAGATCAGTTGATGTTTTTGGCCCTGGATTTGAGGAAGGATATAATTTAGTAATTTCTGGGCTGAAAGGGGGAAATTTGCCAATAATCGGCAGTGGGAAAAATCTTATACAATACATACATATTGATGACCTAATTCAGGCTTTGTTGCTAGCAAGAAAAAAAGGTAAAGCTGGGGAAGTCTATTTAGTGGCTGGGCCAGATGCAAAAACGCTAGAGGAATGTTGGGAAATTCTGTGCAAATATCTTTGTGTTAACCCTCCTAGAAAACATATCCCAATTCTCTTTGCAAAGATGTTGGCTTACATTTCTATTATAAAAGCAAAGGTTGGTGGTAAAAGACCGGAGCTAATACCAGAATATATAGATAAGATAGCAGCAAACAGAACATTTAATATAACCAAAGCTAGAAAAGAGCTAGGATATAAACCAAAAATTAGCTATGAACAAGGCATAAAAGAAATGATTAAAGGATATAAATCTTACTACGGCAAAAAACGAAAGAAATAAAGTTTATATATCTAAAAAATTAAGTTGTTAAAATGGTAATAGGTAAGGTTGAAAAATATATAAAAGAACAAATAAGGAAAGATGGAGCAATCCTGCTTGCATTGATAGATCCGGATAAACAGCCATTTGAAACGGGTGCAAAAGTTGCTGAGATAGCATGCGAAGCCGGGGCTGACGTTATACTTGTTGGTGGGTCAATAGGAGCTCAAGGTCTTATTCTTGATAAAACAACGAAAATGATCAGGGAAAGGGTAAATATACCAATTGTTCTTTTTCCTGGAAATGTTGGCACTATAACTCCATTTGCAGATGCAACTTATTTTATGTATTTATTAAACTCCCGAGATGTATATTGGATCTCAACTGTTCAAATACAAGGTGCAACAATTGTTAAAAGAATGGGCATTGAGCCAATACCAACTGCTTATATTGTGCTTGAGCCTGGAAGAGCTGTTGGCTGGATATCAAATGTAAATTTAATTCCTAGAAATAGGCCTGATCTTGCTGCTGCAACCGCCTTAGCAGGAGAGTATATGGGCGCTCATTTTGTTGTAACAGACTCTGGCTCAGGAGCTCCTACACCTGCTCCTGCTCAGCTAATTTCAGCTGTTAAGTCACAGCTCACAGTTCCGTATTTCTATGGTGGAGGATGCAGAACACCGGAACAAGCAAAGGCTATTATCAGGGCAGGTGCAGATGGAATCCAAATTGGCACAGCATTTGAAATTGAAAGTCCTGAAAAGGCAAAGGAAAAAATTTCAGCAATCGTAAAGGCAATAAAAGAAGCTGGAAAGGAAAAGAAAAAAACAATATTTAAAAAACCATCCTTACCATCCTTGCCAACAATACACATGCCAACGTTTAAGTTTCCTAGGATTTGGGGAAGGAAAGAATCAGCTAAAAAAGCTCCTCAGCCTCAAAAATAAACTTTCTTTTAGCTCTATACCTGCTATCCCAGCTGCTGCTTTTTTAATTTGCCTCGCTGCCAGAGAATAAGGCTTTAGCCCAACTAAAGGTGTTTTTAACGCAATTGCCCTTGAAAAATTCGCATCTTCTGGTATTTTTGCAATAAGGGGAAGTTCTGTAACAGAACTTATTTCTTCAGGATTTAACTCAAATGGCTTTCTCCTAATTCTATTAAGCACAATCCCTTTTATTGAAATTTCATTTTGATTAGCGATTTTAATTAGTTTTAGGGCATCTGTTAAAGCTGGCAGCTCCGGAGCTGTGACAACTAATATTTCATCGCAGCTTTGCGCTGTTGTTATAACTTCTCTTTCTAAGCCAGGCGCACAGTCAACTAAAATAAAATCATATTCAAGTTGATCTAGCTTTTGCCTTAATGCACAAATATCCACAGCCTTTGAATCCGCCACAGAAAGCGAACCAGGAATTATTCTCAAACCCGAGGGGTGAATAAAGACAGAATCTTGCATTGAAAATCTGTTATTTAAAATTTCCTTTAAAGTTACAGGATAATATGTAAGCCCGAAATGAAGCCCTAGGTTTGCAGTAGCTATGTTTGCATCAACCAGGCAGACAGAATATCCAAGCTGATTCAGAGCCATGCCAAGGTTTGCTGTAATTGTTGTTTTACCAACACCGCCCTTTCCAGACAATATAGCTATTTTTCTCATTTTTTACCGCCAATAATTTCTTTTATTTCCTTTAGCCTTGCGCCATAATAATAATACGTGCGCAATCTTTTTATAATTAAAAATAACACAACTACTAAAATTATAATAACAGCTATCAGAAGCCATGGCACTTCAACAGGTTTTTCAACATTAAAGTCAACTTCCTCATAAAATTCATTCATGTAAACTGTTATTTTATGCAACCCTTCCTGGGTTGGAGTTATTTCAAATCTAAAGCTTTCTATGCCTAAAGCAGGGACCTCTTTTAT
Source organism: uncultured archaeon (assembly GCA_964654075.1). GTDB lineage: Archaea > Aenigmatarchaeota > Aenigmatarchaeia > Aenigmatarchaeales > Aenigmatarchaeaceae > CAZZIA01. Next base: position 1,503 of record CAZZIA010000022.1, on the reverse strand, counting down.
TATTCTATTTGGTTTTACAATCCATTCGGGGGTTCCCAAGAAAACAGTTAAATTGGCAGTCTTATTCACAAGATTTTTAATATCAAACCAAACGATATTCGGCTGGTTTAGTATTAATACGCCTGGCTTTAAAGGAAGTGGTGTTGCTATTTTTTCAATTTTAAATTTAGTTGGAACTGGCAATACGACAGGAGAAATAATTTTTAATGTTGGATTTAAAATAACATGGCTCTCATTTGCTTGTACTAGAATTTGAAATGGATAATCGCCTTGAGTTACATCTTTAGGAACAGAAAATGAAATCAAAAATAAGAATACTTTATCTTTTTCAAGCTCAAGACAAATTTCTGGCTGAACTGAGATCCACTTAAATTCAATGCCATAAATATATGGTTTAATATCATGTAATGTTAAATTTCCAGAATTTGTGACAAAAAGACCAAACACTTTTTCATCGCCCTGTGAAACAGTTATCTGATCTGGAAAGCTGGCTGTTAGCTCTGCCTGGAGTACAAGCGGAAGAAATCCTGTTATAACCGCTCCTA
>CAZZIA010000022.1:0-948 GCA_964654075.1 uncultured archaeon | reverse complement strand
GCAGGAGCAGCGGCAGCAACAGGAGATATAACTTCAAAACTATCGCTCGCAGATGCGGTTTGGTTGTCCCAATACGCTGTTGCCCTAACAGTATATATACCAAGAGAAGCAGGAGCCTGAATTGAAATTGGTTGTGTGAAATTTGCTCCTGGACCAAGAGCTAAGGTAAAACTTCCACCAACATTAGTTCCAACTATAGAATAATTAACAGAAACATCCTGTGTTATTGTTCCTTGATTTCTTAAAGTTATGTCAACCCTTACATATTCAGAGGCATAAACCTGCTTTTTCAAAACCTCAACAAGTATATCGTATGCACCAACACCAACAACAGTAAATTGCTTAGATTTTGTATCTGCTAGAGAGTTAGTCTCATTCCATAATTCAGCATACAACTGATAAATTCCAGTTTCATTTGGAGTCCAGCTTGCAGAGCAATTTTGCTCCTCAAACCTTGCTAAAGCAAAAAAACATGAGTGATTAAAGAAAATTGGCCCTGCCTTAGAAACAGTAAAACTTAAATTATAAACGCCTGCAATATTTCCATAATTTTTTGTCTCAATTGCCAATGCAGCAGCATGCCCTGTCACTGGCTCTGTTGGAGAAATATAAATATCTTTTATAAGTCCAATTGCTTTAGCGGTCACGGTTGTGCCAGCAGGAAATATTTTTACATCTGCATAAGCAGGAACAGCTAATAAAAAAATAAAAACAGCTATTAAAATAAAGCTAATAATATGATATCGCATAATAAATAATTAACTTGCTAATAAAAAACTATTTCTTAAGCTTCTTTCTTAGCCTTTTCTTTTCCTTCTCAATTTCTCTTAATCTCTCTTCAGCAGCCTTAAGCTCAGCTCCCCTCTTTCCAATTTTAATTATCCTGCAGAATCTTATTATTCTCTTTCTCAGGATTAGCAAAATTATTATTATAATTATTAATATTAC
>CAZZIA010000021.1:0-8524 GCA_964654075.1 uncultured archaeon | reverse complement strand
GCCCACCAAATGAAAATGCAATTGAACTTGCAAGGGTTGTTGACAGGGGGATAAGAGAAAGCAAATCAATAGAGCTTGAAAAGCTTTGTATCGAGCCAGGAAAGCTTGTTTGGATAATAAATATAGATATACATGTTCTTGATCATGATGGCAATTTAACAGATGCTGCTGCTCTTGGAGCAATAGCAGCCCTGCTTAAAACAAAAATGCCAAAGTATGAAGATGGCAAAACAATATATGATGAAAAAATATCTAAATTGCCAGTTATAGATAAGCCCGTAGCTGTGACAATTGGAAAAATATCTGACAAATTGCTGGTAGATCCAGATTTAGAAGAAGAGAACGCTTTAGATGCTAGGCTAACCATAGTTACAAATTCAGCACACTCCATATGCGCAATGCAAAAATCAGGCAAAGGATTTTTTACTTCACAGGAGGTTGAGCAGGCTATAGATTTAGCGATAACAAAAGGTGAAGAAGTAAGAGCGATGTTAGGTGTTTAGATGGTAAGAGGAGCAACCACTGGGCGGTTTGGACCAAGATACGGCACAAAAACAAAAAAAATTGTAGCAGCCATTGAAGCTTTACAAAAGAGAAAGCAATTATGTCCGTTTTGTGAAAGAGAAACTTTAAAGAGGGTTGCAGCAGGCATATGGTTTTGTAAGAAATGTAAGGTTAAATTTGCAGGCGATGCGTATCTTCCGGCAATAAAAAAGTGAATTTTATGTATATGTGTTTAAATTGTAGAAAGGAAATTGATATTAAAAAAATAAAGGAGTCTGTACGTTGTCCATTTTGCGGTTATAGAATTTTGGTAAAGGAACGCCCAAAGACAATTACTAAAGTTAAAGCTAGATAATATGAGAGCAGTAATAGAAATTGAAACCAAAGCGCCAGAAACTATTTTAAAAGCCCTAAAGCCAGATATTTCTGAGAATAATAGATTTAAAATTAGTTTAAGCGCAGGAAAAGATAAAATAATATTAAATATAGAAACAGAAGAAATTTCATCAATGCTAGCTGCCATAAACTCTTATTTAAGATTAATAAGCGCTGCTAAAGAGGTGAGCTAATGCCAGAAATAAAACTACCCCCGCAAGCCCAGCAACTGCTAGTGCAATTGCAAACCTTTCAACAACACTTGCAGGCTGTGCTGCTGCAAAAGGAGAGCCTGACCATTCAAAAAGTTGAGATAGAAAAAGCTTTAGAAGAGCTTGATAAGGCAAAGGAAGGGGAAGATGTTTACAAAGCCATTGGGCCAATATTAATTAAATCAGGGAAAGATACAATGCAAAAAGAGCTTAAGGAAAAAAACGAAACAAACGAGCTTAGGCTAAAAAGCTTGGGCAGACAGGAAAATAAAATAAAGGAAAAGGCAAAAGAAACTCAAGACAAGCTACAGACTTTTTTCAAGCCATCAGCTGCTGATTAATTATCTAATATAAAAATCTGTTTTCTCTTTTATTTCTTCTTCAGATTTAGTGCCATAAATTCTTTGCTCTACATTTTCAAATACTTTTATTCTTTTTTTCTTATTTCTTATTTTAAATTTTTTATCCAGGACTTTAATAGCTTCTTTAGTTGTACTATCATAAAAATTAGAATCATATTTACGATTTTTCATATCACTAAGCGCATGTTCGATAAGCAAAGAAGAGACAGCTGTTACGTAGTCTTCAGGATTCTCAGTTCTAGGATTAGAAATATAAAGCGGAATTGTGACCTTTCTCTTAAGTCTAAACATATTTAAATTTAGTAGTTTAAAGCTTTTATTCTTTTCTATACTCGAAGAAATCTTTTATATCGTTCATGTTCTTTTTTCTGGCAAATCTTTTGTACCTCTCATTATAGTTTCTACATGACCATCTTTGTACACTTTTTCATCATTTATAATTTCGTATTCTCCTCTCAACGCTTCTTCTGCACAATTTGGATTTTGTAGTTTAGGTATTTTACCAAAGTTTTCAGGTAAAACATTATCTTTTAATTTTCTCATAGCATATTTAACTTGCTCATTATTCATTTTTTTCACCTCTTTTTAATGTTCGACAGGTGCTATATTATGTTTTTTTCATATTTAAATAGTTTACTCGATTGCTTGAGTAAACATAATCCATATACTACTATTTGGTGATAGTAATATATAAAGCTAATGGTTATATAAAATGACAACAAGTTCTTATTATGATTGAACAAATTAGCCAGAAATTAAGGCAAGCTAAAGGGGTTTTAATATTAACCCATCATAATGCAGATATAGATGCAGCTGGCTCATTGCTAGGTCTGCAAACAGGGCTTGAGCAGCTCGGCATTGCTGCAGATGCAGGTGTTGCTGAGTCAGTATCAAGACCAGCTCATTTGCTCTGTGGGGGGCACAAAATTTTAATTGATCCTGACTGCTCTAGCTACGATCTTGTTATTTTGGTTGATACATCTGTTGAAGAGCAGCTTAAAAGTGTAAAAAATCTAAGGGCAGACATAATATTAGATCATCACTTGGCCGGTGAACTTGCAAAGGGAGCGGTTTGCATAATTGAACCTGAAACAAGATCAACAGCACAAATTGTTTTTAAACTCCTTCTAGCTTTAGGATGTAAAATTGATAAAAATATTGCAAAATTTTTAGTAGCTGGAATTGTAGCGGACACAGCCCATCTAAAGCTTGCTGATATTGATTCGCTAGAAGTCCTGCTATCGCTTTTAAGAACCGGTATAAAACTTGGGGATATTTTAAAATTAATTTCCGTAGAGCCAGACATATCAGATGCTATAGCTTGCCTAAGGGCTGCTCAAAGAGCACAGCTTTATCGCATTGGTAATATAATATTGGCTGTATCAGCCATAGCCTCTCATGAGGCAGCGGCCTGCAGAGCGCTAATAAGAGCAGGGGCAGATATTGCAGTTGTTTATGCTAAAAAAGAAAAGGAGCTAAGAATTTCTTCTAGAGCAAAGGAAAAAATTCTGGATTTCAATATTGACTTGGCAGAGATTTTTAAAGAAATCGGAAAAATTATCTCCGGGGAGGGAGGTGGGCATAATCTTGCTGGTTCTGCAAATGGAAAGAATAAAGCTGCAGCCCAACAAGCAATTAATTTTATTATCAAAGAAACTGAGAGCAAAATCGGAAAAGAAGCTAAAAAGTTATAATAATAAAGATATTTATTTTAGTAGTTGCAATAAGTCTTAAAGGATTAATTATGAAAAGGCGTTACTTATGTTTGAAAACATCATCCTGCTTATTCAACAGGTTGCAAGCGATCGGACCGTTCCGAGAAACATCAGAACAAAGTGTGAAGAATGTATCAAAATTCTTCAAGACGAGAGTCAAGGACTTGATATAAGAATTAATTCTGTTATTTCAACTTTAGATGAGATTTCAAATGATCCAAACATCCCAATGTATGCAAGAACACAGGTATGGAATATTGTTTCGCTGTTAGAGGCAGCACAAAAGTGATTTTTATATAAAAAGCAAATATTTAAATGCCAGATATGATAAATAAAGATATAAAATGGAGGTTGATTAAATGGTTCTAGAGATATTCAAAAGAGGTTTTGCACGAGGACTAAAAACAGGAGAGTTTCTTGAGCTAGACACAGCTGATGTTAGCATACCATCTGGAAAAGTTCCAATAAAAGTTGACAAGATAGAGGATTTTGCAGATTCAGAAAGGATACAAAAAGCTGTTAGAGAGGGTGCAATTGTTCTAGTTAAGATTAAGAGTTTAAAAGATAAAGACCTTTCAGAACTAAAGCGGGCCATTGACAAGCTAAGAAAAACGTGCATTGCCTTAAATGGTGATATTGCAGGCATTGATGAAAATTGGGTAATACTTTGCCCAAGCTTTTGCCATGTAATGAGAGAGGAATAAAAAACTAAAGATAACCTTGGAGAGGTTTTGTCTTTTTCAGCTTTTGCAATATTTCGTTCCTTTGTTCTTCTGTTAGAAATGAAGTTTCTATACTACCATCTTCAGAATAGATATAAAATGCAAATAAATTCTCGCTTACAACAGCTATCGATTCTTTGTGTTTGGCATAATCTATTAAAACCTTTTCATCGTCAAATCCACTTAAATACTCTGCATAAATTATTGGTTTGTTGAAGCTTTTAATTCTTATTTTATTCTTTTCAATAATATAATCTATATCTATTTGATCATCGTCTTCTTCTGACATCTTATCATTTTACTGGATCTATTCCATAATCTTCAGGATTTACTTCTCTCGGATATTCTTGATCCCCATAACCAGTTATTTTTCTAGTGCAGCTATCAAAATATATTCCAATACCTAATTCTTTACAAGTTTTTGTTAAGTCCTCTATTGGCATTTCATTTAGATCTCTTAGTTCTGGCATAGTTATACTACCTCTATATTTAACAGCCATTTTATCACCTCTATTGATATTTATCACTAAATAGTAATATAATAAAACTACTATTTAAATCTTACTTACTCTACTTTGCTACCGGACTTTACAGCCTTTTGAGGTGCTATTAATATAGGCTTCCCATTCTCTAGCGCAGCCAACAGCATTCCTTGGCTTTCTATACCCTTTATCTTTGCCGGCTTTAGGTTTGTTAGAACAACAATTTGCTTTCCCACTAGATCCTGCGAGGAGTATTCTGGTCTGAGTCCGGCAACAATCTGCTTTTCCTGCCCAGCAATATCTACTTTCAATTTAACAAGCTTATCAGATTCAGGAACATCCTCAGCTGATTTTATTTCTCCTATTCTTATGTCAAGCTTTTGAAAATCTTCAATTGTAACCATTTTTTTCACCTCTTTTTCAAATTTTTCCCTCCATTTAGCAAGTCCTTCATCATCAATTTTCTTAAACAATGGTCTTGGTTCTGTTATTTTATGACCAGCTTTAATTATAAACTTTTTAATTTCATCAAAATCTTTTATTTTAAAATTTAAATATTTCCTAATTTTTTTACAAGAAGATGGTATGAATGGTTCTAGCAAAACGGACAATATGGCTGAAATATTTGCAGAAATGTATAAAGTTGTTTTTGCAGTTTTTGAATTGTGCCAAGGCTCCTTTTTATTTAAATATACATTTGCAGCTATTCCCAAAGATAAAATCTCATCTAAAACCTCTCTGAATTTAACTTTTTCAAAATATTTTTCAACTCTTTTAATTGTTTTTTCAGCTTTTTTTATAATTTTTTTGTCTGTATTATCGAATTTTCCTGGCTTTGGCACAGTTGAATTAAAATTATTTTTTATAAAGACAAGAGTTCTGTGAATAAAATTGCCATACGTATCTGCTAGTTCAGTGTTAACCCTTCTTTGAAGCTCCTCTAAATTAAATTCGCTGTCCCCTCTTTCCGGATAAAGTGCCATTAGTGTATATCTCCAGTAATCAGCAGGTCTGAAATCAAATATATCTTCTATTGTTATCCCAACTCCTTCGCTTTTTGAGAATTTCACACCTTTAGTAATTAAGAACTCACAAGAAGCAACATAATCTGGCAATATATATTTGTCCTTTACACCTATTAGCATCCCAGGAAAAATCAAAGTATGGAATATTATATTATCCTTAGCTAAAAATTGAACAACTTTTGTTTTTTTGTTTTTCCACCAATCTTCCCAGTTTTCTTTATTTTTTTCGCAAAATTCCTTAACAGCAGAGATATATCCAAGTACAGCGTCAAACCAAACATATATAATTTTATCTTCATACCAAGGCAGTGGAACCTGAAATCCCCATTTAATATCCCTTGTTATGCATCTAGGCTGTATGTCCTTTAAAAAACTTAAGGATTGTTTTTTTGCATTTTCAGGCCATTCTTTATGTTTTTTTACATAAGCTGTTAGCTCTTCCTTTGATTTTGGTAAATCTAAGAATAAGTGCTTTGAATTTTTAAATTCAATATCCTTTTTTTTGCAAACAATACAATACGGATCTATTAATTGTTTTGGTTCTAACATTCTTCCACAATCATTGCACTGATCGCCTCTTCCAAGGCCATTGCAATAAGGGCAAACCCCTTCTATCCATCTGTCTGGTAAAAACCTTTTGCAATTCTTACAAAATGCCATTTCAATTTCTTTTTCAGAGATATAGCCATTTTTTAATAGCTTTTCAAAGAAATCATAAACAGTTTTTTTATTAGTTTCAGAGTCTGTTATAGAATAATTATCAAACAAAATATCAAATTTGTCAAAAAGTTTTTTGATTTTAGCATGATTTTCATATGCTAGCTCTTTTGGCTCTATACCAAGCTTAAATGCGGCCACCTCTATTGGTGTGCCATGACTATCACTACCAGTAACATAAATTGTCTTGTAGCCCTTTAATCTGCAGAATCTTGCGTAAACATCTGCTGGCAATATTGAGCCTGTTAAATTTCCTAAGTGCGGCATCCCATGAATATAAGGCCAAGCTGATGTTACTAGTATCCTATTAAATTTAGAACCGTGCTTCTTTAGTTTCATCACCATACTAATAATATAGCAGTCTTAAATAAAATTAATCTTTGCCTAGCAAATTGGTATTTTACCATATGCAAGGTCCATGCAAAATTTATTTATATTTTCTAGTTCTTTTGCAATAACTTCATTAACCTCTCCTTTAATGCTGCTTACAGAACCCTTTTCCATTGCAATTTGAGCAGCTGCAATTAATGGGTTGTCAATTGGCTTTCCAATCTGACTTACAAGCCATACATAAACTTCTTTTATATAAGGAATTTGCTTGTAAATCTCATCTGCAATTCTGTGGCTTAAAACATTATAAATTTTTCCAACATGACTGACAGGATTTTTTCCAGCTGCTGCTTCCGAGCTTACAGGTCTGTTTAAAGGTATTATGCCATTTACTCTATTTCCTCTACCAACTTGTCCTGAATCACCACTCTCTGCGCAAGTCCCAGTTACAGTTAGGTAAACTCCACCTAATTTTCTTCCAGGCTGGTCTAAAGTATTTAAATATACAAAATTTTCTAGTTCAGATCTTTGTTGAACAAATTCCTTTATTAGCTCAAGTATTGTTGCCTTCTTTTTAAAATAATCTCTTTCACTTTCAACAAAACGGTCAACAAATGACATAGCAACTGTTAGATGAAGCTCAGAACCGCTTCTCATTCCCATAATTTTTATATCTTCACCAGTTTCTGGGTATCTTTTCTTAAATTGTGTAGAGTTCAGGTATCGCTCGGTTTCTAGTATGATTTGCTCTGTTTGTGACAGCGGAGCATAACCTACCGCTGCTGAAGTGTCATTTGCTCCAAGCACAGCTCCTCCACGTTTAAATATGTCAGTTAGTTCAGCAGATCCCTTTTTAAGCTCAACCTGATATTTTACATGTCTTTCTGGATCAACAAACCTTAGGTTTTTTCTTATCCAGCCCTTTGCGCTATTTATTGCTATTTGATTAACATCAGCAAATTTTCCATCAAGCTCAAAAGTTGCCCTATCGCCAAAAACAAGCAACATTGGATATGTTACCCTCCCCCCGCCAAATTTTTGCTCCGCCTGGCCCGCTACGAGTAGCCCCTTGTCTATGTTATGATGCGCTATTGCACCGAATTGTTTTATATATTCTTTGCAAAGCTCTATAGAAACCTGATTCATTATTGAATCGCAGATGTAGTCAGGATGGCCGAGCCCTTTTCTCTCAACAACTTCGACCTTTTGTTCTGCTATTGGAACGGTTTTTAGCTCTTCTATCGCAATATTGCTTATTTTTACCACCTCAACTTAATATATTAGCAACAGATTTTATAAATATTTTTGGCTCATTTAAACCTTTTGCTGCCAGATAATCCCTTTCGCTATCTCTTCCTGTTAGCACAAGGACAGTTTCAAATCCGAGCCTATTCCCAATTGCTATATCAGAATCACACTCATCACCAAATAAAATTGTTTTTTTAGGATCCAACTCAAGTACCTTCAGCTCATCAATCATATATTTAGATGGCTTTCCTATTAGTTCAGCTTTTTTTCCGCAAGCTGTTTCGAGAGCTGCAGCAATCGCCCCTGCTCCAGGAACCCTTTTTTTACCCATAAACCAAACTCCACCAGAAGCAGTTTTATAAAAATCTGCTCCGTTATTCACAAAATCAAGTGCTGTTGCTAATTTATCAAATGTTAATGTTCTGTCTTCAGAAACTAAAACACAATCTGCCTTATCTGAAACAACTTTTATTTTTGCACCCCTTAGCTCTGTTATTAGCCCTTCACCAATGCAAAAAACTTTTTTCCCTTGAAATAGCTTTCTTGCGGGCAGACTTGGATTTATGATTTGATTAATCTTTGCAGATATTCCAAAATTTTGCAGCTTTTTTGCATATCCATCCCTTGTTAACACAGTATTGTTTGTTATGAAAATAATATTTTTTTCTGCTCTCTTTAAGGTTTGAAAAACTTCTATAGCTCTTGGCACAAGCTGGTCCCACAGCCAAACAGTTCCATCCAGGTCAAAAATAAAATTATCAAAACCATTAAAGCGTTTATCCAGCATAAAATCACTTTTGCTTTTATTAAATATAAATGTAATTTTGTAATA